>JBJKQR010000025.1:0-2929 GCA_046735395.1 Fidelibacterota bacterium | reverse complement strand
GAACTGGTCGCGGATAACTCCGAGGCCGGCTTAAGCATCTGGAAGGCCTTCTATCCCAATGGAAAAATACGGGAATCGGGTTCTCTCATAGACGGAAAGAAGGAAGAGACCTGGACGACCTACTATCTGAACGGGCGGGCCAAAGAAAAGGGCAGTTATGAAAATAATCTGCGCAGCGGGATGTGGCGGACTTACAATGAAAAGAATATTCTGGTTAAGGCAATCGAGTATAAAGAGGGACGCAGGGACGGATCCTACAAGATATTCTTTGACAGCGGTGATCAGCAGATGTCCGGAACCTATTCCGCGGGATTGAAGGAAGGGGAGTGGGTCTATTATTTTACGAATGGCGACCGCAAGCAGGGCCGCTATCATCTGGACATGAAAATCGGCCCCTGGGAATTCACCCATCACGACGGCGAAAAACTGACGATTGTGTTTCTGGACGACAAACCGATGCGTCCCAATACAAACTGAATACTATTTTATAATCAGATCAGAGTCAAAAGTACGATCAGTCCGTTGAACAGATAAAAGAAACGGGCATATTTCCCGTTTTCATGCAGTTTGATCCAATCTTTGTGCTCATCCAGCAGGCTGGAAATCTTCAGTATGAAAGGCAGGGACAGCAGCGACAGCGCCGCGGCAGGGTGCAGATATCGCAGTGCTATCAGCAGGGCGATACCGGCATATTCCAGAAAAGCAAAAATAAATACCATACTGCGGATTTTTTTCCGTCCAAGCCGAACTGCAAGCGTATACTTTCCGGCGGCCTTGTCCACATCCATATCCGACAGGCTCTGGTAGAAGAGGATGAAGGCGACTCCCACCGCTACAGGCAGCGATAGGAGAAAGATGCGTCCGCTCAGGTTTCCGGTCATGGCCAGAAAAGTCCCGGCCACCATCACCGGCCCCATGTTCAGGCCGACCATCACCTCACCCAGGCCGCGATAGGCATAGCGCAGAGGCGGTGCGGTATAATAGAGACTGGACAGCGCTGCAAAGACAATGAACAGAATGAGCAGCCAGGCTCTGCTTGTAAAAAGAATGTACAGGCCGAGCAGCAGGGCGAGAAAATAAAACAGCACGATGGCGATGCCCATTTCGCGGATTGTGATGAGGCCCTGCTGAAGAACGCGGGTTCCGCCGATACTGCTGTCTGTCGAATCATAGTCAAATTCGTAGTAGTCATTGGTCAGGTTCGCGTTCAGGTGAACGAAAAAACTGGCCAGAATAATGGCGGCCCACAGCAGTCCGTTCCAGTGTCCGTCCATGGCTGCCACCCGGCCGCCGATTCCCAGCGGAATGAGAGTGGCAATGAAAAAGGGAGGACGGCTGGCCTGATACCAGGCCCTTAACTTCGCTCTGCTTATCATGCGTTGTCCTCCTCGGCCGGTTTTGTTCCTTCATGCAGATAGGTGATGCCCATGGAGAGAGCCGTTGCCTTCAGATCGGCCAGGCCGGCATTCCGGAAAAATTCCGACAGTTCCTCCGGTTGAAAAAAATCCTCGATACTGGCCGAAAGATAACTGTATGCTTCCGGATCGGGGCTGAAAATCCGTCCCATCGCCGGGATGACCCGACGCAGATACCAGGCATAAAAGGGACGCATCAATGCTTTTTCGGGAAGCGTCATTTCCAGCACCATGACCTTGCCGCCGGGACGGAGTACCCGTTTCATCTCGGCCAGGGCTCTGTCCTTGTCGGGAATATTTCTGAATCCGAAGGCGATGGTGCAGGCATCGAAAATCCCGTCCTCGAAGGGTAGAGCGAGTGCGTCTCCTTCCAGAAAACGGACATTTTTGGCTTTTTTTCGCTGCGATTTCTGTGTTGCGACCTCAATCATTTCCGGAACAAAATCCAGACCGATGACTTCGGCACCGGGAAATTTTCTGCCCAGTGTGAAGCTCAGGTCGCCGGTTCCACAGGCGATATCCAGAATCCGTTTCGAATCCTTCGGAATCCGGCGGGAGGTAAACCGCCGCCAGTGGATATCCTGGCCCGCAGACATGAAATGGTTCATGAAGTCGTATTTATCCGTGATCGTGGAAAAAAAACGCCGTACCTGGCGTATCCGTTCCTCATCATTCCATTTTTTCAGATCATTCATAATCAGTCCTGTCTCAAGTGTCTGTGTTCATGCTGCTAAAATACTTAAATATTTTCACCATTCCGATGGCTAATTGAGCGAATATGCCGGGTCTGGACGTCTGAAATGCAGGTTCAGGCCTTGTTGAAAGCCCTGTTTGCGGACTCCCGGGAGGGGGTAAAAAATTGGCGATGAAATTGTTGAAAATTTATTGCACCCCAGAATTTTCTTTTCTAAATTACGTGGCTTTTTGAAAGAAAGAGTGCCACCATAGCTCAGCTGGTAGAGCGGCGGTTTTGTAAACCGTTGGTCGCTGGTTCGATTCCGGCTGGTGGCTCCACAACGATGACGGGTCAGTGGCCGAGCGGTCAATGGCAGCAGACTGTAAATCTGCCGGCGGAAGCCTACGGTGGTTCAAATCCATCCTGGCCCACAATCAGCGGGTGTAGTTCAGTGGTAGAACATTAGCCTTCCAAGCTAATTACGTGAGTTCGATTCTCATCACCCGCTCGTTATTTGAAATGTGCTGGGAGAGCCTCAAGTGCTCGATGACCAGGACTTAAAAAGGTTTCAGTCGCCTGTGCCCTCTTTATGTCCGGTCACAGGCGTTTTTGTATAAGCCCATGTAGCACAGTTGGTAGTCGCGCTTCCTTGGTAAGGAAGAGGTCACCGGTTCAAGTCCGGTCATGGGCTCGAGGAGAAAATCACTTCAGTTAGGAGAACATTCTAATGGCAAAAGCAAAATTTGAGCGGAAGAAGCCGCACGTAAACGTGGGTACGATTGGTCACGTGGATCACGGCAAGACCACTCTGACAGCAGCAATTACGTATGTATTGAGC
>JBJKQR010000024.1:0-5174 GCA_046735395.1 Fidelibacterota bacterium | reverse complement strand
GCCGGATGGATTTTCCTCATGGAAAAAGTCTGAGACGGCCGTGGAAAATTCCGTATATTCGGCGCATGATCAAATCAGATTCCATGACTGAAGAAGGCGGGCGCCGGAAAATCGACCTGAGCAGCTGGGCCCGTGCAGAGCATTTTCACTTTTTCCGGCAATTTGACGAACCGTCCTTCGGGCTGGTGAGCAGCATTCCCTGCGGCGCTGCCTATGAACGGTCTAAAAGAGATGGGATTTCATTTTTCAAATTGTATCTTCACGCCGTGCTGAGGGCGGTGAATGAGGTGGAGGCGCTGCGTCTGCGCATGGACGGGGACGTCGTGTATCTGTTTGACCGGATTCATGTCTCCTCCACCCTGCTTCGGGAAGATCACAGTTTTGCCTTCAGTTTCATTCCCTTTGATCCGGACTTTTCCGTTTTTTCCGGATCCGTGGACCGGGAAAAGGCCGCGGCCATGGCGTCCACCGGACTGCGGAACCGGGGACAGAACCAGCGCCCGGATGTGGTGCATTTTTCCGCTCTGCCCTGGCTGAGTTTCACGGCTCTGGATCATCCCCGCTTTCAGCCGGGCGGCGACGGCATTCCGAAAATTTCCGTGGGGCGCATGTTCCGTGACCAGGGAGACTGGAAACTGCCGGTCAGCCTGCATGCTCATCACGGCCTGGCCGACGGTTATCACGCAGGCCTCTTCTTTACTGCGCTTGAAACTCTTTTATCTTAAGATTTGACTGAATAAATCAATCCGCTTGCTGAGAAGCACGGAACGAATTCCGAAGGGGCCGGATCCGGCTGAAAATATTTCAGCTGAAAATAAAAAACCCCGATACATGGCCGGTACCGGGGTTTTTGGATTATCGAAAATTTATATTCTACATCACTTCAGGTAGAGACATTTCCCGGTGGCATTGAAGCCCGGAGCGCTCAAATGAATGAAATAGATTCCGGAGCTGACTCCGGCCGGAGTCCAGGAATAGCTGTAATGGCCGGCGCTGTGGTAATCCTGTCTGAACTGCTGAATACGCTGGCCGGTGATACTGTAAATGGAGATAGTCACCTGAGCGGCAGCCGGCAGGTCGAAGGGAATAAGCGTCGTGCCGTTGAAGGGGTTGGGATAGGATGGAAAGAGCCTGAAGGTGTTCGGGATTTCATTTTCGGCAAGTCCGACAGGGGCAACATCGATATGGAACTGAAAGGTATCGGACCAGGTGGTGTCGCAGGCCAGATCGATACTGCCCACGGTCCAGTTCAGCGTCGCGCCGTCCCGGAGTTTCTTATCTGCGAAGCTGGTATCCTGAAGGTCATAGATGTTACGTCCGGACTTTCCATTGTACCAGATAACGAGCTGATAGCGGACGCTGTCGCCCGGGTCCGGATCGGAGGCTGGTCTCCAGATGAACTGCGGCTGTACCACTGTAACCGTGCTGTCAGGTCCGGGAGTGATCATGGTCGCGGCCTCCGGGGCCTCATTGGCGGCATTGACATAAAAGCTGTGAATGAAGTCCTGATTCATGGTTTCGGAATAATGGGTATCTTCAGCCAGGACGATCCAGTACAGCGTCTGATTGTCATCGTAGAGAATGTCGGGTGTATACGACGTGGCGCTGCCCATATAAATCCGTGACAGGGTATTGGGCGACGGGCCGACAAAAAGCCGGTATGTGAGTGAATCTTCGTAATCCGGATCCGGATTGTTTTCCCAGGTGAAGGTGAGCTGATCCGGTGCAACCGCTTCGTTGATCTGTGGAGAGAGCAGTGTAAACGGCGGCGGCATATCATTGACGCTGTTCACGGTGAACCAGTTAATGGGAGACAGGAGTGTATCTCCATTATCGCTCAGGGCTGTCACCTGCCAGAAATATTCCTGATTTTCCACCAGATCTGAATCGGGTGCGCTGAAGGTTGTATCTGAGTAATAAGTACGTTCCGCATCACTCATGATGCTGGTTCCGGACAGGGCAATCACATAGTGAAATGATTTTGTCGAATCCGGATTTTCCCAGCTCAGTACCGGTCTCAGGTTTTCTGCTGCGCTTTCGCGCGCCGGTGAAAGCAGAGAAAAATCCGCGGCAGGTTCTTCCGCGACCGTGATGGTAAATCCTTCCGCAGAAATATATCCGGTGGAGTCATAGGTGGCCGTGAGGCGCGGGCTGAAGGTTCCGGCATGTTTGTAGACATGAACGTCTTCCAGGGCGTTCGAAGAATGGCCGTCTCCGTAATCCCACGCCCAGCCGGTCCGGTCGGTCTGAAGATCGGAAATATTTCCGAAGCGGACGGTCATGGGCACGCTGCCTGCGGTGGCGGAGGCGGTGAAGTCGGCTTTCAGGTCGCGCTGATAGATAAATTTGGCCGCATCCACAACCAGATTCTGGTCCGCCTGCTGCGAATTATCCAGAATTTTCAGGCAGACCTGATTTGCGGGAAACATGAAGTCCCCCAGAGACATCCAGCCGTCACTGACCCCGTTCTGGTCAACCCGAAGCGTATCGGCACCGTCAAGGGCATAAATGACATAAACGGCATCTGCGGCCTTGTTTGTCAGCGTCGGCATATAGACGCTCACGGTGTACATTCCTTCACGGGGCAGGTCCGGATTCCAGGAGGCCCAGGCCTTTTCCGTTTCGGCGGCTTTTGTCTTCGTGTACCAGAAATGGCCGTTAAAGCCGGATTTTTTATCTTTCCATTCAGTCATGGATGAGGGAGCCGCGCAATTGAGGATGAAGCCCTGATCGATATGGCGGTCATCGATGAGCGAATCGGAGACGGCCAGGCCAGGTGTATAGCGGGTGCTGATGGTCCAGGGAATTCCCGCACCCTGATCGGCCAGAGTATTATATCCGTAATTGTAACCGGGCCAGTCATAACAGGCTGAATAGCCGTCATAGGAAGGATAGCCGGCGGTATTCTTGTTGCCGTAGGGATCATTGACGATGACAATTTTCCGTCCGTCCGGATCGTAGCCTTTGGCCAGAATGAGATGGCCGGCAGACGTGAGCCATACGCAGAGAGAATAGGGTGCGCCGGCGTCAATATTGGAGGTGACATCGCTCCAGTTCTGATTGTCCCATTTCTGAGTGCCTGTCAGTCCGTGAAGTTTATAATAATTGAGCATTTTTGAATTCGGAGACCCGTTTGTCCACATGTATCCATATCCGCCGTAGCCTGCGGCATAGCCGTTCGGGCTGCGTCCGTCATAAAAATTTGTTTCATTGAAGGTATATTTTTCACAGACATAGTTGCCGTAATTATTGGAATGGCGATAGGGGCTGTTGTTGATCGCGGGCCATTCGGGCAGAAGGTGGTAATAGGCCAGGTTCATGGATGCGGTGGTTGGCGCGCAGGCATAATAGCCCCAGTACCAGTTGGGGACATCATAGACCTGATGCACGTAGGGCACCTCGAGCTGAGGATCCAGCGCTTCATTGACCGGAGGTGTGATGTTATCCGCATCGGGTTCGCCGGAAATTTTCATGATTTCCTGCGGCAGGGATTTGCTGGCAGGATCAACGCTGCGGAGGGTTTTTTCTGTTTCATCAAAATAGTAGATATGACCGTCCGGGCCCTTCATCGGGCTCCGTTCGATAGCGGGTGTGTCAGGAAATGCGGGAGCGGCGTTTGCTTTATCGCAGGGGGTTACCATGATTTCGGTATTGATCAGCTGCATATCCTGAATATGTTTGCGAACAAAGATGATATGCTCATTATCCATCCAGCGGGCTTCGTGGCCCTCCCCCAGATCTGTGATGGCCCGTGTGGCCATGTCATAGCAGTACATGTGGCCGTTCAGTCCGGAATAGAGAATGCGGTGGCTGTTATCGGCCCAGCGTGGGTCATAGTAACCCTGCTGCATGTCGGAGATGGCCTGTTTCTGTCCGGAGGCATTATCCAGAATCCACAGCTGGTCTGCATTGTCATTGAATGCCGTATACCCGGCATCGGGTGAAATGGCGGGCAGGTGACAGATGGCATTCAGGTCGTAGCTCCGGCCGTCGGAGAGAAGGAGCCGGGTGCCGACAGTGTAGACGGTCAGGCCGTTCACGGCCGCATCCGGCCGGCTGCAGCTGCGGGTCATGGTGGCAAAGGTCTCGGTTTTGCCGCTGCTGAGATTCAAGCGTGCAGGCTGCATCAGCCCGTCCGCGGTAATGACTTTATAAAAGAGATTTTCTCCTCGTATTTCATAATCCTGTCCGGCTCCGCGGCTTTTCACCAGAACGCGGAGAGAATCTCCCGTCTGTCCGTAGATGACACTTCCGCGGGAATCGGAAAAAATCAGAGTCTCGCTATGGAGAGACAGATTTCGTATTTCGTTATCACTGTTTGCTGCCAATATGGGAACAGCCAGAAAAATGAGGGCAGCTGTTATCACATATTTCGGAAATCGTTGCTTCATTGATTAGTCTCCGTGAGTTTTCTTCGGGATGAAAGATACAGTATTCCGGTGGACAAATCCAAGGACTTAATGAGGATGAGGATAAGGTTTAGGTTGAGACGTTCAGATGTTGAGACGTTTAAAAGGGGGAAGAAATTGTTGGCGGGTTGGCGGGTTGGCGGGTTGGTGGGGAAAAAAATTTCTCGAATACGCAAAGGGCACGTAAGAAGGTAAAGGTTGAGGTTGAGCTTGAGGAAAAAACGAGAATTTGCCTTGCTGTGAGAGCCGGCGATCCCGGGAATATCAACGTGTAATCGTGTGGGGCTGTTTCAGGAGTCGGAAACCGGCGACGCAAGCTTCAAACTTCCAGCTTCTTTCAACCGCGTCGTTTGCGGGTTTGAGCGTTCATGCGTTGATACGTATAAGCGTTAAAGCGGAAGAAACAAAAATTTGTCGAAGTACCTGCCTCCTGGCGACTGGCGCCTTGATAATTATGCTTTTCCTGCCGCATCGTAGTTGAGCGAAGCGAAACGAAGACGGGCTGCTCGAATCTGTCGACTACATCTCCCGCGCGGTTGCGGGGTGATGCGAAAATGGGTAGATGAGGAGCTCCTCGGGAGGCGCCGGGCCGGCAGTTTTCAGATAAATTTTTCCCAGATGCGGTAGCTGCGGTAATGGACACCTCCCATGCTTTCCGCATCCCGGCGCATGGGCAGATTATCAGCTCCGATCGTGGAACCTTCGCCGTAGTCATAGCCTTTTTTCATGCCGTGCAGATAGGCGGAGAAGTAGAGGGAATGGGAT
>JBJKQR010000023.1:0-5446 GCA_046735395.1 Fidelibacterota bacterium | reverse complement strand
TTCCATTTTTCCAACGAACCGGCATACCTCCATATCCAAACCAAATTTCTGTATCTGATAACGCAAAAACTGCGTTAAAAGGACTCCATCTGAATGATATCAATTCCCACTCATTCCCATTCCAATGGGCTGCATTATAGGTGGAGTCGCCGAGGGTAATGTAGCCCACAGCCCAGATATTGTTCTCATCCACGATGGCCACATCATTGAAATAGGACCCGTAATTGCCCAGAGTCAGGATCTCCCAGCTGAAGTCATGGCTGGTCGTGTCCAGTGTTGTCACGGTAACAGATGCCGAATCCCCGCTTTTCTGCGACAGTTTCTCTCCGAATTCACTGATCGCAGCGACACGGTAGCGATAGTCCTTAGCAGGTTCCAGGCCTTCATCCCGCAGATAGGCCACATCCCTCAGCGAATCCGTCACCATCAGGCTATCATCCCTGAACAGGCCCACACGCAGCCCCTCTTCCCTGACTCCTGCCTCCCGGCTCCTGGCTACTTTGAATGTGGCTTCCGTGCAGACCACATCCACCGCCTCCAGCGTGAGGCCATAGTCCACAGGCTACTCCTCGTCGTTATAGAGAAAACAGCTGTTCAGGACAAATCCTGCCAGCAGAATCAGGCCCGTTTTCAGCCCTGCTCTTTTCAGTCCTCTGCTCACACCCACTCCGTTTCTTCCCCGCCGCACACGAACCCGGCGTTGTGATATTCATAGCTAAAGATTTAGACCGCGCTCAAAGTAACCAAAACAAGGGAATCGGGCAAGGGGAAAAATGTTGGGAGCGTTGGCGGGTTGGCGGGTTAGCTGGTTTATCGTGGAAAGCCAACTTCGACAATATTATGAAACTGTCATTCCGGACAACCCTGTCGGAGTGAAACGAAGACGGGGGCGATCCGGAATCTCCTTAATTCTGTTGTACACCAGATTCTTGTACACCTCACACCTCGCCTTCAAGGGCAAGAGATTGCGCTGCGGATCAGATCTGCAGTGACAGCCCGCAATGACATAGGCTTCGGCTCCGCTCAGCCACCGGGTGATACCACTCATTCCCCGAATGATACCACTCAGCCGCTGACGGGCGGCGAAGGAGTACGAAGACGGACCTGCCGCGTCGTAGCTGAGCGAAGCGAAATGTAGACGGGTAAATGAGTAGATGAGTATATGTGAAAGAAACGAGGAACTGTCCTGCTATGGAATATCGCAGCACCCTCTTGAGGCCTGCTCGCTACTCGTTACTCGTTACTCGTTACTGTCGAAGCGAAACGAAGACGGGCTACTCGTTACTCGATACTCGATGCTCGCTACTGGCGTAGCGTTGCGTAGACGGACGAATCTGTCAAATCATAAACTGTGATATAAAAAAACGGCCCGGATAAAACCGGGCCGCGCAGATCATTTTGAATTAACGGGCGATTACATCGCGTCGATTATTGCATTCCAGGTCTTGCTGGGACGCATGACGGCATTGGCTTTCTTTTCATCGGGCATGTAATAGCCGCCGAAATCCGCAGGGCTGCCCTGCGCCGCCAGAAGTTCTGCCGTGATGGTTTCCTCGGCGGCAGCCAGCGCCTCAGCCACCGGTTTGAACCGGTTTTTCAGTTCCACATCCTCTGTCTGTGCCGCCAGAGCCTGCGCCCAGTAGAGGCTCAGGTAATAGGACGAACCGCGGTTGTCGATCTCATTCACCTTGCGGCTGGGATAGCGGGCATTTTCCAGATAGCTGCCGATGGCCTGGTCCAGCGTTCCGGCCAGAAGCTTTGCCCGGGCATTACCTGATTTTTCCGCCGCCTGTTCGAGGGAAGGAACAATTGCACAATACTCTCCGAGAGAATCCCAGCGAAGATGGCCTTCCTTCTGCAGCTGCTGAACATGTTTCGGAGCCGAACCGCCGGCACCGGTCTCATAGAGTCCGCCGCCCTTGAGCAGGGGAACGATGGACAGCATCCGGGCGCTGGTTCCGAGTTCGAGAATGGGAAAGAGGTCCGTCAGGTAATCCCTGAGTACATTTCCGGTTACAGAAATGGTATTGAGGCCCTTGCGAACCCGTTCGAGCGTAAAGGTCATGGCGGATTCAGGATCGAGAATGCGGATATCCAGGCCGGCCGTGTCTTCATTAGGCAGGTAGTTTTTCACCTTGCTGATGATTTCCCGGTCGTGGCCTCGCTGCTCATCCAGCCAGAAAACAGTGGGCGATCCGGACAGGCGTGCCCGTCTCACCGCCAGTTTCACCCAGTCGCGGATGGGGGCATCCTTGGCCTGGCACATTCTGAAAATATCACCGTCCTCCACATCGCGCTCCAGAAGAACCGCTCCAGCCGTGTCCACAACCTGTACGCGTCCGGCGCCTGACATAATAAAGGTTTTATCGTGAGATCCGTACTCTTCGGCCTTCTGAGCCATCAGGCCCACATTCGCGACATTACCCATGGTGGACGGATCAAACTGTCCGTTTTTCTTCGCGTCCTCCACGATCACCTTGTACATGGTTGCGTAGGAGCGGTCGGGAACCATGGCGATGCAGTCCTGAAGTTCATCCTTGCGGTTCCACATTTTTCCGCCGTCCCGGACCACATTCGGCATGGACGCATCGACAATGACATTATTCGGAACATGCAGATTCGTAATCCCATAGCGGGAATCTACCATCGCCAGCTCAGGCTGAGTCTTATAGACATTTTCGATATCTGCTTCAATCTCGGCACGTTTTGCGTCCGGCAGCTTTTGCAGTTTTTCCAGGACATCGGCCAGCCCGTTATTCACATTGGCGCCGATGCTTTTCAGCGTATCGGCATGTTTGTCGAGAGCAGCCTTATAATACACGGATACGGCGTGGCCGAACATTACCGGATCGGAGACCTTCATCATCGTGGCCTTGAGATGCAGCGACAGCAGCACTCCGTCCCGTTTCGCCTCCTCAATCTGTTCCGCATAAAATTTCCGCAGAGCCGCCACGTTCATGGTCGTCGCGTCAATGACTTCCCCTTCGAGCAGGGCCAGTTTTTCCTTCAGGATGGTGACCTTGCCGCTGTCATCCACGTACTGAATTTTTACTGAATCTGCCTTCGGCATGGTCATGGACACTTCACTTCCGTAAAAATCCTTCTCCGTCATGTGGGAAACGCGGGTTTTTGATCCGGACGCGGGCCATGGCTTCATCATGCGGTGAGGATGCTTCTGGGCAAATTTCTTCACCGATTCTGCAGGCCGACGGTCCGAATTTCCTTCACGGAGAACAGGATTCACAGCCGAACCGAGAACTTTTGCAAAGCGTTTCTGCAGCGCCTTTTCCTCTTCCGTCACCGCCTCTTCCGGATAATCGGGAATGTCATAACCCTTGGACTGCAGCTCACGGATGGCTGCCTGAAGCTGGGGAATGGATGCGCTGATATTCGGAAGTTTGATAATATTGGCATCCGGATCCTGGGTGAGGGCGCCCAGTTCCGCCAGGTAATCCGGAATTTTCTGATCGTCCCGAAGTTTTTCGGGAA
This sequence comes from Fidelibacterota bacterium, assembly GCA_046735395.1. Lineage (GTDB taxonomy): Bacteria > Fidelibacterota > Fidelibacteria > Fidelibacterales > DSDE01 > JBJKQR01. The sequence goes on along the minus strand of JBJKQR010000023.1, from coordinate 1,957 downwards.
AATTGGCAATAATGCGGCCCGTGAGGGAAATATCACGGGTCTCGAAATTCAGGCCGCTTCCCGCGGTAAAGGCCCTGACAACCGGCAGCAGACAGTAGCTTGCCATGGCCGGCGCCTCATCGATTTTTGTCCAGATAATCGTTTGTTCTTTCATAAATTGATCCTGCCTTCTCTTTCCTGTGCCCCGGGCACAATTAAATCTTTTGCTTGAGCAGTGTCTCGCTTCATTTTCGGGCGAAAATTAAGGATTTTTACCCGGATTTCAAACGCCGCATTTGATGCAACTGCTGCTTCAATCATCAAATTATTGAGACAGTTAATACCTGAACATTCCAATGATAACAAGTGAAAATTTATTTACGCGTTGTCTGCTCCGAACAGAATCGTCCCGATTGCAATTTATCTCTGATTGTTGATTAATCCATCCCGGCGCAATTATTCAACCACATATAATTCCATCCTGTCACTATTGTTAAAATAAAGTTTTCCGTTTGCGATCGTCGGGCTGCTTTCCACGTAAATGGATCCATCCTCCAATGACCAAATTTGCTGTCCGTTCAGATTATAGGCATAAAGCGTTGCCGGAGATGCCATGCTCATAACGAAATAGATATTTCCATCCATGTCGGAGACCAACTCTGAATATAAGAAACCATCAAGTCTGCCCGTAGTCCATACCAAATGTCCATCCTGAGGAGAAAAACATTTTAATCTTGTTCCTTCGACCGCAAATACGATATTGCCATTTATCAGAACGGTTGGAAGTGCGAAAGGCAGAAAGAACACACCGCTCGTCTTAATTCGCCAGTTTTCCCTGCCGTCCGTGTTGATGGAATACAGCGTGGTATCCGTTCTGTCCCAGTAGAATACATCGCCGTCATCATTTTCTATTATCCGTGTATAAATTCCGGCAGGACGAGACCAGAGAACAGTCCCTTCTGTGGAAACTTTGTACAGGTTCTTCCCGCCAGCCACAACCATGGCATCCTCATCAGGACACATCAGGATGGGCTCAGTAAGAGATGTAAAGGAATCATTATAATCTCCTGACGGATCCACTTCCCAGCGAAGATTTCCCTCAGCATCCAGTGAAAACAGCACACCGCTGTCATAATACAAGGCATAAAAGTTACCCGCACGATCGATGGAGAATGATTCACAAATCACTCTCGCGGGGAGGTCTCTGTCAATGAGGATGTCTCCATCCGAATTCATGATCACAAAGTTACGGTTGTTCAGATGAACAATATTCCCGTTGGCCAGAATCATGGGGCTGGTTGGTCGTTCAATATTTTGTTCATCATCCAGATGGCGAGTCCATAGTGAGTCCCCGCTGGATGAAAATTTCTGAAAATCGCCTTGTTGTGTATTTACATAAACATTATGGTCTTCGTCCAGTACCGGCGCAGTACCTCCCATACCACGATTCACAAGGTTCCTTTTCCACAGGATTTCTCCCTTTGAAGGCTCCTTTTCAAAGAACAGGCCGTTCTGTAAAGGCCCGCCATGATATCCCGCTGCCAGGGACGGCCAATCGATCCGCTGCTGCACAGTGGAATGCTCCTCCGCAGGCTTCTCACAGCTGAGTAAAAGAAAAACACTGAAAATCGCAGGTCCGAAGTGTAATAAAAGCCGTTTCATAACCTTACTCTCCTCTTCTTTATAAAAATATTCATGCGTCCGGCCGGAAGCAATATGTCCTGAAATATGATCCTTGTTCACCTGCACATTCACCTGAATCACTCCAAATAATCAAACTACAAACTCGCAGGTAAGTTAAAAAAAAAAACGAAGATGACAATAAGAAATAATTGCGGCGCGATTCAGCGGGCCGATTCAGGGAGAAAAGGTCACGTCCGTCACTTCAAAATCGCCATAGCAGAAGTCCCCATCCGGAAGCCGGAAAACGGTTTTTGCCACAGCAGGAAGGCGGAAACCTCCGAAATCTCTGTAAGCC
>JBJKQR010000022.1:0-34785 GCA_046735395.1 Fidelibacterota bacterium | reverse complement strand
ATTGAAATATGAAAAAGCTGGTGACAAAATGGTTCAGTAAATGGTACAAAAATGAAAACATTGCTGAAAGTGAATTATTGATGGCGATTTCAGATCTGGAAAAGCAGCTGTCCACGTCAAGCCTGGGCAATAATCTGTACAAAGTGCGGGTAAAGCAGGAAGGAAGAGGAAAAAGCTCCGGTTACAGAACACGTATAGTTTATAGAAAAAATGACAGAGCAATCTTCCTGTACGGATTTCCGAAAAATGATAGAGAGAATATTGATAGTAAAGAAGAAAAATTTTGGAAGAAAACGGCGAAATAATTTTTGATGTTGGATGAAAAACAAGTGAAGGAATTGATCAGACAGAAAAAATTGTTCGATATAGAGGAGGTAAGATGAGAGAATCCATGAAAAAAGCCCTGAGCGAGACGGTTCAGGATCTTTTAGATGCAGGAATAAGGACGACATTTACTGAAAAAGAATTGAATGAATTGGGCGTGAACGTGCCGGAAGTACGGTTGACTCTGTCTGAAATCAGATCCATACGCAAAAAAATGCGGGTGAGTCAGAGTGTGTTTGCAAAATTGCTGAACGTAAGTCCCTCTTCGATCAGACAATGGGAACAGGGGAAACGTCAGCCCTCCGGCTCAACTCAGATATTATTGGATCTGCTGAAACGGTCCCCTCATATTCTGGATTATCGACTGAACCTGAAATCATAGATCATTTCCGGATAATTGCATACATCATGTCATGCATTCATCGTAGAGACGCAGGATCTTGCGTCTCTATATAAAAATAACCGATTCCGTCGCCTGGTAAGAAATTCGTATAGATCACATTCACAAACCCGCTCTTGCCATCCGGATTAATCCATTATAAATTAAAAACCTAATTGATATCTGTGGGGGGAGTTATGAAACGATGGATCCTGCTGATAATTATTATGGGATATAATATATTATCTGCACAATCAAGCAAGCCGGTTAATAATTCCGGGACCGGGACCGTCCGGGATGTTGACGGAAACATCTATAAAACGGTTAAAATCGGCGATCAATGGTGGATGGCGGAGAACCTGAGGACGGGTCATTACCGTGACGGAACAGAAATAAAAGATTTCGGGGATGATGCGCAATGGTCGCGCACAACAGAAGGTGCGATGTGTTATTATGATCATGACATCAGCCATGCCGGCGGTTATGGTGCCTTATATAATTGGTACGCCATTGCTGATCCTCACGGGCTCGCGCCGGAGAGCTGGCACATTGCGACGGATGAGGAATGGAAAAAATTGGAGCGCTTTCTGGGAATGAACCCGGGCGAGGCGGATACCACCGGTTGGCGGGGTGCCTACGAGGGGAGAACGCTGAAGAGCAGGAGCGGATGGAACCAGAATCCGAAAAGTCCGGGGACAGACGGGGTTGCCTTCTGCGCAGTTCCTGCCGGATACCGGAGTTCGACCAGCAGCCACTTTTATGACCTGGGCAGCGGTGCGCATTTCTGGACCTCGACGGAATGCAGCTCCATCAATGCCTGGCATCGCCTTTTCTACTATTTCCACAACGGCGTTTACCGGGGAGATCTCAATAAACACTCCGGGTTTTCCGTCCGCTGCGTCAAGGACTCTGAATAACAGCCGTTTACGATAAAACCGCAATTCCTGTTACATATATGGGATTCTTATTCCGGCCGGAGCTTGGCGGATATTTTTTACGCAAATGTTATGATATTCCGCATAAAAGCGCTTCAGAATTCGAAGGCGATTCCGGTGAGCTCTTCCGACATGTCCCAGAGGTGCCGGGCATCTTTTCTGTTGTAGGACTGGTCGCCGCTTTTCTGCTTTACGGGATAGCCGCGCATCTGACGCGGCCCGTCCGGCCCGAAATATTCCCCGCCTTTTACGGCCGGATCCACGGCGGCGCGGATTCCCGGCAGGGCGCCCAGTTCCGCTTTCTGTGAAAAGAGATTGGCCATGGCCATGAGGGCCCGTCCCGGCAGAGTCCGGGAGATATGGCGTCCGAGATCCGTTCTGGAGAACCCGGGATGAGCGGCCAGAGCAATGGAATTCCAGCCGTGATGGTGAAAACGTCTCTGCAGTTCATAGGTGAAGAGGAGATTGGCAAGTTTGGAGCGGCCATAGGCCCGAATGGGATTGTACTGATGCCCGTTTTCGAAAAGCAGGTTGGAAAAATCCATTTTCCCCATTCGGTGGATATTGCTGCTGATGGTGATGACCCGGGAATAGGGCGTGGATTTCAGGCGGCCCAGAAGCCGGGCCGTCAGGGCGAAATGTCCCAGATGATTGGTGCCCATCTGAGATTCAAAACCGTCCCGGGTGAGCGTCCAGGGTGTCATCATGATGCCGGCGTTATTGAGCAGGATATCCAGGGACGGATAACGGTTCGCGAAGGTATCGGCAAATCGCCGGATGGATTCCAGGTCGGCGAGATCCAGCTCCATCACCTCTATCCGGGCCAGGGGATAAGTGGATTTCAGATCCTTTTCCACGGCGAGGCCGCGCTGAGTATCGCGGGCGCACAATATGACACTTGCGCCGTTTCCGGCAAAGGCGCGTACGGCTTCCAGGCCGAGTCCGCTGTTGCCGCCGGTCACGATGACCGTTTTGTCCTCAAGCCGGGGCAGTTCCGACAGGGTCCAGTTCTTTCCCATGAAAACGCTCCTTTCCGCAACGTTCTTTCTTATGAATATAAGGGAAAAAGGGTGCACGAAAAAAGGCTTTCGGCCAGAAAATGCTGTGAATTCAGATTTTACGGAGGGCTTTGTAATTCCAGGAAATAAGTCCGGTCAGCGCACCGCCGATTCCGATGATGAAAAAGAGTTTCTGTATGGAAATCCATTCGGAGAGAAGTCCGGTAAAGGCTGAGGAAATGGCAGTGAATCCGATGACGGAAATGGAGATGAGAGAGAAGAAGCGGCCGAGAAGAGGCGGCGGAACCAGTTTCTGTATGAGCGTGGTGCGGGAGACGGTGATCAGCGGGATAAAGAGGGCATGAAAGAAAATTGCAGTCCAGAGCCAGGGAACGGAATGGATAAAATAAACGGGTACATAGGTCAGGCCATCCATGAATATTCCGAAAATCAGCATGTTTCCCAGAGGCAGATTCCTGCCGAATTTCAGCAGAATCACGGTTCCGGCCACCATTCCGAGAGCCAGTGAACTTTCGCAGAAGGCATAATCGGACGCGGAGCCGTGGAGAATACTTTTCACGAAAATGGCGATTCCGATGATCGCCGGGCCCATGATGAACAGATTGTCGATCATGGTGATGATGGTTATCCAGAGGAGGCGAAGATCCTGCCGGAGCAGGCTGAGGATTTCAGGGATGTCGCGGAGGCCGGGAGCCGGGCCTGCCGATGCCTCTTTCGTCGGCGGCCGGAGTCCCAGACTCAGAAGTGAACCGGCCGCGAAAAGCAGGGAAACCACATAGAAGATGCGGACTTTCCCGAGTATTTCGATGAACATGCCGGCGAGGACGGGACCCAGGATATAGGCAAGCTGCATGCTTCCCTGAATGAAGCTGTTGGCCCGGAAGAGGCGGCCTTCTCCCACATAGTCCGGAATGAGCGCATCCCGGGCCGGCAGATAGAGAGCCGACAGAGCGGTGAGCAGAAAGGCGGCCGTGCCCATGGCCAGGAGGGACGGGTCGCGGACGATGGCCAGAAGCGGTATGAGGGCCGCGATGGCGATGCGAACGAAGGACGTAATCTGCAGGATGCGGGTCTTGTGGCCCCGGTCGGCAAAAACGCCTGCCGGCAGAGAAAAGATCAGAAAGGGAAGGTAGGCTGTCGCCATGATGAGCCCGGTGGATCGGTTCGAGCCGGTCAGATCCAGTACCAGCCAGATCAGTGAAATGTCAAAGACGGAATGAGCCAGCTGAATGAAGAACTGGTTGCTGGCCAGATACAGAAAGGCCCGGTTGTCCCGCTTCATTTTATAGATAAATTTTCATGTTTGCCCTTTGGGGCCGCGCCTATTCGGTGAGGAGGGCGTACAGCTCAGCTTTGTCAGCTGCAGCCAGGAGCCGGCGGCGAAGGTCCGGATCCTCCAGCTTTCGAATCATTTCAGCCAGAACGATGATATGGGATTTGCCGCTGCTTTTCGGAGTGAGCAGGAGCGGGATAAAGTAACTGGGTTTTCCGTCGCGGCTGCCGAAATCCAGTCCGGACAGGCTTCGGGCGAATCCGAGACAGAGATCCTTCACCGCATCGGTGCGGGCGTGGGGAAAGGCGATGCCGTCCTCGAGCCCGGTACTGTAGTCCTCTTCACGTTCCCAGATGTCTTCAAAGGCCCTGTCCCGGTCCATGTCATCCGGGATGCATTCAAGAACGGCGCGGATGGCCTCTTCCTTGGTCTGGCACTGAAGGTCTGCAATAATGGCGTCGGGAGAAAGGAAATTACGGAGTTCCATGCGCGGAAATTACTGTTATTCCCGGTTTTTTACAATGAATTCATCATGAAGGCTCCCCTCCGGCTCCATATTGTTGGGCCCGCATGCTTAAAAGGGTGGCAAAGCTGGTCAGTTTATTAATAAATTCGCAGATCGAGAAAGTGGTGGTGAATAATGACGTACCTGGAAAAAATTCAGAATGATTTAAAGACATCCATGAAGGACCGCGACAGTGACCGGACGAGAACGCTCCGGACCCTCATATCCAAACTCAAGGAAAAACGGATTGAATTGATCCGGGATCTGAGCGAGGACGAAGAGCTGAAAGTCCTGAGCAAGGCGGCCAAGGAACGCCGTGAATCTGCCGAAACCTACCGGAATGCAGGCCGTCCGGAACTGGCGGACGCGGAGGAAAAGGAAGGCGGAATTATTGAAGCCTACCTGCCGGCTCAGATAAGTGATGCAGAGATTGAGGCTGCCGTGCGGCGAATCATTGCGGAAACCGGAGCCGAAGGTCCCCGGGATATGGGTAAGGTCATGGGGCCGGCCATGCAGGCTCTGAGCGGCCGCGCCGACGGGAAGACGGTACAGAATTTTGTCAGAAAGCTGTTGGGTTAATTCGAATGCATTGGTTTGATGTTGTCATTCTGGCCTTTGTCCTCTGGTTTGCCATAAAGGGAATCATGAACGGCATGATCCTGGGCCTGTTTCGTCTGGCCGGGATGGTTCTGGGCACCATTTTTTCAGCCCGTTACGGGGGTGGCCTCGGGACCTGGTTCGCGAATCAGTTCGATGCGCCGGCCCAGGTCGGACAGTTCGTCGGCTATGCTCTCGTATTCATTGTCGTTGTGCTGCTGGCTCAGGTGCTGGCGGGTGTGGTCCGCTCTCTTCTGGACATGGTGCTGCTGGGATGGCTGGACAAGGCGGGCGGTGTGCTCTTTGGTGCGATGAAGGCCATGATTGTCGTCTTCATCGTCTTTTTTGCCATGTCCTTTCTGCCGGATAATCCACTCTGCGACACGATCTACCGCGAATCCGGCTTTTATGCTTTCTATGAACAGACGGCTCCGGGCCTCTATTCCCGATTTATCCAGCCGGTTCTGAAACAGCATAATCCCATTCAGCAGATAAAATCAGCCACTGCCGCCGCCACGGGAAATCCCGCCGAATTGATCGGCTCCGATCTCTTCCGTCAGCTTCTGAAGGGTTCGGGAAAATTCAGCGACAAGGAAATAGAACTTTTTCTGGATAAATTCAACACTCTGGACATGGATGTCCAGAAGCAGATCATTGATGAACTGAAAGCGGGAAAGGTCGATGATGTGTTTGAAATGCTGACCCGGTCCCGCTGACCGACCCTGTTTCAGTTAATTGAGCTTTCGGGCATTCTTTGAATACAGAATATCAACAACTCGGTTTTGACAGAATCCGCCGCGCTGTGGCAGAGCGCTGTCTCACGGCTGCCGCCAGAGCAGAGGCTCTGAATCTCCGGTCCTTTCTGGCTCCGGAATTACGGATCCGTGAGCAGAAACTGGTTCTGGAAGCGCGAGATTATCTGCTGAATGAAAGTGCCCTGGCTTTTATAGAATTCGAGGACCCGGAGGCGATCCTCCGGCGTCTAACTGTGCCCGGGGCGGTGCTTTCGGAAACGGAAATCTATATTCTGGGGCTCTACCTCCGGGAAACACGGCTGGCGTCGGAACGCTTTTCCCGAAAAAAGGAGCAGTATCCGCTACTGGCGGCCATGCTGCTGCTGCCCGAATCCGAGCTGAGCGCCATGGACCGGAATATTCTGTCATCCTTTACCGAGGACGGGCATCTGAAGGATACAGCATCTCCCGAGCTGTCACGGCTGCGCCGCCGTATCGTGAAACTGCAGCGGGAAGTGCAGGAAAAGGCTGTGAAGATTGCCCGGGATGCGGCCGGAGATCAGATCAGCGACGGCTCCAATGTGGCCTTTCGCAACGGACGCATTGTCATCCCGGTGCGGGCGTCCCGAAAAAATCAGATTCCCGGAATTATTCATGACCAGAGCCAGTCCGGACAGACCATCTATATTGAACCCATGCTGATCGTAGAGATCAATAACGAATTGCGGCGGACGGAACTGGCGGAGCAGGACGAAGTGTACCGTATCCTGTCGGCCTTCTGTGAGGCCCTGCGTCCCTGGCAGGCTGAAATCACCCGGCGTACGGAGCTCTATCACCGCCTGGACCTCATCCATGCCCTCGGCCGATTTTCCGTCGAATTCCGCTGTGAAATTCCGGTTCATGACAACCAGGATTTTCTGATCCGGAACGGGCGGAATCCGGAACTCCAGATGAAAAGGGAGGTCGTGCCCCTGTCGCTGAATCTGGAGGAACGTATCCGGGGCGTGGTGATCACGGGCCCCAATGCGGGCGGAAAAACGGTAACGCTGAAAACCATCGGCCTGATGGCACTCATGAATCAGGCGGGGATGCTGTTGCCCGTCGACTACGCCAATCTTCCGGATTTTGATGCCATTTATATCGATATCGGTGATGGCCAGAGTATTGAAGGAGATCTCTCCACCTACTCGTCTCACATCAACCGTCTGAAAACCATTGTGGAAAACGCCACGTCCCGGAGCCTGGTGCTTCTGGACGAACTGGGAACGGGAACGGATCCGGACGAGGGTGCGGCACTGGCCGAAGCGGTGCTGCAGCATCTGGTGGATCGGGGAACTCTGGTTATCGCCACAACGCACCACAGCGCGTTAAAAACATTTGCCTACAATCATCCTCAGCTGATGAACGGGAGTATGAGCTTCAATGACCGGGATCTGGCGCCGAGCTATGAATTCAAGGCCGGTATTCCCGGTTCGTCCTATGCCATAGAGATCGCCAGCCGCTACCGGATGCCGGAGTCCATCCTGGCTTTTGCCCGGGAACGCATCGGCAAAGGCCGGGAAAAGCTGGAGAAACTGATCAGCGACCTGCAGCGGAAGATTCATCGCTATGACACGGATCTGAAGGATCTGAAGACGCGGGACGCGGACCTGAAGGAACGGTCCCGGCAGGTGGAAACGCTTCGCAAGGATCTGAATGCAAAATTAAAGAAAGCCGACCGGGAGGCCCTGAAGAATGCGGAAGAATTCGTGCGGACCATGCACCGGGATTTTGAAGCAACCATCCGAGACGTAAAAGAGGCCGGGGCATCCTCCGATTCCATCCGGGCAGGACACGAAAAACTCGAGGCCCTGCAGACGAAAGTGAATGCCCGCCTGGAAAAACAGGAGCCTGCTCAGGACGCGTCTCTCGATATACGCAGGCTGAAACCCGGAGACGCGGTGTATGTGAAGAGCATGGATCAGAACGGGACGATCCGGGAAATCAATCTCAAACAGAACAAGATCTGGGTGGATATCTCCGGGACGCGCATGCGTCTGGATGCGGCCTGGCTGGCGCCGCCGGTAAAACGGAAACAGACGGTCCGAACCTCTGTACAGGGCGGAGGATCTGCGCGCTACCATCTGGATCTGAGAGGTTTTCGCATGGAAGATGCCCTAGCTGAACTGGACAAATTTCTGGATTCGGCGGTTCTGGCTGGCCTGGGACATGTGGAAGTTCTGCACGGCAAGGGCGACGGGATTCTGAAGAAGGCAATTGAAGATCTGCTTCCGCAGGATCCGCGGGTCCGGTCATTTCAACCCGCGGCACCGGAACATGGTGGCGCCGGGATTACCCTGATTTCGCTGAATATTTAAAATATAAAACCGATTTAGAAAATACTTATTTTGAACCGAGATAATCGTCAAAGGAAATATTCTGCTTGTATAATTCCTGAGAAATATAGGTGAGCAATTTCAGGTATTCATCCTTCTGAATATAGCCGGGAATGAGCGACAGAAAATTGCCGTCCCTGTCCAGGTAGGCCAGGGATGGAAATGATTTGACACCAAAGCGATTCGTCAGGGTGATATAGGTGAAATTCTGCCCCCTGTAACTGACCGTATCCGTACTTTCCGCATTGATGCGGATGGGAATGAAGTGTTCGAAGAGGTAGGATTCCACGTCCGGATCATGGAAGGTTTTTTCATCCATCACCTTGCACCAGCGGCACCAGCTGGTGAAGAAGTCGATGACAACCGGCTTCTTCTGCGCCTCCGCCAGCGCCATGCCGTCCCGAAATCCGAACCATTTGTTCTCCGCGTGCAGAGAGATAGTGGTGAGCAGTAACAGAAGAAACAGAACACTTTTCGAACGGATCATTTACTGGCAGTCTCCATTTTCCTTGAAGGTATCAAAGGAAATATTCTTGGCATAACAGTCTTTGCTAATATACGAAAGAATATCCAGAAACTGGTCCTTTTTTACGAAGCCCGGAATAACGGTGATCACTTCCTTCTGGGGTGAGAGATAGGCGAGAGAGGGAAATCCGGTGACCCCGAAGGCGGAGGTCAGCTGCCGGTAGCTGTATTCCTTGCCCATGAAGGTCGTCTTTTCATCCGATTCGGCATTGATGCGGATGGGAATGAAGTGTTCGAACAGATAGGCGTCCACGTCCGGATCCGAAAAGGTTTCCTTGTCCATGGTCTTGCACCATTTGCACCAGTCTGTATAAAAATCAATGACGATATGTTTGTCGCCGGCTTCCGCCAGTTTCATCCCTTCCGGGAAACTGTACCATTCCCGGTGTCCCGCGTGGGCCGGTGCGGCGGTTTCAGCGCTGGCCGGTGTAGCCATTTCCGCGGCACGGGCGGTCGTGGTTCCGGTTTTTTTTGAACAGGCATTCAGGACCAGCAGCGTGCTGAGAGCTGTTAATAGAAGGAGTCTGGAGACTTTCATTCGTTTTCCTTTGTTTTTATAAAGATTGTCATCGAGGCGAGGCCGCGAAGATAGGGTTTCCGTTCCAGCAGAGACAGGCCACAAGCCTGAAATTCCCGGCTGTAGTCATGGCCGATGAATTCATAGGCGATGGGACATTCGACCTTTGAGAAAAAGAACCGGAACCACAGGGGCCAGGATTTCGGATCTGCCGGAGTCCAGTCCAGAAAGGAAAAGCGGCCGCCTTCCCGAAGCTGTGCTGCCGCCTGATTTACGATCTGCAGCCGCTGCTCGTGGGAAAATCCATGAAGGACGAAGGAGGTCGTAATGTGATCGAAGGGCTCGGTAAAGGGCAACGGTTCCAGGATCGAGGCGTTTTCAATCTGAACATCGGCCTGGCCCTGAAAGCGCTCTCGGGCCTGTTTCAGCATATCCTCACCAATGTCGACACCGGCGTAGAACCCGTTTCCGCTGTTCCTGCGGATGAGATCCAGATTCCGCCCCGTGCCGCAGCCCAGATCCAGAATCCGTTCTCCCGGCTGAACATTCAGGCCTCTCATTGCCGAACGGATGAAACGGTCGTACTGCCCCAGGCTCACTACATTCATCAGCCGGTCGTAATGCCGGGCGGTGAATCCCTCCAGCTCAATATGGCTCTCCATTCCCTCTATGATTTTAGTTCCCATGATGCCTTAGAGTCCTTTCATTTAATTCGGTCACAAAAAATAACGTTTCCCTGGCAAAAAATATGTTTTAATTTGCCCTAAAATAATTAATCAGGGGCCGCTATGAAGATTCATCTGATTTTCAATCCCCATTCCGGACATGGAAAAGGGGCCAAAATGTACCCAAAAATTCTTGACCGGCTGAGAGCTGCCGGACATGAAGTGATTCCTCACCAGACGCTGTACCGCTTTCACGCCACCGAGATCGTGAAGACGCTCAATCTCTACGAAACGGATGCGGTGATTTCCGCCGGAGGTGACGGAACGTCCTATGAAGTCCTGAACGGCATGATGAAGAACAGCTGCAAGAATCTTCCGCCCATCGGGGTCATACCTGTCGGAACCGGTAATTCCTTCGCAAAGGATCTGAATATTTATACGGCCGAGGACGGAATCAATGCCATTCTCGGTGAACAGAACCGGCCGGTGGATGTGGTCTCCTTCATCACGGAAGGGAATGAACATTATTTTGTCAACAATCTGGGCTTTGGCTTTGTGGCGGATGTGAGCATTACCTCCGAACCCATCAAGCGCATCGGAATGACGGCCTATGCCCTCGGTGTCGTTCTGGAGACAAGCCGCCTGAAATCCATGGATGTGCGTCTGGATATTGACGGGCAGATTTACACTCACAAAGCGAATTTTGTCTATTTCTGCAACTCGGTGTGGGTGGCCGGAAATATGAAAATTTCCCCCGAATCCGTATTTGACGACGGCCTGGTGGAGATTCTGGTGCTGAATGAATTAAAACGGACGGAGCTGCTGAAAGTATTTCCCCGTGTCTTCAACGGGACGCATATCACCCATCCCTCGCTGATCAGCTATCAGGGAAAGCATATCAAGGTCAGTTCAGAGCCGCTGAAATACTGCAATCCGGATGGTGAAATATTCGGCGTCACGCCCCTCGAGGTGAAGGTCATTCCGAATACGGTCCGTTATTTTCATCTCTGACGGAATTTTTAGGCCTGCCGCAAAAAGCAGGCAGAAATCAAATATATTCAGTGGTCGAAGTATTACTTAGCGCTGCGGAAGATTTTCCGCGGCGGCGCTGCAGCTGCCGGCAATACCGCAGCTTTTGCAGGCGTTTCCTGAGTTTGAGCCATCCTCACAGTCCTCTTCCCGGCTCCTGAACATGGGCGTCAGAGACAGCAGGCCGAAAAGGGCCGCGATGATGATCACTGTAATCACGTATTCCATAGCTAATTTTACTCCGAATTCAGGGAATGTTCCACATTATTTTTTATTAAGGTTTCCGTACAACTTTTTTTGTCTGACTGCGTCTTACCCCTGAATCAATGAACAGGGGAGTCGGATTATGAAAGGATTGAATCTTTGCTGGAAAACGGGCCTGATCCTGATGCTCAGCTTGCCGGGAATGGCCATGGGCAACCGGGTGGATCCCAAAATTCTTCATGCCGGCCATCTCAGCGCCGGGAATATTGTCCTGGATGGTAAACTGACCGAAGCCGTCTGGCAGACGGCGGAGAAAGGTGCCAACTTCATTCAGCGGAATCCCAATGACGGCCGGATGGCATCCATGAAAACGGAATTTTCCATTCTTTATGATGACAATTATCTGTATGCCGGCATCCGGGCCTGGGACGATGATCCGGATCAGATCAGCCGTGTTCTGACGAGACGGGATGATTACGTGAGTTCGGACTGGGTATATATCAGTCTCGACAGTTATAATGATAATCGCACCGCCTTTGAATTCGGCCTGAATGCCGCCGGCGTGAAACACGATCTGAGGCGCTATGATGATGACTATATGGATGATTCCTGGGATGCGGTCTGGGACGGCAAGGTCAATGTGGATGAATATGGCTGGACAGCTGAATTCCGCATTCCCTTCCGTGAGCTGCGTTTCAACAGTTCGGAGGATATGGAATGGGGGCTTCTGGTGTATCGCGAATTGCCCCGCTTCGGAAATGAAATCTCCGTCTGGAATTACTGGTCGCAGAATGACAAGGGCTTTGTTTCGAATTATGGCAGGCTCGAAGGCCTGAAATCCATCCACGCGACCAATCCGCTGTATATTTCTCCCTATATCGTCAGCTCCAGATCCTATTCTGAAACGAAGGTGAATTCCCTGCATTCGCAGAATTTTGATGCGGCGCGGTCCATCGGGGGCGATATCCGTTACGCCTTTTCGAACGGACTGACCTTCAATGCCACCCTTAATCCGGATTTTGGACAGGTGGAGGCGGATCCGGCGGAGTTCAACCTCACGCAGTTTGAAAGCTATTTTTCGGAAAAGCGCCCCTTCTTCATTGAGGGCTCCAATATTTTTAATTTTGACGGAATATACAATAATGGTGCGCTGCTTTACAGCCGGCGTATCGGACGCAGTCCCCATGGGTTCGTGAGGCCGGATTCGGAAACGGTATACATGGACCGGCCTGACCGGACGCGAATACTCGGTGCGGCAAAAATGACGGGGAAAACGGACCGGGGTTTGTCCATCGGCGTCCTTTCCGCTCTCACCGATGAGGAGGTGGCCACAGAGTATCTCACGGCGGATTCGGTGATCAGCCATGTCGTTGAGCCGGTGACCACGTATTCCGCGGGCCGCCTGATTCGTGATTTTCGTGATGGCCAGGTAACTCTGGGGGCAATCATGACGGCCGTAAACCGGCAATTGAGCGGATCCGGGCTGGACGGACTTCTGCATCGCAATGCCTACAGCGGCGGTATGGATTTCAGCTATGAATTTCCCGGCCGGAACTATGCCCTGGCCTCCTCAATGAGTCTATCCCGGGTCGAGGGACGTCCGGAGGCGATAGTGCGTACGCAGACCGCTCCAAATCATTATTTTCAGCGTCCCGACGCAGGCAGCCTGACGGTGGACAGCAGCGCCGCGTCGCTGAGCGGATACACGGGCTATCTGGCCTTCAAAAAGACGACCGGGCCCATTCGCGGTGAGCTGGGTATGACCGGCATCAGTCCGGGCTATGAGATCAACGATCTGGGTTATCTTCAGGCCAGTGATATCCGGGAAGAGTATGCCTGGCTGCAGTATCGCATGACCGAGCCGGGACGGATTCTGCGAAGTTATAATGTAAATCTGAATCAATTTGCGGACTGGACCTTCGATGGCCAGCTCTTTTCCCGCGGCGGGAATATCAATGGTTCGCTGCGTACAAATTCAAACGTGGGTGTCTACGGCGGGGCTGCGGTGAATCTGCCGGGCCTGAACTTTCAGCACTTGCGCGGCGGGCCGGCTATCGCCACGGCGCTGGCCTTCAATGCCTGGATCGGTGTGGACAGTGATGACCGCAAAGATGTAAGCTGCGGATACTATGGCTTTATCTTCACCTCTGCCGATGGTGTCAGCGCCTTCGAATATTCCCCCTATCTGAATTACCGGCCGGCGAAAAACCTGCAGCTGTCCCTGAACCCCGACTTTTACCGCCTGGATGATACCTGGGCCTGGGTCGGGTCCTTCCGTGATGAAAACGGACAGACGCGGTACATCTTTTCCGATTTTCTGCAGAATACGCTGAGAACGACCCTGCGGCTGGATTATACGCTCAGTACAGATCTCAGCATTCAGTTCTATGTCCAGCCCTATATCACGGCGGGTCATTATGAGACATACCGGGAGGTTGATCAGAATCTAAAAACGGATTTCAGCAAACGGTTTCATGCCTATACCGGGGACCAGTTACAGGAAAATGTGAGCGTCACGGATGAAAAGGGCCGGACGCGAAGCTATGACTTCGCCGTTGACCGGAATTCGGATGGCGTGGTCGAATATCTCTTCAATTCTCCGGATTTCAATTACAAGCAGATGAACAGCAATCTGGTCGTTCGCTGGGAATATTCCGCCGGATCCAGCCTCTATCTGGTCTGGTCCTCCGGACGGGCCGATCAGGAAGCATCGGGGAACTTTCGAGTGGTAAAGGATGCGCACCGTCTGCTGTCCAGGCCCGGAGACAACGTGTTTCTGCTGAAATTTTCCTACCTGCTGAATGTGTGAAAATGGCTGATCTGAGAGCGATCGGTCTTTCAGAAAATGACCTTTGACCGGGAATTCAGGCTTTATTTCAGATATACGACTTTTTAAGGAGTATTAAATGAAAGTCTGCTGCTTTCGTGGGAACAGGATCTTTTTGATTGAATTTCTATTCAACCACATATATTTCTCCGATGTTTGACATATTCCAATAATTATTCATAATAAGTTTGCCGTCGGAAATGGTTGCGCTTGAACATGGAAATAAAGAGCTGTCCTGCATGGACCACATCATGTGTCCGGTTTTATTGTAAGCATAAAGCGTCGACGGGCCAGAAAGATCGGTTCTGACAAAATAAAAGTTCCCGTCTATATCAGAAACGAGGGAATTCAGCGATAACCCCATCTCTTCTGCTGTGGACCATACTAAATGCCCGTCTTCCGGTGAATAACAGTTTAACTTATACCCGCCTGCAATGAAAATAATATTCCCATTAATCAGGACGGTTGGATAGGCTGTTGCTGAAAATTCGTCCTTCGTCACCGTATGCCAGTTTTCCGTTCCGTCCGTACTGATGGAATACAATATGGAATCCGTCCTGTCCCAGTAGAATACATCGCCGTCATCATTTTCTATTATCCGTGTATAAATCCTGGCTGGACGTGACCAGAGAACAGTCCCTTCGGTGGAAACTTTGTACAGATTCTGCATGCCTGCGACAACCATGGCATCCTCATCGGGACACATCAGGACGGGCCCACCCAGAGATATGAAGGTATCATTATAATCTCCTGACGGATCCACTTCCCAGCGAAGATTTCCCTCCGCATCCAGTGAAAACAGCACGCCGCTGTCATAATACAATGCATAAAAGTTACCCGCGCGATCAATAGAAAATGATTCATTGATCATTCTGGCGGGGAGGTCTCTGTCAATGAGGATGTCTCCATCCGAATTCATGATCACGAATTTACGGTTGTTCAGATGAACAATATTCCCGTTGGCAAGGATCATTGGGCAGGTCGGTGCTTCAATATTCAACTCATTATCGATATGACGAGTCCACAGGGTGTCTCCACTGGGGGAAAACTTCTGAAAATCTCCGCACTGCGTATTCACATAGATATTGTTTGCGTCATCAACAATCGGAGATGTGCCACCAGGGCAATAACTTTCAAGATATGCGCGCCACAGCACGTTGCCCTGTTGAGGCCCCTTTTCAAAGAACAGGCCATTCTGTAAAGGCCCGCCATGATACATGGATGCTGATCCCGCAGCCAGGGACGGCCAATCGATCTGCTGCTGCACAGTGGAATGCTCCTCAACAGGCTTTTCGCAGCTGAGCAAAAGGAAAACGCTGATAATCGCAAGTTTGAATACTATTGAAAGCCGTTTCATTTTCATCTCCTTCTCTTCTTTTAATCAATCCGTTGTATCGCAGACAAACCCGGAATATGATGATTGTTTTTCTGTCCGTTCACTCCACTCGCTCCAATTAATCAAAATACAAATACGGACTGAAGTTAAAAAAAAAAACGATAATGACAAGGATCTTTTTCCCGGACGGAATGGAAAGATATTCAAAACGGGGATGCGATATATCAGATGGGGGAGATTCGGAATGATGACATGGGACTTCTTTTTCCTTTTCCACGGCGGGTTGATTGTCGTATTTTAGTGAAAAGCAGGGGGACGACATGACTCTCATACCTTGGGACGAAAGTTATAATCTGGGCATTCGCGAGATTGACGAACAGCACCAGAGCCTGGTGGCGCTGATTAATCAGCTCCATGATGCCATGCTGGCGCAGAAGACCCGTACGGTTCTCGGTGAAATCATCCAGGAGATGGCGAAGTATACCGAGTTTCATTTCGGAACGGAAGAACGTTATTTTGATGAGTACGGATATCCGGAAGCGTTGGCGCACAAGCGGGAACATGACGAATTTATTCAGAAAGTTGCCGAGTTCTCAAAGAACCAGGAATTGGGAAAGATCATGCTGTCCATGGATATCATCAATTTTCTGCAGGACTGGCTGATCGACCATATCATCGGGACGGACCGTCACTACGCGCCCTTTCTGAAGGCACGGGGTCTTCACTGAAAATCTGATTTTATTTGATAGAAAAACGAAAACCGACCCGGGCCGGATTGACTCAGACATTGAAACGGATATTCAGAATATCGCCGTCTTTTACAATATATTCCTTGCCCTCGAGGCGCAGCAGGCCGCGGGTCTTGGCTTCGGCATAGGATCCGGCCTCCATGAAGGTATCGAAATGAATGGTCTCGGCCCGGATGAATCCTGTCTGCAGGTCACTGTGAATCTTGCCGGCCGCTTCCGGGGCGCTGCAGCCCTGCTCCGCGGTCCAGGCCCGGACTTCATCCTCGCCGACGGTAAAGAATGAGATGAGCCCCAGTCCTTCATAGGCCGCTTTGATGACCTGAAAAATGGCGGGTTCGCTGATGCCCAGATCCTGCATGAAATCCCGCTGTTCCTCCTCATCCAGCTCCTGTATTTCCTTTTCGGCCAGGGCATTCACCGCGGTGACGGCCAGATTTGCCTGTTTGCGGTGAATGTCTGCGATATATTTTTCCCGTTCGGGATAGGTAGATTCATCACAATTCAGGACGACGATGAGCGGTTTTTCGCTCAGAAACTGAAATCCGCGGATCTTTTTCTTTTCTTCCGGGGCCAGGGCAAGCTCCCTCAGCGGCAGATTGTTCTCCAGCTGGGCATGGCATTTTTCGAGGATAACATGTTCGTCGTGGTCATATTGGGGTGCGCCCCGCTTTTTCAGACTGTCCAGTTTTTCCAGGCGGCTTTCCAGAACGAGCAGGTCGCTGAACACCAGTTCGTCTTCCAGAGAAACCATGTTGTCAGGAGGGGCGATACGGAAGGCATTCCCCGCATCATCGAAGCCGTCGAAGACCTGAATGACGGCGACGAGGGCGTCCGTCTGTCTCACGGCCTCCAGATATTTCCCGCTCTGGTCACGGCGCTTGGTGCTCGGCAGCCCCATGACATCGATACATTCAAAATGCGTATAGGTCGTCTTCTTGGGCTGAAAAATATCGGAGAGTTTGTCGATTCGATTGTCGGGGACGGTCACATTTCCTCTGAAATATTCACCGGCGCCGGTGCGCAGGCTTTCGAAATGCCCCTCTGTCAGCAATTGAAAGAGTGTGCTTTTTCCTGAATATTTCAAACCTATAAACCCTATTTGCATGACGTCTCCTGTTTTTTACGAAAGTTATGGAAAATATTGATAAAACGAAAGCGGAGGACGGGAAAAACGGACTTATTTCAGGTGGAAGGCCTGCAGCATCTTCGGGAAAACATCACTGTTCTGGTACACGCCGTTAAAAATGGATGCTCCAGGGCCGTAAGCGAATACGGGGATCAGGGTGGCGCTGTGGCAGGTTGCGGTGAAAGTGGGGCCGATTTCATGGTAATCATAAGCGCCTTTGCCGTTTCGGGCCGCCGTCAGTGAAAATCCGCCGGTCTCGTGATCGGCCAGGACAATGACCAGCGTGTGGCCGTCCTTTTCGGCAAAATCCATGGCCCGGTCTATCGCCTTATCAAAATCCAGCGTTTCGGCTATCAGATAATCGGCATCATTCTCGTGTCCGCCCCAGTCAATCTGTCCGCCTTCAACCATGAGAAAAAAACCTTTCCGGGATTTGGACAGATAATCCACCGCTACCTGAACGGCCTGGCTGAGAAAATCGCCCCGTCCCTGCAGCATGGTGGGCATGCCGTCTCCGGCCAGCAGATATCCGTAGCGCTGAGTTGCATCGAGGGACTTGCCCGACACCGGCAATGCGGTGGTATCGATCCGGAACGTCGTCTGCCTGTCCAGCAGATTCTGTCCGTCCGCCCGTCTGCAGAAATTATTCAGACCTCCGCCTGCGAAAAAATCGATGGGTGAGGCGAGAAGCTGCACTGCGATGCTGTCCATCTCGCCGCGTTTTCGGATATGCGCATAAAAACCTGCCGGTGTGGCGTGAGTGATGGGGGCGGTGGAAATCAGTCCCGTTTTTCTGCCTTTCCGGGCAGCGATTTCGCAGATATCTTCTGCCGCTTTGCCGTCCGGTGTGACGCCGAGGGCACCATTGAAGGTCTTGACCCCGCAGGCCAGCGCGGTGGCTGCCGCAGCCGAATCGGTCACCTTATGGCTTGCAGACGAGGTCCTGATCAGGGAAATATGATGAAAACGGGAAAAGGAGGGTTCCTTATCCTGAAAATAATAGGCGGATGAGAGTTCGGACAGTCCCATGCCGTCTCCGATCATCAGAATGATATTGCGGGCTTCAGGCGTTCGTTTGGCGGCGGCTCCGGTGAAAATTCCGAGTAATAAGACGGACAGACTGACGGTAAGGAGTTTTTTCATTTTTACTGGTCCCTTTGCATGTTGGCGCGAATATAGCAAAACGCAGCAAGAAATATGAATTAGAAAATGATGAGGACGGGAACGTGGAAACGGCTCAATTCTCCCCGGTGAGTCCAAGCTCGGAGAGCAGAAAAGAGTAGATCAGCGCGGCAGTTTTTGCTTTTTGTTCCGGTGTGACGGATGCTCTGTGGCCGCCTTCTGTATTTTCGAAATAGTAAACAGTCTGCTGCCGGGATTCCATTTTCGCCGCCATTTTCCGGGCATGTCCCGGATGAACCCGGTCGTCCCGCGTGGATGTATTGAAAAATATATCCGGATAGGTTGTACCGGATTTCAGGTTCTGATAGGGAGACCACAATTTCATATAATCCCAGTCCTTCGTATCCGGATCACCGTATTCCGCCATCCAGCTGGCGCCGGCGAGGAGATGGCTGTAGCGCTTCATATCCAGAAGCGGAACCCGACAGACCACGGCCTTGAAAAGATCGGGCCGTTGTGTCATAACCGCTCCCACGAGCAGGCCGCCATTGGATCCGCCCTGAATCGCCAGCTGCTGCGGCGTGGTGAGCCCCCGCCGAAGCAGATCTTCGGCGACGGCAATGAAATCATCAAAGGCCCGCTGCCGATGTTCGCGAAGGGCGCTCTGATGCCAGGACGGGCCGAATTCCCCTCCGCCCCGGATATTGGCCAGAGCGTAGGCGCCGCCCTTTTCCAGCCAGGAAAACCCGAGCGTGGGGTTGTATCGGGGACGTTCGGCGATTTCGAAACCGCCGTACCCATAGAGAAGCGTTGGACAGGTACCGTCGGCAGCCCTCTTGCGGGGAATGAGCAGAAAGTAGGGAATTTTAGTTCCATCGGAGGATAGGGCCCAGGACTGGGTCACGTCCAGGTTGCTTTTATCGAAAAATGCGGGCAATGAATCAATCCGGGTAATCCGCCCGGCGATACTGCTGTAAAACAGCGATGGCGGCGTGAGAAAATCTTCGCCGGTGAAAAAGAAATTCCCCCATTTGCGATTGACATTTCTGAATGACAGGGTGCCGGCCATGGGAGGCAGAAGCGTATCCTGCTGCCACATTCCATCCTTGCGGGTAAAGCGTGAAATGGCCGATTTCACATTTTCCATGCTGAGGATCAGGACGCCGTTCCGGTAGCAGCGGATATCGAGAAAGGCGCTCTTCGGGCCGGGATGGGCGATCAGCTGCGGATGAGGTGTGGCCGAAAAAATATCATTCACGTCAAAGCCCAGAACGTCTCCCTGGCTGAAATCTGCTGTTTCGGTATTCCAGTTTTCCTTGATCTGAACGATAAACTGTCCGTCTGCCAGGCCCCGGTACTCGGCGAAATCGGGAAAGGGAAGCTGCAGGAGCTGCCCCTTCCGGTAAAGGAAAAACCGGACATGAAAAAAGTCCACGTAATCCTGAATGAGGCAGAGCGGATCGGACAGATCGCCTTCCTGGCTGCCCCACACGCCCATGTGATCCTCGGGAATGGTGATCAGGCGCTCCGCTTTTTTCAGTTTTTTGCCCCGGGGCAGGAGTGCGACGGATCGGGGATATCCGCTCTGGGTCATACTTCCGGATCCGAAATCACGGGAGACGATCAGGGTATCCGGAGAGTACCAGTCTGCGGAACCTTTTGATACGGGCAGATGGAATCCGTTTGTAATAAAAATTTTACGGTTCATGTCGAATTCCCGGATTTCGGCCGCATCCCCGCCGCCGGGCGACAGTTCCACCAGCCAGCGGTCATAGGAACCGGGTTTGGGTAGGGCTGATGAAAATACCCAGTCGCGATGTTCCGCCGCGGAGAGCTGATCCAGATCGACAAGCGTCTCCCAGGCGGCCTTTCCGCTGATGAATTTCTTCAGAACGGACCGGCGCCAGATTCCCCGGGGGTGGTCCTGATTCTGTGTATGATCATAAATGTAATCTCCAAAAATTTCCGGGCTGGGCAGTTTCCGGTCCGAGCTGTAATAGGCCAGAGCCCGCTGATAAATTTCTTCATAGGGCGGCTGGCAGGACAGGCGATTTTCTGTGCTGTCATTCTGCTGCTGCACCCATTGCATGGATTGCGGGCTGTCAATATTTTCCAGCCAGATCCAGGGGTCGTCATTTTCCCGGGACCCTGCGCCGTCATGCGAACAGGCCCCCAGCAACAGTGTCCAGATAAGAAGGATGTTCAGAGAAATTCGCCAACCCATATCAATTCCTTTCATACCTGGTCAAAAGCCTGTTCATAAAATACATAATTGCTTTCTTCCATCCCGCATTTGTCATATACCGTACGCGCGCCCCGGTTATGCTGATCCACATAGA
Source organism: Fidelibacterota bacterium (assembly GCA_046735395.1). Lineage (GTDB taxonomy): Bacteria > Fidelibacterota > Fidelibacteria > Fidelibacterales > DSDE01 > JBJKQR01. Next base: position 14,205 of record JBJKQR010000022.1, on the reverse strand, counting down.
GCCGGATCCCTGCTGCAGCGTCCTTGGCGGCCATCTCCCGGATTCTGTCGTACATCCTGGAAAAAAGGTGATGCCGGCGAAAATTTTCCTGCACGTAAAGGCTCTGTATCCACCACCACCAGGAATTTCGCCAGTCGCTCCATTCCCGGGTAACCATCAGGCAGGCCCCGATCTCTCCCCGGCATTCAACAACAAGGTAAAATCCCTTGTTTTCATCATCCATCACGGCGCTTACTCCCGTAATGAGCCGATCAAGTTCCAGATCCAGCGCCTCCGTTTCCCAGGCCATTGCCTGGTTGAATTCTGCAATCGTTTGGATGTCACTTCTCAATCCACGTCGGATGATGATGTCCGAACACTCTTCCATATATCTCACCTGTATGTTATTCGTTTTTTGATTTGCGGGAGGCCTTCAGGAAAATTTCCTGATAAATTCCTGTACCTCATCCTTCAGTTCATCGAAGGGAAGCCCTGATTCCAGAATCGCTCTTGCCATGATGCTTGCTTTTTCCTCATCGGGGATAAAGCGGTTCAGCAACAAGCGTTTTTCCTCATAAATACGGGCATAGCCCCCGTGAAAAGCACCACGGTCATAAATGATGGCGATTCCGTGTTCATTCTTCAGAAAATCTTCCAGTTCGCTGCGGATTTTTTTTATAAGGGGCTGTTTCACAGCAGGTCTTCCTTCCCCAGCACCGGCAGATAATCCACAATCTCCTTGACCTGTTCGCTATCACCACGCGGGATAATAAGGATAATTCCCTGATCTTCAATCAGAATAAGGTCGTTGATATTCCGGGCGAAAATGGTGGCGTTCCGGCTGTAGATATAATTATTGGACGACTTCAGCATGGCCCCCTCCGACCGAAAGACATTCCCGTGCTTATCCTTTTCCTCAATGTCATAGACCGCATCCCAGGAGCCCACATCGGACCAGTCAAAATCGCCCTCCACCACGCAGACATTCCGGGCCCGTTCCAGAACACCGTAATCGATGGATTCCGGCTGCAGGCCGAACCAGTGAGCCTGAAGCTCCTTCTCATAATTCGGCTTGCCGATGGCATCCGAGATCCGCAGCAGAGGATCATACAGATCCCGCATGTATTTTTTCAGAGCTTTGAGAATAACGGAGGCCTGCCATACGAACATCCCTGAATTCCACAGAAATTCCCCGGATTTGACAAAGCGCCGGGCCGTATCCACATTGGGTTTTTCTGCAAAGGTCTTCACCTCGAAGATACTTTCGGCGGGCTGCACCAGATCGCGGTTGATCTGAATGTATCCATATCCGGTGGCGGGGCGGGTGGGAGTGATGCCGAAGGTCAGCAGAGACGGGCTTGCGGCGGCGAATTCAATGGCCTTATTCAGATATTTATGAAATGAAGGAGTGTTTTCAATCAAATGATCTGCAGGGAAAACGCCCATCACCGCATCCCGGTCCCGCTTCAGAAGGATGGAGGCCGCCAGGCCGATGGCGGGTGCGGTATTTTTTCCGCTGGGCTCAATGATGAAATTTTCCCGCTTCAGATCCGTATTCTGTGCCATGATCATTTCCGCCTGCTCAAAATTTGTAATGATCAGAATCCGCTCCGGCGGTGAGATGCTCTTCAGTCGATTGATCGTTTTGTTGATCATCGTTTCCTGCCCGACGATATCCAGCAGCTGCTTGGGACTGTTTTTCCGGCTTCTCGGCCAGAATCGCTTGCCCACGCCTCCGGCCATGATCAGACTGTAATAATGTTCATTCATTCATGGACTCCCTGTCATTGCTCTGTTCTCGAATTTTTTTTATCGTTCACCCCGTTCTGATTATCGGGGGTTTTTGTCAGATCCAGGCTCGTTTCCCAGTTGCGCCGAATTTCCAGATTATCCGATGCGGGACGGACGATTTCCGGCGCGGTGAAAGGCTGCAGACTGCCGTTGTCGGGTATCCCGTTTCCATTTCGGTCTCTAAAGGAAATCAGACTGTAAGTGCCGGGAATGACTGCGGGAAAGTCGCAGTGTCCATCCGCATCCGCCGCAGAACTGTAGCGGTTTTTTCCGGAAATCAGAATGTAGATCTCTCCGCGCTGCTTCGGAACGGTCAGAGCCAGGCTGCCGCTTCCCGGATCCTCGTTGCGGGAGATCTGAACGCTGCGGTGACTGCTGTCGGGGATCTCGGGATACAGCGGGGATCCGGCCAGTGTCAGCGAACATTGGCCCTGAAAAGTCCCTTCAAGGGGACAAAAATATCGGCCGCCCTTGCGCGGCAGCAGCACAAAGCGGCTGGTGTCTTCCTTGCTTTCTATAACGGCGGGTAAGGAATCTGCGCCCGGATCAGGGCTGATGACTACATACGGATCCTGCCAGCTGAGGCTGTAACTTGTGTCTATATATGCCTGCGTCCGGATCAGTACGGTCGTATCCAGGCTTACGCAATTCAGCGTGTCTTTCAATGCCGGAACATGAATCTGAAGGCTGTCCTCATCCGTCGAAGCCTGATAATATATTCGGAGATATTCGTTTTCCGCAATGATGGTGTCGATACTGACCGTATCCATTTTCAGCGAATCAAAGTTCTGAGAGACCGGCAGATATTTTGAGAATTTCAGGTCAATCCGGCCGGGCCAGGCGCGGCGGGCCGAAAGAAGCTGCGGCTCAGTGAAGTTCCCCCTCACAACCTTCATCTCAATATACGGAGGCATGGAATCCGTGGCCATGGCTGCGAGACGGTCAGGAAGGACCAGATCATCCCGGAGCGGGCTGTAACTTCTGCTCTGATCCTTATCAATATATCCCATCAGATAATACTTTGTTTCCGGAAGATAACTGAAACTGAATTTTCCATCAGTTCCGCTTTGGGAGAAATATTTATAGCGAACAAACAGCGAATCGATATTTTCAGTATCGGCAAGCAGGATGGTTGCATTTTCATTCTTTTTCAGTCCGTAAACTTTGCCGGACAGACGTCCGCCGGGAATGGTGGATCCGGTGCTGAAGGAAAAGGCAATGCTTCCGTTCAGGGGATTTTTTCTCATATCGCTCACGGAATTGTCGAGGATCAGGCTGTAGGCCTGGTCTTCGGCCCAGGACCGGTTGGGCCGGATGATAATGCGGCGGCCACGGGTACGGACCGTCATCTCCGTCATATTCAGCGGAAATAGTGTGAGACCTTTTTTTACCGAAAGTTCATCCAGCGCCTCGGAAAAGGAAAATACAAATTCCTGTCCGGCCGGAATGCCGGTTGTTCCGGTCTCCACATTGGCGGAGATGAATTCTGGCGGCGTCTTGTCCACAGGACCTCCGCCTGGAGCCCGCTGGGCGGCGCAGTGCCAGGTCATCATCAGAGTGAGTCCGGGCAGGATCAATCGCGTGATTCGAGGGTGAATCATTTTCAGTCCCTTCCAAGATTGATGGGCAGTTCGGAGTGCCAGGAAATACCCTCCGGGCTCAGGTTCAGACTGAAGGCCCGTATGGGTAACCCGGCTTCGGAGGCGCGCGCCAGGGTTTCGGCAAAGCGCGGATCCCGGTCCCAATTGGGCTGAAACGACCGGGCATCATTGCGCTGAATGATAAAAACCAGGACTGTCTTCTGCCCGGCATCCTTCAGCGAAACCAGTGCGTCCACATGCCGGCGGCCCCGCTCCGTCACCGCATCCGGAAATCGTGCAGTTTCGTCTTCAACCAGGGATACCCCCTTTACTTCCATGACCAGCGGTTGGCCGTCCTGTTCCAGCAGAAAATCAAAACGATGAGGGCCGAGCGGATATTCTGACCGGGTCAGAGTCTCGGTATCGAAACCGGGCATCCGGCGGGAGCGAAGCGCCGCATGAACGATCTTATTGGGCAGGGTGGAATTGACGGAAACCCAGGTTCGGTCATGCCGGGCGAGTACGGCGCTGAAGGCTGTTTTGCGTTCCTTTCCGCTCTCAGGGCGAATCATGAGATCCACGCCCGGCCGCAGCAGTTCCAGCAGGCGGCCCGGATCGGCCAGATGAACCAAGACCCTTCCTTCGGCGGTGTCTGCATGGATAAGGAAGCGATTGGGCCGTTCCAGAAAAACGGCAGGGATGAGCGGTTCTGAAAAATGATAGACAAAATCACTGTCAATACGTTTGGCGCTTCGGATCAAAGCAGACGGATCCCTTCTTTTTCGATCTCAATGATGCCCTTTTTCTTCAGGGTGCCGATACTTTTCTTAAAGGTCTTCTTACTCATGGCAAAGGTGTCGGCGATGACCTGCGGATCGCTCTTATCGTGGTAGGGGAGGAAGCCGCCGTTTGCCTTCAGCAGATTCAGTATGTCCGGTGCTTTTTCCTTTACATCGGAAAAGCCGGCTTTCCGCAGGCTGAGATCGAGGAGTCCGTCCGGACGGATTTTCCGGATAAAGGCGTCAAAGCGTTCGCCGATTTCAGGTTCCTGGAAGAAATCATTATGGTAGATCATTCCCTGGTACTGATTACCAACAATGGCTTTCCAGCCGCGGTCGGTTTTTTGAAAAAGCAGCGCTTCCACCTTCTTTCCGGGATTGAGGCTCTTCCCGGGACGTTCGAAATGCGCCTTCAGCCGGGTGGTGGCCATGAGACGGCTGCTCACTTCGTCCAGGAGGACCTTTACGACAACCAGCTGTCCCGGCGCGACAGGATCCAGCTGGCGGCGGAAGGGGAGCAGCAGGTCCTTTTCAAGGCCCCAGTCGAGAAAGGCGCCGATATTGTTTACGGCACGAACCCGCAGGCAGGCAAAATCCCCGGCCATGGCCAGCGGGCGCCGGGTGGTGGCGATGACTCTGTCGTCCGAGTCGAGATAAATAAAGACATCGAGGATATCCCCGATTTGAAAATTTTCAGGCATCTCCTTGCGGGGGAGAAGGATGCGCTTGCTTCCCGCATCGAGCAGCAGTCCGAATTCCTTCTCCTCAACGATCTTCAGTTTGTTGATCTGTCCTATTATTGCGTTCATTGCGGTGCCGCCTTACTGTTGGGATTTGATGTTTGCCGGTCTCTTTCCAGATGCTTTTTCCGGCGCTGTTCCCGGTGAATGATATTCTTCTCCGAGTGGTCTGCCTCGACGGGATAGCGATTGAAAAAATCAGACATCCAGCTTTCGAAGCGTTTTTCCAGAATTGCTTTTCGGGCCTCACGGGTGAGTTCGAGAAAAAAATGCAGATTGTGAATGGTGTTGAGCCGGAGGGCGGTGATTTCGCCGCCTTTGTACAGATGATGAAGATAGGCCCGGCTGTGATGTGTGCAGGTATAGCAGCTGCAGTGTTCATCGAGGGGAGAAAAATCATCGCGAAAACGGGCGTTCCGGATGTTCAGTTTTCCGTCCCAGGTATAGATTGAGCCGTTTCGCGCGTTGCGTGTGGGCAGAACACAGTCCATCATGTCCACCCCGCGGGCAATGGCCTGGACGATATCTTCCGGCTTGCCCACACCCATCAGATATCTGGGTTTGTCTGCCGGAAGCCGGTTGCAGACTTTTTCCGTCAGATCCATCATGATTTCCTTGGGTTCACCGACAGCAAGCCCCCCGATGGCGTATCCATCGAAGTCAAGATTTGTGAGAAAGTCGACGGATTCCATGCGCAGATCTTCATAGACGGATCCCTGTACAATGGCGAAGAGGGCCTGGCTGTGATCCCACATTGCTGCCCGGGAACGAAAGGATTCCAGACTCTGTTTCTCCCAGCGGTGGGTTAGGTCCAGGCTTTTTCGGGCATATTCATAGCTGCAGGGATAGGGCGTACATTCATCAAAGGACATAACAATGTCCGAACCGAGGATTCGCTGGATTTCCATGGAAATCGCCGGGGACAGTTCGTGAAGCGAGCCGTCAATATGACTGCGGAATTCGGTCACGTCGCCTTTGATCTTTCGCATGTGAGAGAGCGAAAAAACCTGAAAGCCTCCGGAATCGGTCAGAATGGGTTTATCCCAGTTCATGAAGCGGTGAAGGCCGCCGGCCTGCCGGATGAGATCTGGTCCCGGGCGCAGATACAGGTGATAGGTATTCCCGAGAATGATCTGGGCGCCGATTTCATCCAGCTCCCGGTTGGTCATGGCCTTGACGGTTGCATGCGTTCCCACGGGCATGAAGATGGGTGTTTCGATTTTTCCGTGATCGGTTTCCAGCGTCCCTGCCCTGGCTGCTGCGGATTCTGCCCGGCCTTCGAGTGTGAAGTTCAAGCCCGGCCTCCTTTTCGATAGTAATTCAGGGAAAAGCAGCGCCGCTTCCGCATCAGACTATTCTGAATATCCGTCAAAACAGATCCTTATTTTTTATGGCTGTAATTTACAGCTGTTTCATGAGATTTGCCATTTCAATGGCATTCAGCATGGCGTTCCAGCCCTTATTGCCGGCTTTGGTGCCCGCCCGTTCGAGCGCCTGCTCTATCGAATCCGTGGTAATGACGCCGAAGATGATGGGCACATTCGTGTTCAGAGACGCATTGGCGATGCCCTTCGATACCTCTGCGGCCACAAAATCAAAATGAGGTGTGGATCCGCGGATTACAGCGCCGAGGCAGACGATGACATCCGCCTTGCCGCTTTTCGCCAGCTGCTGGGCAACGAGGGGAATTTCAAAGGCGCCGGGCACCCAGACCTGGCTTAAATTTTCTTCCGAGCCATCGTGACGTGTCCAGCAGTCGAGGGCGCCGCTGAGCAGTTCCTTGGTGATCAGATCATTGAAGCGGCTGATAACGACAGCAACTTTCAGACCGGATGCGAGCAATTTTCCTTCAATGTTAATCAATTTTTGCTCCTTTCATTTCCAGAAGATGTCCCATCTTCTCACGTTTGGTTTTCAGATAATTTACATTGTTTTCACGGGCCGGTAATTCAATGGGAATCCGGCCGGTGATTTCCAGATCATAGCCGGACAGCCCGATCATTTTCTTGGGATTATTGGTCATGAGCTCCATTTTCCGGACGCCGAGAGCCACCAGCATCTGAGCGCCGATGCCATATTCCCGAAGATCGGCCTGGAATCCCAGTTCCAGATTTGCCTCGACCGTATCTCGGCCGTTTTCCTGCAGTTCATAGGCGAGAATTTTATGTTTCAGTCCGATGCCCCGGCCTTCCTGCCGCAGATAGATCAGGACACCCCGTCCCCGTTTGGCGATTTCCTTCATGGCATGATCCTTCTGTTCTCCGCAGTCACAGCGCTCTGAACCGAACACATCTCCGGTGAGGCATTCGCTGTGAACCCGGACCAGAACCGGCTCCTCTCCGCTCACATCACCCATGGTCAGCGCCAGATGCGTCTCCCCCGTCAGACTGTCCTCGAAGAGATGCAGGTCAAAATTTCCGTACTGGTTGGGGAATTTCACCGTGGAAACGCGCCGGGTCAGTTTTTCATTCCGACGCCGGTACTGAACGAGGTCGGCAATAGTGATCAGTTTCAACTGATGTTCATCCGCAAACCGGGCCAGCTCCGGAAGCCGCGCCATGCTGCCGTCCTCCTGAAGAATTTCGCAGAGCAGAGCTGCGGGCCTGAGCCCGGCCAGCCGGCAGAGATCGACGGAGGCTTCGGTGTGTCCGGTGCGACGGAGAACGCCGCCTTCCCGGGCCGTGATGGGGAAAATATGCCCCGGACGGACGAGATCCTCGGCCCTACTTCCGGGATTGGCGATGACCTGGAAGGTTTCCGCGCGGTCAAAGGCCGATATTCCCGTTGTTGTATTTGCCCGGCCATCCACTGATACGGTGAAATTCGTCTGGTGCATGGATGTATTGGAATCATGATTGACCATGGGAGCCAGATCCAGCGTCTGTGAAAGTTCGTCATTCACCGCGGCGCAGATCAGTCCCCGGGCATGTTTCAGAATAAAATTTATATGTTCAGGTCTGACTTTTTCAGCAGCCATGATGATATCGCCCTCGTTTTCACGGTCGGGGTCGTCGACAACGACTATCATTCTGCCCTGCTTCAGGTCTTCAATCGCATCCTCAATACGGTCAATGCGAATCGTCTCACTTTCGTTCGTTATGTGTGTCATGTGTTCCTTCTTTTATTTCATATCTTAAAGTGTATAGCCCCAATTCTTCAGTGTCTCCCGATCAAGCGCCTTTCGGGATTGTCCCATTTCCCAGACATATTTCCCGAATATGTCGGATTCCATGTTTACCGTATCGCCGACGGCATATTCGCGGAAAAGCGTGTGCCGGAGCGAATGGGGAATAAGTGAAACGCTGATCTCACGGCCATTTTTCCGGGCAATGGTCAGGCTGACGCCGTCAATGGTGATGCTGCCCTTTTCCACGGTGAATTTTGCCTGGTCTTCAGGAATGAGGAAGGTGAATTCACTGTTTTCACCGAGATGGTGAAGCGAGATGAGATCCGCCGTTCCGTCCACATGGCCCTGAACGATATGGCCACCGAGTCGGGCGTCGGCCCGGACGGCACGTTCCAGATTCAGCAGTTTCCCGGATTTCCAGAATCCCAGTGTACTGCGGGACAGAGTTTCCCGAACCGCCTGTACCGTGAATACCGGTGAATTCACCCGGACCACCGTCAGACAGATGCCGTTTGCCGCAACGGAATCATCCGGTTTCAGGTCGGAACAGATCAGCTCTGATTCAATATCCAGTTCCCGGTAGCCGGAACCGTTTCGCAGCGCCTTTACGGTTCCGATATCTTCAATCAGGCCTGTAAACATCGATTCTCCATTTTATCATAACGTCGCTTTATTGGTTCAGTATTCATTCCAGATTCCCTCAAAAACGATATCCGGCCCCGAATGTTTCCAGCGGGTTTTCATGAAAGGTGTGTCGGTATCAAGAGCAGTATAGGGGAAGGCTGCATTCCGGATGCCCAGTCCCAGGTATCGCGGCGCCGTATACTGCAGAAGCCGGTCGGCCAGCCGGTAGCTCAGGAAGCGGCTGTGCAGCTTGGGCCCGCCCTCCACCAGAATGTGGTGAATTCCATCGTGGCCGAGTTCCTTCAGCAGTGTCAGCCAGCCCTTTTCGCTGTCTTCCGCCAGAATGTGGCCGGTGATTCCGTTTTCTCCCAGCATGTTCAGATAGCTGTCTGCTGCGCCGGCGGGATAAATGACCCGGGTTGTGATGTCCTTTGCACTTTTTACGATGTTCAGATTCCGCTGCAGAGACCAGGATGAATCATAGATCAGACGCTGCGGATTCCGTCCTCTCACGCTGCGCACGGTCAGCATGGGATCGTCCGCCAGTACAGTACCGATACCGACCATCACCGCATCTGCTTCAACCCGCAGCCGATGCACGGCTTTCCGGGACTGCTCACTGCTGATCCATTTTGAATATCCGTCCGGGGCGGCAATGAAACCATCCAGGCTCTGGGCTGATTTCAAAGTGATATAGGGCAGGCTGCTTTTCATGTATTTAAAAAATGCCTGATTCAGGGCGCTGCACCCGGATTCCAGAATGCCGCTGATCACCTCAATCCCGGCCGCTTCCAGGAGTTGAATTCCCTTCCCGGAAACGAGAGGATTCGGATCAGTCCGGCCGATGAAGACACGTCCCATCCCGGCGGATACGATCTGAGGCGCGCAGGCCGGAGTCTTGCCCACATGGGAACAGGGTTCGAGAGTCACATACAGATCCGCACCTCTGGCCGCGGATCCGGCCTCCTCAAGGGCGAAGACTTCCGCATGAGGGCCGCCGAATATTTTATGCCACCCTTCACCGATAATCCGGCCGTTCCGGACCACGACCGCGCCGACGAGTGGATTGGGTGAAACCATGCCCCGTCCCCGCCTGGCCAGCGCCACGGCACGTTTCATGAATTTATTTGCTTCGTCCATAAAAAAACCCCGACATGATTTCGGGGCGTGCATCACACGTGCCTTCTCTCATCCGGACTATACCGTCGGCATCTGAATTTCACAGATTCTGTCCCGTCTGTTGCAGTGGGACTCGCGGGCTTTGACCGCCGGTGGGGAAATTCTCCCCGCCCCGAAGACAGGGGAATTTACAGAATTTCCCGCGTCAAGGCAAAATAATTGATCTGCGGCTCCGGAAAGGAATTCAGGACCGGATCAGCTTTCGGGAAGCAGCGATCGTATTTGATCCGGAGGACAGCCTGCTTCACGCAGCAGCGCGATGAGCGATTCCCGGGCATTCCGGTTTTCGGGGAAGTCGATCTCCTCGCCATGTCCCTCCCGGCGCAGACGCTGCCACTCATCCTGAGACCAGCGGCCCGATTGTGACGATTTATGAATGGGAAAGCGGCTGTCGGGCAGAAACAGCAGCTGCGGAAACTCCGCTGCAGCAACGGGTTCCATTATAGTCAGTCGTTTTCGTTTCACTGTCAGAATTTTCAGGATCACCAGGTAATGCAGCAGCAGATGGACGAAAGACTGCAGTGTTTTCAGTGAATGGCCATGGCTGAGAAATCGGAGCAAACAGCGGATTTTTTCACCGGGAAACTGACGGAGATGCGTGATAAGACTGTCTATGACGGAGCGGCGAAGGGAAACGAGCGATGGTGACGGAAGATCAAAGACGGAATCAGGGGGCAGGCCGAGCTGCTGCAGACAGTCATCGCAACCGCCGCAATTTGCTGCCGGGGAGGATTCCTGAAAGTAATTGAGAATTAACCCGCGCCGGCATCCTTCGGCGAAGAGGTAGGATTCGCAGGAATCTGTCATGGCCTGCAGGTGTCGCCGGTATTCATCGCTGAGCAGGGGACGGAGCGCATTGATGCGCCGGACAATCCGCAGTGTTTTCCGGTCTTCCTCCGAGGCCAGCAGGATGCAGAGAGCCGCCTGTCCGTCCCGGCCGGCACGTCCGGCTTCCTGGTAATAATTTTCCATGGAGGCGCTCATGGAAAAATGGATGACAACGCGCACATCCGGTTTGTCAATACCCATTCCGAAGGCATTGGTGGCGGTGATCAGCGGAATGCGGCCGCTGAGCCAGTCCTCCTGATTCTGTTTACGCACCGGTGCCGGCAGGCCTGCGTGATAGGGACGGCAGGAAATGAGCCAGGAATTCAGAATGCCGGCCAGAAATTCCGTTTCCTTCCGGGTGGCGCAGTAAATGATTCCACAGCTTCGAACATGAGTCAGAATATGACGCAGGCGATCCAGCTTATCCACGGTCCGTTTTTCGTGATAGCGGATATACAGGAGATTGGGCCGGTTGAAGGTGGTTTTGAAAAGAGCGGGGTTTTTCATGTTGAGGAAGGCGCCGATTTCTGCGATGACGTCTTCGGTGGCAGTCCCGGTCAGAGCGAGGCAGGGGGCTGATACGCGCTGGTCGCGGAAGGCGCCGATTTTCAGATAATTGGGCCGGAAATCGTGGCCCCACAGGGAAATGCAGTGAGCCTCATCCACGGTGAGCAAGCCGATGCTCTGGTCCTCGAGGGCGTTGAGAAAGGCTTTCGATTCGAGACGTTCCGGTGAGAGCAGGCAGAATTTCAGAGTGCCGGAACGAAGTCGCTTCAGGTCCTCCTTCTGCTCCTCCGGGCTTTTTGCCGATGACAGATAGACATTGGGAATATTCAGCTGATCCAGACGCCGTGACTGGTCGGCCATCAGGGAGATGATGGGTGTAATGACGAGGGTCAGGCCCGGCAGCAGGAGTCCGGGCAGCTGGTAACAGAGTGATTTTCCGCCCCCGGTGGCCATGACGGCGATACAGTCCCGGCCGGATAAAACCGTTTCCATGATATCCTTTTGTCCCGGACGGAATCCGGGCAGGCCGAAGCGTTCCTGTAATGTCTGTTCCAGCATAGGTGAGTCATTGACAGTATAAGGAATTGGGCACCGCCGCGCAAGATCGAACCCATTATTTGTGGGAGAGGGCCTGTTTCCGGACAACCTTTTTCCGTATATTCACTCATACTCCTAAACAGATGGGAATGCCATGAAAAAAATAGTGCTGGGACTGATGCTGCTTGCAGCTGTTGCGATGGGCCGGAACACGGCGGTGAATCTGAATTTTGAAAAAGTGAAGGTCGATACACTGGCCTTCAGTTTCGGCGGGAACCCGGAATGGACGACCTTATCAGGGCCGAAGGCCAGAGTCAATTCGCGGGGGAATGATTTTTATTTCAGGTCAAGCGGGGATGACACTACTCATATCGCCCTGACTCTGCCCTCGGATCAAAGCTACCGGATCCGTGTCCCCCAATCCGAGGGGAAGGACGATTTGATCTGTATTTTCAATGCAGATGAATTGACCCTGATGGACAAGGACCGCGTCCTGATTCGGGCCGACGAAAATGGCCTGCAGATTTTTGATGAAAAAAAATCAAATATCAGCGTGCGGCCATCCGGCGTACAGATCGTGGATGGTGATGACGGTGATGTCGTCAGCGTGGGCCGCAGCGGGATCTCGGTCAGTGACTCGGAAGACACGGAACTCATGACGGGTTTCTGGGGAAAACTGCTGGGGAATATGGTGATCGGCACCATCAATACCATTTTTGATGAGGTGGCCCTGCAGAATGGCCATGAGCAATTTATCCGGGATCTGATCAATGACAGTCAGGAACAGCACTCCCACACTCATTTCAACATTGAAATTAATAACGATTAGCAGGCACTGCCCGGAGGGTCAGATCTCCGGGTTCCATTGATACGTCTTTAATGAAATATTACCGCGACGATCGGCGAAAATTCCTTCGTTTTCCAGCCGCTCGAGCTGCTCATTTCCGGAGTCATCATAGGGGGGGAGACTGATCCGGCCCTGTGCATTGATGACCCGGTGCCAGGGAAGCCGGTTCCCGTAGGGATTGGCGTGCAGCGCGTATCCGACCTGCCGCGCCTGTCCGGGAAGGCCGGCCAGAATCGCGATCTGACCGTAGGTCGCGACCTTACCCTCCGGAATCTGAAATACGATCGTGTAAATTTTTTCCCAGCGGCTGTTTTCCTTGTCCATACCTGCCTGAATTATTTCACATAAACTACGGAGCCGTACAGGGAAAATCGAGCGGAAAATGATTCCGGTGATCGCTCTGTAATGGTTCTGCTTTTTAATGATGGTTAAAAACTCTAAATTCCGCAAAACTGTAACCGATATCAGGAGGAAACGTGGTTCAACAGATACAATACGGCAATGAGGGTGCATCCGATTGCCGCATCAGTGGGGAGCTTCGGACGAGCGGCGGCCGGCAGATTGCGCTCAGATCCAAGGTAAAGGCCTTGTTCGGAAAGCAGATTCTTGAACAGGTTCATCGCCATCTGGACCGCTTTGAAATCGAAAATATTGAACTCGATATAGTGGATGAAGGCGCATTGGACTGGGTTCTGGCCGCCCGGCTGGACGCCTGTCTGACCGACCTTTCCGACACGATGCTGCCCCCGGCGATGGATGCTCCGGCGGCGATAGAAACAGAAAGGGCCCGGCCCCGCCGTTCCCGTCTCTACCTGCCGGGCAACAGTCCCAAGCTTATGCTCAATGCGGGGGTCCACATGCCGGATGGAATTATTCTGGACCTGGAAGATGCGGTGGCACCGGCAAAGAAGCGGGAGGCGCGTTTTCTGGTTCGTCATGCGCTTCTGGCCCATGATTTTCTGGGCGCTGAACGCATGGTGCGGATCAATCAGCTTCCGCAGGGTCTGGAGGACTTGAATTACTGCATCCCCTATTATGCAAACCTTATCCTGATACCCAAATGTGAAAGCGGAGATCAGGTGAAGCAGGTTGACGAAGAAATGCATCGCATCATGGATGAAAGCGCTACGGACCGGGACGTCTGGCTGATGCCCATTATCGAATCCGCTCTCGGTGTGGTCAAGGCGTTTGAAATTGCCTCGGCCTGCCCGTCGGTTGCTGCCATGGCCATCGGTCTCGAAGATTATACGGCGGATCTGGGAACCGGCCGGAGCCGGGAGGCCTGGGAAAGTTTTTATGCCCGGTCGGCGGTGGTTAATGCGGCGAAAGCGGCCGGTATACAGGCCATTGATTCCGTCTTCTCCGATGTGACGGATATGGAGGCGCTGGCTGAAAATATCAGAGTTTCAAAGGGGCTTGGCTTCGATGGAATGGGCTGTATCCATCCCCGGCAGATAGACGTGATTCATGAGGGATATGCTCCCGGTCAGAAGGAAATAGACAAGGCACTGGCAATTTGCGGGGCCTTTATGGAGGCGGAGAAAAAAGGCCTGGGCGTCGTGAGCCTGGGATCAAAAATGATTGACGCGCCGGTGGTGAAGATCTGATCCCGATCGAGATGGTAGCTCCCCGTGGGGTCGGCCGTCTGGGGCATCTCGGCGTGCGTGATCGGCGCCTTGACCGTGTC
>JBJKQR010000021.1:0-29371 GCA_046735395.1 Fidelibacterota bacterium | reverse complement strand
AGAGATGCAAGCAGAGGAACTCCGGCATTGAGCATGGTGGACAGCTGATCGGTGAAAACAGCAATTTCATCTGCTTTGATTCCGGATCCGAAACTGAATCCCCGAAGGGAAAATTCTTTTTTCTCCCGGACATAAATAATGGTATTCCCCTCATTTTCCAGGGTCGAGATCAGTTCGATGCGTGAATTTGCTTCGCTTGTATCCTTGAAGGGGATTCCATCTCCGGAGAGAGCTTTATATTCATATGTGGGCATCTTTTAATCCTCTGCTTCCGCGCCATCTGCGTTTTCCATTCGTCCCAGCTTGCGGTAAAGCGCCACCCGCGATATACCCAGCCGCCGGGCAGCCTCCGAAATATTTCCCCCGCTGCGGGACATCATCCGGTCAATCTGCCAGCTTTCTATTTCGGAAAGTTTTTCCAGGGCGAAGGGTCCGGTCTGTGAAGAATTCTTAGCTAAATCCGGCTCCGTCGATTCACCGGAATTCCACTGCAGTACGGGGGAATCCGCGAGAACCGAAAGCCGCGTGAGCGCATTTTCCAGCTGCCGCACATTTCCCTCCCAGGGCGAGGAAAGGATATGACGGCGCATCGATTCCGAAAGGCCCCGGATACGCTTCCCCGAGAATCGCTGGACAAAGCGGTGGCTGAGCAGCAGCGCATCGTGATGTCGTCGGGACAGGGGCGGAAGATGTACGGGAAATACATTGATGCGGAATAGCAGATCCTGCCTGAAATTTCCCTTTTCCGCCTCTTTTTCCAGGTCACGGTTTGTGGCCGTGATGAGACGGACATCCGCCTTCACGCTCTCGTTGCTGCCCACTCTTTCAAAATGGCCCTGCTCGATAATGCGCAGGAGTTTCGCCTGCAGCGGAAGCGACAGCTCTCCGATCTCATCCAGAAACAGTGTCCCGCCATGGGCATATTCAAATTTTCCCACTCGATCATTCACCGCCCCGGTGAAGGCGCCTTTCTGATGGCCGAATAATTCTGATTCCAGAAGATTCTCCGGAACCGCTGCACAGTTCAGGGTTACAAATTTCCCCTTTTGTCTCAGGCTGTGATGGTGGAGCAGCCGGGCAACGATTTCCTTTCCGGTTCCGCTTGCACCATAGATGGCCACCGTGATATCGTGATTCATCAGTTTCACCAGCAGCTGATATATTTCCTGCATGGCCGGACTGTTGCCGATGAGAGGGCCGAAACCCTGAGGATGCAGGTGATGACGCAGATCATCCGGAAAACTTCGCAGATTCTGCAGGTAGGCGTCCACCGCCGCCAGAGTCGTGAGTAATTCCGCTGAAAGCGTGTCCGGGCCGAGATGATCAAACAGACCGAGTCGGGTCATATGATGAAGCATCCGGTCATCAGGATGGTCCTGAATAAAAATCACCGGAAGCCAGGGATTAACGGACAGAGCTCCGGCCAGCAGATGATCATAACGGAATTCCCGGTCGTTCCCGATCAGAATCAGACAGTCCACAGACTGCCTGAAAACCGCATCGAGAGCGGCCTCGGGAGCTGCCATCGAAAGAGCGGAAAGCCCTTCGCCGCGCAGGATGCCCTCCAACACCGAATATTCACCGCCGGAAACATCTCCGCAGGTCAGAATTCCCGCATGTTCAAGGTATTTCGTCATTTATACTCTGAGGTCTTCATGATGTATCACCGGCCGGTCTTTGCAGATATTACATTTCGAGAGATGTAATTTCAAGCACTTCCTCCACAGAGGTAAGGCCTTTGAGCACCTTATCCAGGCCCTGTTCACTGAGCTGCCTCATTCCCCGCTTCACCGCTTCCCGCCGGATTTCGTCCGTGCTTTCATTCTTCACCACCATGGAAATCAGTTTATCATCCATGATGAGCAGTTCAAAGATGGCCGTCCTTCCCGCATATCCCGTTTTCCGGCAATGGAGACAGCCGACCGGTTTATAAAATTTATACTCTCCGTTCTTCGGCAGTTTCAGCCGTTCGATCATCTCCTGGGGCGCCTTGAATCCGGCTTTGCATTTCGGGCAGAGGGTCCGGACCAGGCGCTGGGCCAGGATGCCCCGGACTGTGGAAGCGATGAGATAGGGTTCGATGCCCATATCGATCATTCGGGAAATGGCCGAAACGGAATCATTGGTATGAAGAGTGGAAAAGACCAGATGGCCGGTGAGAGAGGAACGGATGGCCAGATCGATGGTTTCCTTGTCCCGCATTTCCCCCACCATGATAATATCCGGATCCTGGCGCAGAATGGATCGCAGGGCCGCTGAAAAGGTGACTCCGATCTTGGGATTGACCTGTCCCTGATTGATATTGTCGATTTCATATTCGATGGGGTCTTCAATGGTGATGATATTCTTTTCGGTGGAATTGACGAAGAGCAGCGTGGAATAGAGCGTCGTGGTCTTTCCGGATCCCGTCGGGCCGGTCACCATGATAATACCGTTTGGCTTGCGGATGAGTTTTTTCCATTCCTCCAGGGTTCCGGAGTCAAATCCGATCTTATCCAGGCTGATCTGCGCCCGCGAGTCGTCGAGAACGCGCATGACGATTTTTTCCCCGTAATAGGCCGGGTATGTGGAGACGCGGAGATCGACCTTCTTGCCTTCATTGGTAAAATTGATACGTCCGTCCTGCGGCTTGCGGGTTTCGGCAATATTCAGCTGGGACATGATCTTGATTCGGGAGGTCACCGGAGGCTGAAAATCCTTCGGGATGGTATAATTTTCGTAGAGGATACCATCGATACGGAAGCGGATGCGCACATCCTTTTCCCGTGGTTCGAAATGGATATCGGACGCGCCCAGGCGTACAGCCTGCCGGATCATCATGTCCACCGCCTCCACCACTTTCGTTTCATCATTGATATCGGGGCTGAGCGTATCGAGAAAGATATCATCCTGATCCGTATCATTGCGGAGTTCCCCGATATATTTATTGGTCCCGTAATAGGCATCCTGCGCATTCTGAATATCGGTTTCGGTGCAGACCACCAGCTCAATGTCCATCCCCGATTCACGGGCGGCCGCATCGATGGCGTTGATATTCAGCGGATCCGAGATGGCGATGGTCAGGTCATTGCCGATGAAAAAGAGAGGAATGATGTTGAAACGCCGCGCCGTTGTATCCGAAATGACAGCCAGTGCCTCCGGCGTGATGGTGAAATCTTCCAGCGACATGAAGGGGAGCTCGAGCTGGTCTGACAAAAATTCCATGAGATCCGGTTCGGAAATAAATCCCAGCGACTGAATGGCAGAGCCCAGATAGGTATCGTGCTCCCGCTGATACTTCAGAGCCGTGTCGAGCTGTTCAGCAGTGATTTTCTGCGAATCAACGAGCAGCTGGCCAAGTTGCTTTTTAATGGTAGGATAACTCATAATTCCTCACTTAGTGTAACAGCGTCCGGTAAAATTTCAGAATTTCCTCCCCCCAGAGCAGAGCCAGAACAGATCCGGCCGCCATGAACGGGACAAAGGGCACTTCCTGTCCCCGATGAATCCGGCCGATGATCCGCAGGATTATCAGGATAAGTGCGGCTGTGACGAAGGCCAGGAACGCAGACAGCAGCGACATGACCGGGCCCAGCATCAGGCCGATGACAAAGGCAAGCTTGATGTCCCCGCCGCCCATACTGTCCCGGCGATAGAGCAATTTCCCCAGGAGCGCCACAGCGAGGAGGCCAGCCGAATAGCCGGCAGCGGCAGCCAGATACGGAATCAGCGGATGATCACCGCTGAAAAAGGGAAGCAGCGCAGCCAGTCCGCCGAAAATCAGCATCCGGTCATCCACGAACATTGTCATGATATCAATAGCGCTCAGGACCAGCAGCATGAAGAGAAACGCCACAGCGGCTCCCCCCATGAGCGACAGTCCGAAATTCGTATAGGCAAAATAGAACAGAAGCGCGGATACCAGTTCCACCAGGGGATAACGCAGGGAAATGGGGCTGTGGCAGGAACGGCAGCGTCCCCGCAGGATCAGGAATGAAATCAGCGGGATATTGTCATAGAATGCAATGGGAGCACCGCAGGCCGGGCAGTGGCTTCGTCCGGTGGTAAAATTCTCATTCCGCGGCAGCCGGAAGATCAGCACATTGGCAAAAGATCCGAATGCCAGTCCGAAAATAATGACAAAAGCAGCGGTCATGAATCCATCCGGGTCATCAGTTCACGAATGATTTTCAACAGGTCATCCGTCCGAAAGGGTTTTGTCAGATAATACTCGGCACCGGCCTTGCGTCCGGTCTCCAGATCCTGTTCCGACGATTTCGCCGAAAGCAGAACAATGGGGATATGTTTGTATTTATTATCCAGTTTAAGCATTTTGCAGACCTTGAATCCGTCCATTTTCGGCAGCATGATGTCGAGGAGGATCAGATCCGGCTCATATTTTTTCGCCAGCTGAAAGCCCTCCAGGCCGTCACTGGCCAGATGCACCGTAAATCCGATGGATTCAAGCCGTATTTTCAGCGCAGTCTGCATATCGTGTTCATCTTCCACAATCAGAATCTTAAATGTCTCAGTCATTCCATATCTCCATTATTCCTGATCAGGATCATTCCCCGGAGGCAATTCCACATAAAAACTGCTTCCCGATCCCACTTCACTTTCCAGCCAGATTCTTCCACCCAGCAATTCCACCATGTCCTTTATGATCGCAAGTCCCAGGCCGCTTCCCGGCTGGCGTACATCCTCTTCCAGCCCCGCCCGGAAAAAACGGTCGAATATCTTTTTCTGATCTTTCCGCGGGATGCCCTTGCCATTGTCCCGTACTGCAATAAACAGGTTCCCGTCATCATTGATAGCCGTTTCCAGTTCAACTTTCGAATTATCTCCGGCATATTTGTAGGCATTTTCCAGCAGATTGACGAGAATCTGCGCCATGATATCCTTATCCATGGGAAATGTGAGTTCCGGATCCGGAATATTGATCGTCAGGGACATTCCCTTATTCTTATAGCGGATCTGGAAGGGTTCGATAATTTCATTGAGCACTTCCGGCACGCTCTGGGGAGAAATTCTCACCAGAAGTTTTCCGGAACTGAGCCGGGACATATCGAGAAAATTTCCGATAATGCGCTCCAGACGGTCCAGATTTCCTCCGATAGTGCGGATAAAGCCCTGCTGCATTTCATTGAGCGGGCCGCCCACCTGGTCATGCAGCAGTGAGATATATTCCTTCACAATGGCCAGCGGCGTCTTCAGTTCGTGACTCACATTGGATATGAGATCCGCCTTCATATCCTCAATCTTTTTCTGATCGGTGATATCCTTTGCGTTGATCAGCAATCCTCTTTCAATAAAGGGAGGATCCGAATATTCAATGACGGACACACCGTAGGCCAGGCTGTCACGTTCATCGCCGGTAACAAATATTTTCCGGGACAGGCCTTCCTGGCGAATTTCATCCAGAACCGCATCCCAGTCTCCACCGAATACCTGCCGGACATCTTCGAAGCGAAGTTCCGCCTCCCCTTTCCGAAACAGATCCAGTCCCGGCTTATTGGTGAGAATCCCACCCGAATCCAGATCCACACGGATAATGATGCTCTGAATCTGATTGAAAATCGACGACAGCATCCGGTTCTGATTGCCCACGATGGTATCAATCTGCTGAAGCAGTCCCTGAATCAGCGTGAATAAATAGTGAAAATCCTCTTTCTGCTTGCTGCTAAACCGGGGATTGTCAATTTTGAGAAATCCCCAGGTTCCGATGACCCGCTCTCCGGAGTGAAAGGTGGCTACCATCAGGTCCGTGACCGGCACTTCAGGAATCTCGGCAGCCAGTTTTTCCTTGAGATGAGCATGCAGTGAAGCCGCCCCGGAGTCATCGAAGTAATTTTTTAGCAGTTCGCTGATACGTCTGCTGAATGCGTCGGGAACATTCGGCCTGCTGCTTCCGGTGATACCGCCCTTGCCCACCGAATAATAGAAGGAATAATCGAAGGCAAACAGATCCTCAAACTTATCACTCAGCTTTTCGAGGGCAAGATTCACATCATAAGCGCTCCGCAGCGAAACCAGGATGTCATTGATGATCTCCAGCTCGGTGTTCTTCTGCTTGAGAAGATTCCGCTCACGGAGTATATCCTCCTGAAGTTTTTCATTTTCAATCTTGAGGTGAAGCCGGGACATATTCTTGTTGATGATACGTTCCAGATCCTTCAGGTCGAAGGGCTTGAGAATATAGTCATCAATCCCGGCCCGCAGTGCATTGATGGTCGAATCCAGAGTGGCCATACCGGTGATGAGGATACAGATGGTTTCCGGATTTTTTTCCTTAACCTGACGCAAGAGAGTCAATCCGTCGACGATGGGCATATTCAGATCGGAAATAACGATACCCGATTCAAAAAGAACCGGATCATCCAGAGCATCCACTCCATCGTTGAAAACGGAGACCTCATACCCACGCATCCGCAGAAATGTGGCCAGCATATTGCGGATGGCGACTTCATCATCGACGACACAGATACGAATTGCGGTGTCCATGGATTCCTATTCCAGTTGTATATCGGAAATCATATCGGGCGAGCTGCTCCGTTCAGACTGGATGAGCAGTTTCAGATCATTGGCCCGATCGGCATACTGAATGGCGTCCTCGACAGAGATAATATCTTTCTCATAGAGTTCATAGAGAGCCTGATCGAAGGTCTGCATACCCTCATGAGTTGACATTTCCATGGCGGATCGAAGAGTTTCGATATCCCCATTGTGGATGAGGTCCCGGATACGGCTGGTGGACAGCATAATTTCCAGAGCCGGAACGCGTCCCCCTTTGCGGGCCGGAATCAGGCGCTGGCCGATGACGGCTTTCAGGTTCAGACTCAGCTGCAGCTGTACCATGTGATGCTGTGCCGGCGGAAAAAAGCTCATAATCCGCTCCAGAGTCTGATAGGCATTATTGGCATGTAATGTCGAAAGAACCAGGTGACCGGTCTCGGAAAAATTCAGGGCGGCCGCCATGGTCTCCTCATCCCGGATTTCGCCGATGAGCAGCAGATCGGGCGCCTGACGGAGGGCAGAACGAAGCGCGGCCTTGTAATTGTCCGTATCCATGCCGACTTCCCGCTGATTCACAATACTTTTCACATGGCTGTGAAGGAATTCAACCGGATCTTCCAGAGTGAGAATATGACCGTAGGACGAACGGTTGCGATGATCCAGCATGGCCGCCATGGTTGTGGACTTCCCGGATCCGGTGGCGCCTACGACGAGGATCAGTCCCCGTTTGGAGTTGATGAGCTCCTTCATGACCTCCGGCATCCCCAGCTCATCCAGAGTTTTGATCTGACTGATGATACGACGGCATACAAAAGCGATGCTGCCTCTCTGAAAAAAGGCATTGACGCGGAAGCGGCCCAGATTCTGCCGGGAAATGGTGAAATCCAGCTCCTTTTTCTCGTAAAATGCCGCCAGCTGCTTTTCACTCACCATTTCCTTCAGCAGGGCATCAAGAGTAGCCAGATCCAGTTTTTCCTTTTCAAGGGGAAGGGTTCTGGCGCCGACCCGCAGCAGCGGAAAAGTGGCGATGCTCAGGTACATATCGGATGCATTGGCTTCCACCATGACTGACAGCAGATCTTCCAGAGTATACAGCATCTCAGGCTCCCGTCAGATTTTTTTTGACATAGACCAGATCACTGGCATGCTCGAAGGCCGTATTATTCGAAATTTGTTTTTCTCTGCCCAGCTTGATGAGTGACATATCCATGGTGGTCATCCCCACATTTCCGCCGGTCTGTATGGCAGACATGATCTGAAATGTTTTATTCTCCCGGATCAGATTGCGGATGCCCGATGTCCCCAGCAGGATCTCAAAGGCGGCCACCCGTCCCTTGCCGTCAATTTTCGGCAGCAGCGCCTGGGAGACGATGGCCGTGAGCGATTCGGACAGCATGGTCCGGATCTGGGACTGCCGGTCCGGCGGAAACTGATCAATGATGCGGTCAATGGTCTTGCTGGCATTGATGGTATGAAGCGTACCGAAGACCAGATGTCCGGTTTCGGCCGCCGTAATGGCCAGAGAGGTAGTTTCCAGATCCCGCATCTCGCCGACCACAATCACGTCCGGATCTTCTCTGAGTGCGGATCTGAGCGCGGTGGCAAAAGAGGTGGTGTGCGCTCCCACTTCCCGTTGATTCACCAGCGACTGCTTGGATTTGAACACATTCTCAATGGGATCTTCAATGGTGATGATATGACGGTTCATGTTCGCGTTGATATAATCCAGCATGGAGGCGAGAGTCGTACTTTTCCCGCTTCCGGTGGGCCCGGTCACGAGTATCAGGCCCTTGTCGAATTTGGAAATGTGTTCGATGACGGCGGGCAGACCCAGGTCGGCAAAAGTTTTTATGGAGGAGGGAATCACGCGAAAAACAGCAGCTTCTCCCCCCAGATCCCGGTAGACATTGATGCGGAAACGGCCGATACCCTGTATCTGACGGCTGAAATCCAATTCCCATTTTTCCTCAAAATCCCGTCGCTGATCATCGCTCATCACATCATAGATCAGCGTATGCAGTTCATCTCTGGACAGTGCATCCTGATTGGTCCGCTGCATCTCGCCGTTCACACGGACAATAGGCGGGGAATTCACGGACAGATGGAGATCGGAGGCACCCGAACTTACGGCAAAACTTAAGAGCGAGTAAATATCCGCTTTCACCTTCAGCTCCTATTTGCCCGGATCAATGATATGGGCTGTTATGAACAGAAGAAGTTCACTGCGCTGGGGGCTCGTTGTTGTATGTTTGAAGAGATGCCCCACGATGGGAATACTGCCCAGCAGCGGAACCTTTTTCTCAGTGAAGATGTCCTGTTCGAGAATCAGGCCGCCGATCAGCAGCGTATTATTATCCGGAATCCGGACATTGTTATTGATACTTCGGGTGGAGACGATGGGTCGGTCCAGATCCGGCCCGGCAAAGCCTGTGACCGCCTGCACCTGAGCGTTGACAGCCATGGAAATGAATTTATCCTCATTGATGTGGGGTGTCACATTCAGAATGATATTGACTTCCTGTTCCTGGAATGTGACGGTAGCAGGCCCGAACTGCGTCGCGGGCTGGGTGACAGCCAGCGGATAGGTGGTTCCCACCTGAATGACGGCCGGGTTGTTGTCGAGCGTCGTCGTCTGCGGCTCCTGGATCAGTTTGCTTTCCGTCGTCGTATTCAGGATCTCGATAATGGACGACAATTCGGAAATGGTGAGGGTGGCCAGGCCGAGCTGGTTGAATTTACCGAGAGTGATATTGTTTCCGATCTGCGAGGGGCCGCCGTTGACGGAAGCACGCAGATTCCAGTTGATACCGAGTTTCTCGGACAGATCCAGTTTGGTCTCGATGAATTTGACGGAAATATTGATCTGCGGCGTGGGAATATCCAGAGTTCGGATCACCTGGTCGATGGTCCGGAAATTCTGGGACATATCCGTAACCAGAAGCATGTCATAGGTCGCCCCGGAATTGCCGCCGGCCGTGCCTCCGAGTCCGCTGTTTCCCGTCATGCCTGTCGCGGTTCCCGTCGTATTGCTGCCGATTGATCCGAGTCCGCTCAGAGCGCCGCCCAGGGCACCCATGGCTCCGGAAGCCGCCGTGCCTCCGGCCGTGCCGGTTCCGGTTCTCCCGCCCGAAGAAATACCGGAATTGAAGCCCTTCACCGAGGGTGAAAAGGGCACCGCCTTTCCTTTCTCCGTGAGCACATTCTGAATGGCATTGGCTATCATGTAGGCGTCAACGTAATTGAGCTTGTAGACCTTGGTTACCGTTTCCCCGGAGAGATCCGTATCCCGGGGTTTCACGATGATGATGCCCTTGTCCTCAAACCAGCTGTAGCCATTCACCTTCAGGACGGCATCCAGCATCTGTTCGACAGTCACGTTGTTCAGCGTGATGGAAACCAGTCCGGCTACATCCTCACCGGAAATAATATTCAGATCGTTCTGCATGGCCAGCAGACGGAGCACATTCTGAAGTTCGGCCTGGTAAAACTGCATGGAGACCTTGTTGTCCAGATTTCTCCGCGCCCGTGTTTCGGGCAGTTCGGGAAGTTTCTCCGGTTTTTCCACCTTATCCCATTTGATGACAATGGACCGGTCGTTGCTGAGAATGGTGTAGCCGGGCATTTCATGAAATTCGAGGACCACCTTTGTCATGGTTTTGCCGGCTCCCCAGGTGGAAACGCGGTAATTATACATGGGTTCCAGATTCACGAAGGCGCTTTTTCCATCCAGATCCGTCGTACAGTTGGGTACATCCACGATGACCCGCGGCGGGCTTTCCATGGAATAGCCATCGTATTTATCCACCTTTTCATTGAAAATGAGCTCGATAATATGTTCAGATATACTCTGGCTGACCTTGATATTGATCAGGTTGTTCGGGGAGGCAAATGCGCTGTAAGCACTCAGACAGAGAATACTTAGAATACGCGTAAATTTCTTCATAGTTCAGCCTTTTATCGTATAGTTTCCGGATGGGTCAGCCATCCTTTATTTATCTCCCAGAGTCAGCTGCACAGTCTCCGAACTGCTTCGCAGCGTCACATAATTTTTGCCCGCGCTGACTATTCTGTATCCGTTGATTTCATCCCCGACCTTCAGAATCTCATCATTAATCAGGATCGTGGGAACATTATTGCTCCAGACAATCCCCTTCAGCTGGAAGGCAGAGCCGGGCAGACTCAGATCGTTGAGGAGTCCGCCGAAAAGTTTTCCCTTTTCCTTGTCCGGACTCTGGTAGTAGAAGGGGTCTGCCCCCCAGGCTGAGCTGACAGTGGCCAGCCGGGGATAGCTATGGGCTTCAACCAGGCCGCCGCTGCTTTTATTGATATCCGACAGGCTCCGTGCCGGATGATCGGAATTCATGGCAGGTGATCCATCCGTAAAAACAAATGTGGACAACACATAATAGACAATCATCACGATGAGGATCCCGAAAAGAACCCAGGTTCGGGTGGACTGATTCACAACTTCCCTCCTGACCGCGAATACATGAACAAATAGGCAAAGACATTCAGATCGGGATACACCATGGGATCGGACAGCAGTTCGGCTCTTTCGATGAATACGCCGTCCAGTTCGTTCAGGCGTTCCATATAGCGTCCCACATCCAGATACTTCCCGGTCACCTGTACCATGATGGCATTTTTCTCCACCACATAACCCAGATATTTCATCTGTGAGGCCTCGGAGATATCGAGGAGATTGGATACGGACGGATTGACGATGAGAATCTTTACATGATTTGCGGCAGCCAGGTCGGAAATCCGGGTAATCCGGTCGTTGAATTCTCCCTTGCTCCGCATCCGGGCCACGTCACGGTCGAAACTGTCACGGAGGCTGTCCACGCTCTTTTCGAATTCGCCGATGCTCATGCTCATATTTTTCAGGGTGCTCAGCTGTGAAGAGAGTTCCTCATTGCGGTATTCCAGTGCCTGCAGCATTTCACTTTTCGGAGAATAAAACCCGGACAACCAGATGATAAGGATCAGAATGATCCCCACGACTGAAGCTGCGAAGCGTTTGCTGTAACTCATACTATTCCTTCAGTTCTGCCTGCATGGTAAACCGGAGCCGGATGAGTCCGTTGCCGGTCTCCCGGTTTTTGGACAGGATCTGAACAGAATTAAAATATCCCGTTCCCTCAAGTTTCATCTGGTAATTGGTAAGCACCACATCCGCAATGGCATCCGATGTGGTGACGAAGCCCTGCAGATGGAGGTACATGGGATGGGCTGCGGATTTTGCCGCGGACGCCTTTTCCCCCGCTCCCTTCGGCTCGGCCGATTCCCGGTTGAATATGAGCTGAGACAGTTTGATCTCTTCCTGCGTATCCCGGGACAGGGCTTTCAGTATGGTGGGAATAAAAGCGGAAAAATATCTGTCATGGTTCAGTTCATTCCGAACCACAAAGGCCGCGTTATGATAGGAAATCATATCCGTATATTTTGTGCCCATGGGAGCCACATCCGCGATTTCAGTTTCAATGTCCTTCACCTTCTGCCGCGCGTTGGTAAGTTTGGAGGAAATGGCGAAGGATGAGACGGTGACGGCCAGAAGCGTGAGCAGCAGGATGATGATGGAGGCCATATAGGCGGGAATGAATTTTTCCTCGAATTTGAGGACTTTGGGAACAAGGTTTGTATGATTGTCGATTTCGGTGGCAGCGGCCAGAGCCAGATCAAATTCGGGCATGAATTCCACCGGAATGGGTTCCACGCCTTCAGCATAACGGACGGTTGTGGACCGGAGTGAAAAAATATGCCGAACGGTCCGGTTCAGCTGCCGGCTGATGAAGACATCAATATTGGGAACTTTCGAACCGGGGCCGCTGAGAAAGATATCGCATTCCAGCGCAGGCAGAGAAAAGACTTTCCGGTAAAAGTCAATGGAGCGATTGATCTCTGACAGGAGCCGTTCACCTTCGGAACGGAGCAGAATCTGCAGTTTGAAAGCTTCGATATGGAGAAATTCCGTCACCCCTTCCTGATCAATGGGGAAACCGTACTGCACCTTCAGCTGTTCAGCTTCCCGCAAGGTTACCACATGGTCACCGTCCAGAGTGCTCACTTTCTGAGCCAATGCTTCCCGGAAGTCCTTTGCTCCGATGGCCAGCTCCCGGTCGAACTGAAATACACCTTCGTTGATAAAGACAATATTGGAGACGTCTTCACCGATATGCAGGAGAATAACGGACTGATCTTCCAGGTCGGGATAATTATTCTTGAAAAGTGACCAGATGGCAAAAGATGCCGAAAACAGCTTTCGGGGTACGATTCCCGCATCCTTGAATCGGGTAAACACGCCGTTGATGCTTCGTTCATGTCCGATGGCCACTAAGTAATTGAACTTCTTCTGGCCTTCCGTGCTGCTTCCGGTCTGGGCATAATCGATCTGGGCGAACTTGTCGGGGAAGGGCAGATTTTTACGGGCATTCAGCTCAATGGCTTCCTTCACCTCGGCCGGCGCAAGCTTGGGAAAACTGAGCAGACGGGAGACCACATTCTTATTCTGTATGGCATGGGCAACGTAGCGGTTCTTCAGCCTGGTCTGAGCTGCATAATTGCTGAAAACGATATCGAAGTTATCTTCATTCTTTTTCCGGATATATCCCGTATTCTGATTATTCTCGTTCTGAATGAGCTGAGTAAAGCCCCAGTCGCTGATCTCCAGTTTATCCTGGCGTTTCTTGATCTGGACATAGCGGACGTAGTCCTCGCCCATATCCAGTCCATAGGCTGTGTCCTTTGAAAACAGGACTGACTGGAAAAACTTGGCCGTGTTCCAGTTGGGAATATATTCCTCGCCCCCGCCTTTTTCGGAGCTGTATAGATCGTCATAATTATATTTCTTCAGATATTTCAGAGAGCGTTTCGGAGCAGGTTCCGGTTCTGGCTTCTTCTGCGGATCAGCGGCGACAGATTTGGCCATGGCGGAATCAATGATGGGCGGTTTGGGCTTTTCCGTCTGCTCGGGCCGATTTTTTTCCACCGTTTCCGTCTGCAGCAGTTCCTGCACAGCGGCTCCGTTCTGTGCGCCGAGAATTTCCACCTGATCATCCGAATTCATGGTGCTGTCCAGATTCGCCAGCAGGTTCTGGAGAGTATTTCGGGTTTGGGATGCCCGTAGCGGCGTGTCATCCGCGGACCCGGTTGCGCTATGTTCCGGAGGTGTATGATAAAGATCTGCGATGGGATCGTTTTCCCGGCGTTTTTTTTCCATCGCCTCAACAGGACTGTTTCCGATCCCGGGAATCTCCCGGCTCAGTTCGGAGGCCTCAGAATTTTCCTGATTCAGAAAATCAAGAAGCGTTTCCGGACTCACTCCGGATGCGTCATCTGCACTGCTGTCCTCAATGAAAGGTTCGGGTTCTGGAGCGGCAGCCGCTTCATCAGAAACAGCCTCCAATTTTTCTTCATCTTCAGGCAGCGTATCCGTTTCACGGAGCAGTTCTATCAGACGTTTTGTTGCGTCTTCTTTGAGAATATTCTTGTTAGACATACAGGAATTGAGAGGAACGGATTAGGTTATTTATGATTTCTTCATCAACCATAGCCTTATCTTCGCGAATCATTTCGATAAAGGCGTCATGGCAGATGGTCATTATTTTCCGGGGATATCCCTGGGTATAGTAATAGATAAGTTCATAAGCATCGATCGTGAAGAATTTTCGTTCCTTGTCACCGCCGGCCCTCATGATGCGGTGCTCGATAAGCCGTACTGAATCCATTTTATTCAGGGGATTCAGCATGTATCCGGTGGAAATGCGGTCCTTGAAATTAGGGTGTTCATTGATGGTATCCAGAAATTCAGGCTGAGCAAAAATGACCAGCTGCAGCAGTTTATGTTCACTGGTCTCGTAATTCAGCAGAGTTCTCAGAATTTCCAGAAAGGGAGCCGTGAGTTTCTGGCCTTCATCAATGACAAGCGCGATGGTCTTGCCCTGCTCCACGCCCTTTTCAAAGAGAAAATGTTTCAGAATATTCTTGCACTCGGTGGATGACGCGGCGTCTTCATGAATATTGAAGAGTTTGAGCAGGTACTTTAAAAATTCGTATTCGCTGTCCCAGGTGGGGTCCAGGATCAGGTAAAATTCATAATCATTGATGGTCTGAAAAAAGTTCCGGAGCAGAAGCCGGCTCAATGTGGATTTTCCCGTGCCGATTCCGCCGAGCACCACACTGAGTCCCCGTTTCAGCCGGAGGGAGATCTCCAGACGAACCAGACACTCCTTGTGTTCCTTGGATTCGTAATAAAATGAGGGCTCTGGTGTTGTGGAAAAAGGCTCCTTCTTCAGTCCGAGTATTTCAAAATATTGTTTTACCATAGGACGGTTCTACTTGTGTGTGGGTTCTGCAGATTTGGTTTCGGGCCCGATGATGATCTGATATCCGTTTTCCTTCAGAACATCAATGGCTGTTTTAATGTTGAATTGTCTGAGCTCTTCCTGAATGCGCTTCTCCTTCTCAATCCGTTTCTGAATCTCCTCAAGTTCAAGCATCAGCATCTTCCTTTTTTTATTAATATAATACCTTTTGCGCGCAACTTCATAACTTATTCCGGACAGTCTCCGGCTTAGATTGTTGATGACAAAAGCGCCGGCAAGGACACTGAGCAGAAGATTATAGGCAGCATAATACCGCTCGTCATTCATGCTGAACCGAAAGAGAATATCTTCCCTGAAATCGATCAGCAGCCAGACCGCGAGGGAAAAGGCCGCGCTCTGTCCGAGAAAAATGAGCCAGGCTGTGATTAGCCTGAATCTGCGGGCTTTCAGCGCCGGCTCCGACATGATCGCCCGATCCTCGGGAGGCAGGGAAAAACCCAGATATACAAAACCCCGCAGCAAAGACAAGCGGGGAAGAAGATATTTCACACACAGATACAGAACAATCAGCGCCGCTGCCCCGGTCCCTATCCAGATCTTCATACGCGCTGTCATCAGGTCCTGAATCAGGGGACGGAAAATGAAAAAGAGAAGGATGGCCACACCCGCCACGATGCCGGCGATAATATCCGTCAGGTTCGATCGGATCGTCCGGATGATGGTTCTGGCATTCGAATCGGATTCGGCCATGGGCAGAAGATACGTCTTCCATACGATGGATCCGAAACCCCAGATCAGCGACATGAGCACAAAGAGCGTCGTAGCCACAAGGACTGTCAACCGGCTGATAATCCAGAAATCTCCGATGATCAGCCAGGAAATACCCAAAGTCAGATAGTTCAGGGCCAGAAAAATGAAAACGTGGATCTGCTGAATTCTGAATTTTCCGGATCCGGCGAACTTGTTACCCTGCCTTGTCTGATTTTCGATATAGCGGCGGCGAAAATAGGAACCGAAGAAATAGATTCCGGCCAGCTGAATGTACACGATAAACAGCGCCGTGATGATAAAACCATTAAAAAACCAGAATTGGCCGACTAAAAACCAGGTGAGTGTCACGGCGATGATGAAGAGAAATATCCAGAGAAAAAACTGCAGGGGCGTCACCGCTTCCCGGATACGCTGACCGGCCCGGCGCCACAGCAGCCGGATGTCCAGCTTCTTCAGAAACGGAATCCCGATGACAAGCAGGATCACGATTCCGACAGCAGCAAGCGTGACAGGATGCAGGATGAAGCTCAGATGCGCCAGGACAAACTCTGCCAGCCAGGCAAAGAGAAACCGAGGCAGAATAAGATATAGAACCGCGAGATACCGGTTTCGTCGCCGGTTCAGAGCTGCGGAAAAGCGGACAAAATCCTGAAATGTCCGCACACCATACAGTAACAGAATGATACCGTAGATCAGCAGTCCGACAATTAAACTCTGTACCCAGATCAACGACATTTCAACCCGATCGTCTTACGTTTATCACCATCCGCTTCGTCCTTTGCTTCACAGTACGATCCGCTTTTTTGGATTAGAAGAAGTTAAGACAATTCGTCCTCTCATGCAAAAGTAAATTCAGCGTAAACATCCATTATATTAGGCATTTGGGGTTGCGAACAGATGACGGAAATTTCATTTTCACCGCAAATATTTTCACTTGTTGCAGCCGATTTTACTATATTTGATACATATGGTAAAAATGGAGGCATCATGTCGGAAGCATTGTCACTGGGAAAATGGGCCGAAAAGAAGCAGGTCAAGCCTGCAAGCCTGAAAAAGGCGGTTCAGGAACTGGCCATTGAAGCGGATTTTATAAAGGGGGCCTGCGCCTATTACAGTGAGGAACGGCTCAAGGAGGCCTTCACAAAGGCCAAATCCCTGTAAACCGGTACCTTACCCGAAAATTCCTTCAAAGACTGACAGCCCGAATCCATTGATGATCGGGCTTTTTTTTATTTCAACAGAATAATTTTTCGTACGGCCTTCTGTCCTGCCCATTCGGACCGGATAAGATACACTCCCGAGGCCACACGGTTTCCCGAATTGTCCAGGCCATCCCAGGTGAATTCGGCATCACCGCCCTGCTGGTCAGCATTCATCAGCTGAGTAACTTCCTGCCCGCATATATCATAGATTCGGATCCGCAGCGGCTCCGTGTCGCTTCCCGGCAGGTGCAGGGCAATATGGACGGTCGAATTGAAGGGATTGGGCCAGGGCGCCGCCAGATGGAATTCATCCGGAACATCCGCACCCCGTCCGTCATCCACATTTGTAAATGCCAGCGGCCAGGGATTGTCCACAACCCGGTCCGTGAGAATGAGAAAGCGCCCGGGTGCCAGCGTAAAATCCCGGGACGATCCGTCGATGGAAAAGGCGACCCCGTCGGAATAATTGTACCAGTTTCCGGAGTGGACAAAATTCACCGTCGCGGTATGGGGCAGGACGTCAAAATTCCCCACGATCTGCGCGTTGATGTCACCGGAGACGGAAATGGTCTTTACGGCGCCCGACGCATTGAGCGTCACGCTCGAGTTTCCGTCCCGGAAGGCAGTGTATTGATTGCGGAGATGAATAAGTGAAGCGAAACTCCGGTACAGTTTCAACCGGCTGCTGTCCTGAAAATATTCCCAGTGCAGCGGCTTCCGGCCTGTCCGGCCATTCGTATCTATACTGATGTCATAACCCAGCTCCTCGAACTGCCAGAGCATTTTCGGCCCCGGAAGCGGGATAAAGAAAGCCGCGTTCAGCTTGATGCGGTCGAGAGCTGTGCTAAGGTTCTGAGTTGAATAATTTGCCGAAGCGTTCCCGAAGGTCAGAGCTTTATACATAGCCCGCTCCTCGTCATGGCTCTCCATATAGGTCACCAGATTGGGCTTTGCCCAGCCCCGGGTTTTAAAGTAGCCCCAGGAAAAATCGGATGAATTGATCCAGCCCATGGCGGCTTCACAGTAGTTATAGTTGCTGTTGCCCCAGAGCATCATGCCGTCATTGGCCAGCGTTTTCATTTCATAATTATCATCAATGAGATGTTCCAGTATGACATAGGCATCCGCTTTTACAGACCAGATGTGACCGGCCATCCGTTCGAGAATATCTATCCGTGACTGATCGTAGGCCCCGGATGTCCCGGCGTGATTCGTAAAACCGCGCGTGAAATCGAAGCGGTAGCCATCCATGTGAAATTCACGGATCCACCACGAGGTCACCCTGTCCACGAAATATTGGGTGTGGATGCTCTGGTGATTGAAGTCTGCACCCCAGCTGTAATCCGTGTGGGGCGTGGTCACATTATACCAGGGATTCCCGGCCACGGGGCCGGTATAGCCGCCGCCGTTATAGAGCCGCACCAGCGGTGACTGAAAATAGCTGTGGTTGAGGACGAGGTCAATGATGACGGCAATACCACGGGCATGAGCCGCGTCCACCATCTTCTTCAGATCCTCCGCCGGCCCGTAATACTTATCCGGCGCGAAATAGAAGGATGGGTTGTAGCCCCAGCTGTCATTGCCCTCAAATTCATTGACGGGCATGAGTTCGATGGCATTGATACCGAGATTTTTCAGATAATCCAGAGAATCGGTGAGAGTCCGGTAATCGTGGGCAGCCGTAAAATCCCGCATCAGCAATTCGTAGATAACCAGTCCGCGCTGGTCGGGAGAATGGTAACCGCTGTCCGTCCAGGCAAATTCCTGTGACGGCAGATTCAGAACGGAGCAGATCTCTGTCGTTTTTCCTTCCGGATAGGGCTTGAGCCCGGGATATTCACTCTCCGTGATATATTTGTCATCCCAGGGATCGAGAACTTTTTCCGCATATGGATCGGCGATGCGGATATTCCCGTCAACAAGGTATTGATACCCGTATTCCGTATCCTTCGACAGTCCGTCAAGCGTTATCCAGAAAAGCGTCGAGTCAGCCCCATTCGTATAGCGGTTCATGAAATAGGCCGGATCGGCGTTCCAGTCATTGAAGTCGCCGATCAGGTACACAAATTCCTTGCGGGGGGCGAAGAGCGCCAGGGTCACGGAATTCCCGTCTATGGTCCATCCGGGCCGGGTTCCCGGAGGCGGCGGCAGATTGGGAGAGTCGGGATTGACAATAGCTGAGAGATCCAGCGTATCCCGGTAGCCTCCGGACGTGGACGCCACGAACCGGTAGTGCAGAATCTGTCCGGCAGCAGGAAGCTGAGTTATGGTATAGCTGAGTGTATCGGACTGGGTTTCAGTGAGCAGTACGTCATCCTGGTACAGACTGAACTGATCCAGTGCACCACCCTGTCGGATCGCAATCGCCTGCAGCTTCAGGGTATCCCCCATGTCAAGGAAAACCCATTTCCGGCCGCTGTCCATCACCGGTGACAGGAGCGCCAGCGACAGCCCCGGCTCATACAGCGGTGTAAACAGATCTTCCGACTGCCTATCGGACATACTGTTCCGCAATTCGAAGCAGAATTCCGAAATACTTTCATTGTCCGGCACGGAATAGAAGTCGCGGACATTCCCGATATGGAGGCTGTATATGCCGTCACCGTCGTAATTGAGCTGCGGCTGAGTGGAATTTATGCCCCAGCTGCCGATCACATGGTCCCAGTTCCTCACATTGGTATGAACGCCCGTATGTGTATAAATCACCTGTCCATTGCCCGTGAGTTCCTGGCGGGTGGCCTGGGACGGATCAAAATAAACGGTAATGTCATCTATCTCCGTTGGGTGGGCCGGTGAGGTCCAGATGACGGCCGCATCGAGAGGAAAAGTTGCCAGTATCAGTACTAAAATCCATTTCATCAATCAATCATCCTGTGCATTCGTCCGGGCAGACATCCTGTAGCGAAGTGTCAGAACATTTCCCGAATCATTAAAACTCAATTCAAATCCATTTCCGGACATGATCTTCATGCCCATCCCCGATTCCTGAAATCCCTTGAATTCCCGCTCGCAGATTTCCCGCCAGTTGAAACCGGGGCCTTCATCCTCGACGACGAGTATCAATTCATTCTCCGATACCGACACCCGAACCCGGACCTGTCGTTCCGGATTGCAGGAATTACCGTGAATAACCGCATTGTTCAGAGCTTCCCGGGTCACCAGATTGAAATTAAAGGCAGGGATATCCTCAGCAAATTTCTGGACAAAATTCAGAATATCCTTCACCGCCCTGCTGACCCGGTGCAGTGCGGAAGAAAAGTTCAGCGTGAGGGAACGCTCCTCTTCCCTGATAGTATATTCCTTCACGATAATATCTCCATGGCAATAACAGATATATCATCGTTGAAGCGATGCCGTTTCTGCCAGTTCTGGGCCGTCTCAATCAGGTTTTTCGTCGCTCGTGTAATATCATCGTCCTTATGGGCACAGAGTACGCTGAGTACGCGCTGATGCCCGAAATATTCACGGGTAGCGCCGGCAGCCTCATTGATCCCGTCACTGTAGAGATAGAGCCTGGCTCCGGGCTTCATCTCCAGGACCGTTTCCTCGTAGACACAATCCCTGCAGAAACCGATGGCCAGGCCGGATGCGTGATACAGCTCGGGATGATTGGTATCGGTAATATGCAGGATTCCGGGATGGCCGGCAGATACGAATCTGAAGCTAGAATCGCGAAGATCATAAATTCCGTAAACAATCGTAAAATACTGATTTTCAATCTCTTCCACAGCAAATGACTGATTAAGGACACGAATCACTTCCCGGGGTGACCGGATTCTGTCATCCGCCGCATCGCCATTATTTCCACTGCGGAACAGAACAGAATGATTTTCATCCAGAGACAGCATGCGCGACAGGGAAAAAGCAAGCATGGCGGCCGACACACCATGTCCGCTCACATCCACCAGATACATGGCGATACGGTGCTCGTCAATCTGAAGAATATTCAGCGTATCCCCTCCCAGTTCCTCGGAAGGCATGTACGTAAAGGAAAAAGAAAAGTGTTCGGACCGGGGCAGCTGGCGGGGCAGCAGGCTCTGCTGGATGCGGGCGGCCGAGCGCAGATCCTTGAGCATTTCCTGATTCAGCGACGTCAGCCGCGTATTCTGCGTCTTCAGCGACCGTTCCAGATTTACGATCCGCTCGCCGGACATGACCCTTACCCTCAGTTCCTCCTTATGGAAGGGCTTGCGGATGAAATCGTCCGCACCGCTTTCCAGTCCTTCGATCAGATCCTCAGTCGTCTGTTTTGCGGTCAATAATATAAAATATACATAGTCACCCCGCCGTTTCCTGCGGAGTTTCTTTACGAATTCAATTCCATTCAGGCCGGGCATCATCCAGTCACTGATGATCATGGAAAAATCATTGTTGTGCGCCTGTTCCCAGGCTTCCTCCCCATCCTGAGCAGCGGTTACATGATATCCGAGTTTTTCCAGCTGCTTCTGGAGGAGCGTACGGGAAATCTTGTCATCATCTGCAATCAGTATTCGCATAATCCTGTCTCAGCGTATCAATTCATAAAACACGGAATTGTGATACATCTTCTTTTCATATCTTTCGCTGATACCCAGCAGGCTTTCCGTACTTCCGATCATCAGCGCTCCCTGCGGATTCAGCTGATTGGCAATCTGATCGAAGAGGCGGATCTTGTTCTGAGCATCAAAATAGATGGCCACATTGCGCACCAGAATGATATCAAATTTTCCCAGGTGACCGAAAGGTTTGAGAATATTCACTTTACGGAAATTTGCCAGGGCGCGGATCTCATCATTGATCTGCCATAAATTCGTCGAAGCCGCCTTGAAATAACGGGATATCCGTCCCGGCTCCAGTCCCCGCTCCACTTCAAATTTCGAATATCTGCCCATACTCGCCTTTTCAATGGCGGCATCGGAAATATCCGTCCCGAACAGTGAGATATTCCATTTACTCAGATCTCCGAGCAGTTCCTTCAGTACAATTCCGATGCTGTACACTTCCTGACCGGTGGAACAGGCCGCAGACCAGACCCGCAGTGCAGGCCGGAGTCCCCCGGGACGGGCGCTGATCCGGTCAATGGTGTCCGGAAGTATCTTGTATTTCAATAATTCAAACGGATTCTTATCCCGGAAAAAATAAGTTTCATTGGTTGTGATGCCATCGATAATTTTTTTTTCTATCAGCTTACTCGCATCCGCGAGCGCTTTCTGCTGCAGCTGCGCGTAGGAGGTGAATCCGTATTCCATCAGGAGCGGATACAGGCGGCTTTCGGCAAGGTAGGCTTTAGTCGAGTCCAGAACAATACCGGTCAGATCGTAGACATATCTGGAGAGTCGGGTCAGTTCATCCGGCGTAATTTTAATCATGGACCTGACGATTTCACATCACGATTTCATTTATCCGGGCGGCGATACGGTTCAGCGGAAGAACCTGATCCACCACGCCGGCCTTGATCGCCTCGGCGGGCATACCGAATACAACCGAAGTGGCCTGATCCTGGGCAATAACTTCTGCGCCGCTTCGTTTCAGCAGCCGCAGGCCGGTGGTCCCGTCGTTTCCCATGCCCGTCATAATGACGGCGAGAACCTTCCGTTCGAAATATTTTGTCAATGATTTGAAGCAATAATCAACCGATGGTTTGCAGTGATTGACCGGCGGATCATCTGTGATCTCAAGGCTTATCCGTCCGGCCGCATCCCGGCTTTTCACACGCATATGCAGGCCACCCGGTGCAATGTAGACGGTTCCGGCCTCCAGAATATCACCCTCGGCTGCTTCACGAACCTTCACTTTGCTTTTTTTTGCCAGAGAATCGGCCAGAGCCTGGGTGAATATAGGCGGCATGTGCTGGACAATCAGCACCGGTACCGGCAGGGCAGCAGGCAGAAAGGGAACAACTTCCATGAGCGCCTTCGGCCCCCCTGTACTGATACCGATAGCCAGAATTTCAGGTTTCCCCTTGAGTTTGGGGAATACAATCCCTGATTCCGGCATCCCGACAACAGCCCTCCGGTCCGGAGTCGTATGGATGGGCCTTACTGTGGGTGGGACAGGCGGAGCCGGCTTGCGGGCCATACGTGCCGCTCCGGCCCTGATCCGAAAAATATTCAGAATCGGCTTCAGCTGTGATTCAATGTGACGCCGGTTCGTATCCTGATCCGGAGAATCCGGTTTGGTGATAAAATCAAGCGCGCCCAGCTCCAGCGCTTTCATTGTGGTCACAGCTCCGGCTGTGGTCAGCGAGGAAACCATGACGACGGCAACGGAGGAAAATTCCTTTTTGATGGCTTCCAGCGTGGCAAGTCCGTCCATCACCGGCATTTCCACGTCGAGGGTGACAATATCCGGCTTCAGCGTACGGATCTGATGGAGCGCATCCTGTCCGTCCCGGGCCTGTCCGATCACATTCACGCCCTGTATATCCTGAAGTATATCCTTCAGAATTTTTCGAAAAAGGAGTGAATCATCTACAATTAAAAGTCGAATATCCTGTTCCAAATAACACCTTGTATTTAAGGGGACGGTTATGAAGGTTTAATCGAAAGCCTGAGAAATATGCCCCAGTTTTTCGCCGGAATCGCGGATAGTCCTGATATTTCCATCCAGTTTTTCCGAATTTTCCCGGATATCGGCAATATTCGTATCAACTTCGGAAATGCTGCTTCCCACGTCACGGGCCTTGTAGGCCGCATCTTCCACGCCGCTCACAACCTGATTCATGCCGTCCATGGCTTCGGCAATATTCTGGGCGATCTGCTGAGTGGAGATATTCTGTTCCTCAACTGCTGCGGCAATAGTGTTCACCATATCACTCACATCGGCCATGATGGAAGCGGTGGATTTGATCTCCTTGACCGTTACACCCGTCATTTCGGAAATGGTATTGATCTTGGAAATGATATTTTCGGTCAGGGTGTTCGTCTGAACGGCAAGATCCTTGACTTCGCTGGCCACAACCGCAAACCCTTTCCCGGCCTCACCGGCACGGGCAGCTTCGATGGTGGCATTCAGGGCCAGCAGTTTCGTTTGGTCGGCAATTTCGAGAATGGAATTGACGACGATTTGCACTTCCTCTGCCGCTTTTCCAAGTGAATTTACACTATTTTCCGCTGCCGACATGGATGAAACGGCACTCAGGGTGACACCCCGGGCCTTTTCAGCATTTTCGGCGATTTCACTCACGGCCTGCACCATATTTGCCGTTGCGCCGTCCACGGCGGAAATATTCTCCCGTGACGTATTAACGATGGTGGTAACCGAGGTCATATTGTCGTTCATGTCATTGGAGGCCTTGTTCACGCGGCCGGATTGACTGTTGATCTCCACAGCCTTATCCTTCAGATTGGCGGAGATGGCTGTGAGCTGTTCGGTCATATGGTTCAATGAATCAATTTCAGTCCGGACATCCTCCTGCACCTTTTCCTTCACCTTGGCTTCCTGCTGCAGTTTTTCCATGAACATGTTGAAGTAATAGGCCAATTTTCCGATTTCATCTCTGGATGACACTTCCAGCCGGTTGGTGAAAGTTGAGGAGCCCTGTGCGATCTCTTTCATGGAATTCAGAGCATGGTTGACCGGCGTGACCACGAGAACGCGCAAGGTAAATACTGAAAACAACCCGATTATAATGACGAAGATTGCCGCAATTCCGATCAGAACCCGTCGGTTGTTCGAGGCATTGGTCAATACATCCTGAGTGCTCTGTGTCGTTGCCAGAATACCGATAAGATCTCCTGTCTTTCCATCATGACACTGAAGACAGTCTTCCGTGAGTAAAACGGGTTGAAAATAGGTAATCTGTCCTTCATTGAACCGCGTGTCGTCAGTTACCGGAATTTTAGAGGCCGACATGTTCTTCAGATAAGAATTATG
This sequence comes from Fidelibacterota bacterium, assembly GCA_046735395.1. Lineage (GTDB taxonomy): Bacteria > Fidelibacterota > Fidelibacteria > Fidelibacterales > DSDE01 > JBJKQR01. Next base: position 4,728 of record JBJKQR010000021.1, on the reverse strand, counting down.
TATTTCCATCCCTTTCATACTCGAATCGGTGGAAGAGAACACTTTATTCTCTTTATCAAGCAGATGAATGGCGAGAATACTTTCTTCGCTGGCCACATCCTGGAGGTTGTCCTCAACCAGATCCATTTCACCCAGTATCATGAGATTACTGATACTTTGATCCACCACCAGGCTCAATTGAGCCAGATTTTTCTTTTTCTTGAGAAAATCAATGTTTTTTTGACGACTGATGAGATAAGCAAAGGAAACAAAGGAAACAATGATAAGAATCAGCAGCAGCGACAGTGGAATTTTCTTATTCAGCGACATGTTCCTGAAGCGTTCATTCATTTGAAATCGTCCTTTCGGTTACAAGATATTTTCAATTAAACTGATCAGCCACGGACTTGAGCTGTGAACTGGTCTCGGTGAGCACAGCCACATTATCATTCAGACGGGCAGACGTCGCATTCACATCGTTCAGTTCATTATTGACCTGAACCATGCTGGAAGCAACTTCCCGTGAAACGGTTGCCACCTGTATGACGTTTTCCACAACTTCCCGGACACCGGCGGTGGCCTGAGATATATTAGTGGCGATATCCTGTGTGGTGACGTTCTGTTCCTCAACCGCAGTGGCAATGGTTGTAACAATCTCGGTAACCCTGGCAACCACTTCGTTGATATTTTTCATTTCATGCACCGTCGCATCCGTGCTGTTCTGAATCGCTGCAATCTTCCTGCTGATATCCTCGGTGGCATCGTTGGTCTGCTTGGCCAGTTCCTTCACCTCATTGGCAACGACGGCAAATCCTTTTCCGGCCTCACCGGCACGCGCGGCCTCAATGGTAGCATTCAGTGCCAGCAGCTTAGTCTGCTCCGCGATATCCATAATAGTTTCCGTCACCTTCGACACTTCACGGGCAGCATGGCCCAATTCATCCACTTTAGTCGCCGCATTCTCCACAGATTTCTGTGCATCCGTGGTAATGCTCCGGGCCTGTTCCGCATTTCCGGCGATTTCACCGATCGTGGACGTCATCTCCTCGGTCGCGGACGCAACGGTATTCAGGTTAACCTGCGACTGTTCTGCCGCTGAAGAAACGGAGGTGAGATTCGAGGACATCTGCTCCGTAGCTGCAGCCGTCGAATTCGCCTGTTCCGTAATGGATCCGGCTTTACCATTGAGAGCTTCGGCAATTTCACGAAGGGCCTGAGCCATGGTATTCAGGTTTTCCGTACCGCTCTGGACATTTTTCCTAACCAGATCTTCCTGGTCCCGCATCTTTTTCAATTTATCCACAAAATCATTGAACCAGTTGACCAGATCTCCCAGCTCATCTTTCAGATCGGTTTTCACGAAAACGGTATAATCCCCATTCCCCACCGAATCCATTCCCTTCTTCAGATCCAGAATCGGCCGTGTCAGCATACGTATGAATAAAACACCGAAGAGGGTTACGATCAATACTCCTATTACAATAAGAATTCCCATGGAGCGTTTGTTTGTGCTGTTCAGATTATCAATCTTCCGAACGGACGCATCCAGATCCTTTTCGAAGCGATCTTCAACATCACTGAAGGATTCCTTAAAATTGCTGAACGCTTCGCGGAAGGTATCCATATCGGTCTTTTTCCTCGCTGCAGTGTTATTCAGAATGTCTTCGCAGGTGGAACGGAATTTCGCCAGCTGAGACCGATATTGTTTCAGTTTAGCAACGATTTCAGGATCCGTGACTTTTTCATACACGGCGCCTTTTTCCGAGCTTCCGTTCAGCATAACCTTCAGATACCAGTCGATTTTATCGAAACTTGCATTCATTTTATCGAGACTTCCATAGCCTACGCCATCATAGAGATCGGTAAATTCCACAAAGGCATCCATCGCCTGTATCTTCATTTCCATCATCGCATCCATTCTGGGAGCGGAAACGGTTGCGGCATCCGTACCTGCTGCTCCGATGCGGTCGGCTTCATAAACGCTGAAAACAATCATGCCGATAGACAGTGTGACAATAAAACCAAAGACCAGAATCATTTTAGCGGTGATGCTCAATTTTTTGAACGAATTCATTTCACTTTCCTTCTCGATAGTATGTTCAGAATGCCATGACCACCTGGCATGAGAGCTGATTAAAATAGACGTTTGTTACTGATTTCTCATAAATATATTCAATCCGGCATTCGACGGAACCGTTCAGGTGCCAGCCTCCGCCCGCTGCCAGGCTCTGTTCCGCATGTCCCTTCTCGTCCTGCCAGCCTGTGACGGACAGAGCGGCATAGGCCGGAATGTCGGCAAAATCTGCCAACTCCTGTTTCACAGCGAGATAGGCCCCGCCGTGCGTCAGGGGTGATATTTCACCTTCCAGTATATGTCTCGCCAGCTGCAGTTCCCCGGTCAGTTCCGTTCCGCCCCGGATATATTTCAGATCCAGGCCGGTGGCCGAAGCCCCGGAGGCGCTGGTCTGAAGATCCGTGGCCGCGGACAATCCCACCGTCAGCGTGGATGACAGAAACCGTGCAAGCCGGGCACCCACTGCCGGCCCGGATCCAACCAGGCCATTCACAAGGAATACATTATATTCCCAGCTGCCTCCACCGCCGTAGAGATCAAGGCCCATGGAATTCCAGCTGTTGATAGTCTTCCGGTTCAGAAGCGGCGGCGTCACAAGTTCCCGTACATTCGACGGGATCTTCACATAATCAATTCCGAAGGGAACATCGAAACGGCCGAGCAACAGACCCGTGTGCAATGGCGCCTCACCACGGGCAGGATGTTCGGCCTCCTCTCCTGCGACATGAAAATCCATGAAGGCCACGCCCAGTCCGAACTGGTTTGTTGTCGGATCAAATGCAATGGCAGCTTCTGCCTCCGCCCTTTCGCCGGCCTCTGCAGCCACATCCACTTCGAACTGTCCGAAATCAAACCCACCATAATTTCCCAGGCGGGCATCATAGCTGTTCAGAATATCGAAATATCCGCTCAACTCCATCTGGGCCTCAAGAGAGGCCGCCAGAGTGAACAGGAAAAAAACTGAAATTGTTTTGAACATAATTTATCCTGAATCAGAATTCGAGAACCCGTTCCTTGTCCAGAAGCATGAGGAGTGCATCCTTCATTTTCAGCACGCCCATGAAATACCGGGAGGAGACACCGCGGACATTTGAAGGCGGCGGTTCAATACTCTCTGTATTCGCCTGTATCACGTCCCTGACACCATCCACCAGCAATCCGATGCTTTCATCATTGGACTTGGTCACGACAATCCGCATTTCCTCATTGAATTCAACACTTTCCAGACCGAATTTTTTTCTCATGTCAATGATGGTCACGATCTGGCCCCGGAGGTTCATGATGCCCCGGACATAATCCGGCGCGCCATAGACCTTGGTAATATTGATATGTTTGTTAATTTCCTGCACGTGGTTGATATTCAGACCGCAGAGGATCTGACCAACCTGAAAAACCGCAATTTCCTGATTTTCATCCATGACGGGTCCCTATATTAGTTTCTGCCGTATTTCATGTACTGACGGACTTTTTCAACAACCTGTTCCCGATCCAGTTTAATCATGTATTCATCCAGACCGGCTTCATAGCCTCTCTTTTCGGCAAGTTCGCCGGCAACAGAGGTGCAGGCAATGATGGGAATATCGGCGTACTCCGGATCCTGCCGGATTTCACGGGACATTTCCAAGCCGTCCATATTGGGCATCTCGATATCGGTCAGGACCACACGGATGCGGTGGCCGAACTCATGAAGAACATCCAGTCCCTCTATGCCGTCCATGGCTGTCACAGCCTTATATCCCGAATCTTCGATAATATTCTTCATATTATTGAGGAAAAAATTGGAATCCTCGACGATGAGCACGAGCCCGTCATTATCAAAATCCTGGCTGCTTTCCGTTTCGGCCGTCTTCTTCGTGGCGACAGACAATTCAGGTGCATTGGCGGCCACGATGCCGTAGAGATCGAGGAGCATTGTGGTATTTTCCATGATGATAGTGGAACCCAGAATGCCGGGCTGCTTGAAGGTCCGGTCGTCGATCTCAACGGAAATCTCTATTGCATCCACGATGCTGGAGACAATGATCCCAACTTCGACGCCCGCCATGGGGAACATGATGACGAAGGGAAACTCCACATCTTCCCTCGGCAGCACATTGGCTACACTTTCGATGGTGAAGAGCTTCATGTTTCCACCGCGATACTTCATGGACAGCATACCGCCGGGAGTTTCGATCTGTTTCCGGTTTATTTTCTCCAGACGGGTAATGAGGCCCAGCGGGATGGCGAAATATTCACTTGCGGCATTCTTGACAACGAGCAGAGACTGGGCATTCTTGCGACGGTTGAGTTCATCCGCCAGAATATCCTGATGCGCCGTTTCCTTCACGATCTTCAGGCTTTCCATCTTGGAAATTCCCACGATATCGAGAATGAGAGCCGAATGCCCGTCACCCAGTATCGTCGCTCCTGCATAACCCTGGGCTTTGTTAAGGTGTATTCCCAGTGGTTTGACCACGATTTCTTCCGTATCCAGCAGATCATCCACAATCAGGCCGTAATTCAGTTCCCCGGCAGTGACGACAATGACATTAACCGCAGAACGCAGACGGTTTCGGCGTTCCCGGACTTCCCGCATATTGTCCTTGGCTCGGGTTTTGGTTTCATCATTCATTTTCAGCAGGGTGATTTCTGAACGCCGGTCATGAATATTTTCGCGGCGGTCGTCCATCAGGTCA
>JBJKQR010000020.1:0-87925 GCA_046735395.1 Fidelibacterota bacterium | reverse complement strand
ATTTTGAGTATCAGCATTTTGGAGAAATCTTCTATTTATCAGCTACTTACAGACGTTAAATACAGATCTGACGATGGCAGTATTTATAAACAGCTGGAATTATTTAACTTATAACCGAACACTAGTGAATTATGACATAAAATAAAAAAGGCCGGAGTGATCCCTCCGGCCTTGATGCAGAAAATATCAGTTCACCGGCGGTTCAATATCAATATCATTAGCAAGTGTGTACCGAAGAATGCGGTGATTTCCCGAATCACCGATATAAATGATGTCATTATACGCCGCGATGACACTGGGACGTTTCATGACATTATTTTCCGTAACAAGGATCAGCGAGTCGCCGTCCTTCACCCAGCTTTCAGTCACGGCCAGCGATTTTACATAGCTGCCGGCTGCGTCAAACTTTTTCACTTCATTCAGAGTAGAATCCAGAACGAAAATGTTGCCGCTTTTATCCACAGCCACATCCATGGCAGAGGAGAACTGATCCAGGTCCATGATATCATTCAATCCGAGTGTGAAGACGGAGGAGTAGGACCCGGCCTTGATCTTATGGACGCCGAAATAATCGCCCAGCTGGGAATAATAGAGGTTACCGCTCTGATCGCTGGCCATTCCCGTCATATTTGAAACGGTTCCGGCTCCCGTACCCGGCGTAGCCACATTTCCGCCGAAAACACCCTTGTAGGTAAAAATGTACATCCCGTTTTTCAGTCTCACCAGTTTATCGATAATAAAATTGATTTTGACAATCACATTATTCTGGTGATCATTCACAAAGACAAAGAGATTATTTGAACCGCTTTCAGACGGCGCCAGCGAGCGGAAGGATTTGGGCTGCGCGGCATAGGTGGGATTGATCTGCCGGTTCAGGTCATCGGAGGGATTATAGAATGTAAAGGGGGCAGCGATGGAATCGATGGCAAGTGCCGTTGTATCCAGCCGGTTATTGTACACATCCAATTTGTAATTTGTCGCCTGCAGAAAATTTATATCGGCGGGGGCAATCATGGATGTATCACCATCCGCAATCAGGGTCAGCGAATCCACGACGGCCACGACATCGGTCTGGGCCAGGAACTGATTCCAGGCATAGACCCGGTCACCGCCGTCACTGAAGAATACGATAAAACGGGAATCCACGCAGACCGAAGACGCTTTCACCGTCTTCCCGTCTATATAGGGATTATTGAGCGCCTCGTAGCCGCTTTCCTCCTTCATCCCTGAAGCCCGCAGCACATGAATGCGGCCGTCCGCGCTGTCAGCAATATAGAAACGGCCGTCTGTGGCGCAGAACATGTCCGTCATGTCTGAAAAGCCGAGAAAGTCTTCGTCCCACCGGGGCAGTACTTCCGTGTATTTTTCACCTCCCTGTCCGGGGACGACAATACCGGCATCATCCGGAAGAGAGGGAAGTTTCATGGTATCCACACAGGCGCTGGCCAGCAGCCCTGCGGTCACAACAATAAACAATTTTTTCATTTTTCTCATATCACTTGTTGAAGTAAATGTTTAGCTGCATCTGCTGTATTCTGCCGAGATAGGGATGATCCTGAACGGCATAGTCCACACTCAGGCCATTCTTCCAGGCACCGGGATGGAGTCCGAATCCATAGGTGAGAGGAGCTTCCGAACCCGAAATGTCATAGCCTGCACGCAGCGAAAGACTCTTCAGGACTTCGGATTCCACCGCAAAGACATAGGTCTCCGCATTATCTACAGGATGGTTCAGCTGAAACAGAGTTGTAACCTTCAGGATAGAGGTATTGATCACCGAAATCGCGGCACCGAGCTGAAAGGTGGTGGGCGGCGCAAACGTTTCGTATTTATCCGTGAAGACATTTCCGTCCAGATCGCTGCGTTCGAAGGTTCCCGCCGGCGCGATGGGGGATCCGAAATTCAGAAGGGACACGGCAATGCGCAGATCCTTGTAACCGGTAAAGTACCAGGTTCCCAGATCCATCATGATACCGTTCGTTCTCAGATTGAGATAGCGCTCGGTGATATATTTGGCCGTAACTCCGAAGGAAAAGCGGTCACTCATGCGCTGGGACCAGGCCAGGGACAGGAAGTAATCCTGAAAGGTGAACCACTCGCCGCTTCCGTAGGGATTGTATTCATTGGTAATTTCCATGGGATCCATGTGCAGGATACCTCCGTCAATACCGATGGCTGTATTGCCCGCCACAGGCAGAGCAAGGGCGAAGTAATCATACTGAATACCGGTAAACCACTGCAGGTGACTGGCGCTGGCGGCAAAGGACGAGAGCTGAACCAGGGCGGCAGGATTCCAGTGCATCACCGACGCGTTGCGGTCATTGGCGACGGACGCGTGCCCGATAGCGGATGCACTGGCGCTGGGATCGATCTTCAGAAAGGAAAATGCCGATGTGGCGACACGCTGGCCGCCGAGACTGGGCAGGAGGCCCTGGGCCTGCAGCCCGATGGCAAGTCCCAAACTTATCAGGATTTTAAATATTACTGCATTTTTCATCGTGTCAAAACCTCAGAGAAATTCCGGCTGTTATCTGCCTGGGTTCATAATTGCGGCTCGGATCGTAGTTGGGGTTGATACCCGTCATGTAGGATTCGGAAATAATTTCACCGGGATTATAACCATTGCCGGTGAAAGGATTGATGCGTCTCGCGCGGGCCACATCCAACAGATTTTCAATATCCACAAAGAAGGCGAGCTCCGTGGAACCCACATCAAAGTATTTGGTAATCTTCATATCCACGGTCGTGTAGGCATCCGCGAAGGCCGAATAGGGTTTATCCGACTGGGAAAAACCGGTGACGTATATATTTCCGTCCGGCGCGTACAGCGTATCGGTCGCAACGCTCGGAGTATAACGGTTACCCGATTTGTATTCCACATGCCAGTTGATCTTCCAGTCGTTGAGAGCCTTCAGGCCGAAAAGGCCGTGTGAATTCTTTGAATCCATCTGAATCTTGAAATTGGCGATCAGATTCTGCGGTTCATCCCAGGCCAGATAATTCTCGGTAATGGGCTTGGAGCCCAGACGTCCGGCTTCAACCAGGAGATTGTCATTGGGCGTGGAACTTTTTCCGGTGGCAATGGAGTAGCTGTAGCTCAGGTCGCCGCTGAAATATTTGCCATGCATCTTGCGGAAGGTCACTTCAATACCGCGGCTCCGGGCATAATCCATGGAAATGTACATGGTCAGGCTGTAACGTCCGATGAGCGGATTGAAGGTTGTGATGGACTGGGATGTTTCGTAATCGAACATATCCTTGTAATAGGCCTTGAACTCAAGAGCCGTGCTGGATGAAAATTTATGTTTCAGGCCGATTTCATAGGATACGGTTGTCTTCGGATTGAGATTCGGATTCCCGATCAGCTGATAGGTGGCATCTGAAACGGTGGACAGCTTCGCGTAGACATAATTATACGTGGGCAGCTGGGAGAAATGTCCGTAATTGAAATAGAGCACATCGCTGTCGGATACGGGGTGAGAGATACCGAGACGCGGGCTGAGGTGAGCCTTGGCCCGGTGCCCGAACATGGAAAAGGTATCCTGATAGTATTTTTTCCGGCCGGCTTCCGTGATGGTCAGAACCTCCGGATTGTCCACTGCCTCCGTGACATAATCACCGATGAGCCAGTAATCATACCGGATACCGATATTGGTGATCATGCCCTCAAAACTGATCTTGTCCTGCAGATAGAGTGAGCCGTTTGAGGGATAGACCTTGTAAAAGTCGTAGCTTTCTCCGAAGCCGTTTGAGCCCATCCAGGGCTTGTAGATATCCACCACCTGCATCTCTGTGTAGCGATGCAGAAATCCGCCCTTGAATTTATGACGGTCGGAGGGCTGATAGGTCATGGCGCCTTCCAGGGAGTAATTTTTACTATAATAATCGTACCAGTTGGGCGCGTCTCCGTAATCCCAGAACTTGTCACCGCTGCTGACGCGGATGTTTCCGAAATTGTCAAGGGGATCATAGTGCGTCGGATCCAGATCCAGCGTTTCCGTGTAATCCTTCCAGTCCTTGTTCTGAACAGACCGGTGACGGCCCGTGTAGAAATACCCGAAATTGAGGGTATAGAAGGTTTTGGGATTCAGAGTGTGGATCCACTGTGTATTGACAACCCGGCTTTCCTGGGTCGTGGTGGGATAATTATTCAGAATATTGACATAGGCATAGGGAAAGGATCCCTGATTCACATTCACGGACTGATTGTAACTGACGGAGAACTTATGCTTCTGCGTGATGATCCAGCTCAGTTTCGCCATGAGGGACATGTCGTTATTTGCACGGAGTGTAAAGGGATCCATCCAGCTCCGGTATGGATAAAGTTTGGTTGCGGTCGGCAGATAGGAATCGGCCACATTCAGATACCCGCTGGTAAAATAGGACAGATTGCCCGGAATAAAACCCAGCCCGGATTTGAAAATAGGTCCGCCCAGGGAAAATTCCACATTATCCGTATTGAAATTCTTTACGGCAAAACGGTCATTCTTATATTTGAAGGAGCCTTCCAGCTTATCGGCGCCTTCCTTCAGCTTCACGTCAATGATGCCGGACATGGCCTGTCCATACTCGGCATTGAAACCGCCGGTAATGAATTCCAGCTCCTGAATGGCGTTGGGGTTGATATAGAGACTGTTCGTATTTCCGGTCAGCGGATCCTTGATGGCCAGGCCGTCCACAATGAACTGGCCCTCATCAGCACGGCCGCCGCGGATGTGAATCTCATCATCCGATTCGGAGACACCGAGCTGCTGTTTGATGATTTCCTGAACATTTTCAACAATCTTTCCTTCAAGTTCGGAACTTCTGAAGGAAACGGAGGAGGACGTGGCATCGGCATCGATGATGGGGCGCCGTCCGATGACGGTCACTTCCTGGCCCAGAGCCAGAACCGTCGGTTCCAGGCGGACATCCATCTCTTTGGTTTCACCGGCCGCCAGTTCTATTCCGGAAATAAGCTGCTGAGTATAGCCGATCATGGAGACTTCCAGATCATAGGCACCCGGCGTAATGTCACGGATATAGAAACGGCCGTCCATATCAGAAGCGGTGCCGTAATAGGTCCCCTTGATAACCAGATTCACACCCGGCAGGGGCGTATTGGTGGTATTGTCATAGACAACACCGGAAATTCCTGCCTTCTGCGACTGGCCGAACAGGGGCAGAGCCGCCGTCATCAGAACCGTGGCCGCAGCTGCCAGGACATATCGTATCAATTTTCGTTTTAGCATACTGTCAGAACCCAAATATTAGTTTAAATAATTCATCGAGGTTGGAATTCCCGTCACAGTACATGAGAGGAATGGAAAAGTAATAACTTACCCCTTTATTGATGGGGGTTTCCACCATGATCCCGGGAGTGCCGCTGTAGTCGCTGAGGTTCAGGCTGTCCGGCTCAAAACGGTAGCGGATCTTTGCCCCGGGGCCGGGTTCAATCGCCCAGAGGCGGTCATAGATACCCTTGGACAGGGACAATTCCAGGGTTGTGTCCAGGTTCGCGTCATTCCAGAAGGCATTGAGAACAGATCCCGGCATGAGGAGGCCATTCGGACTGAGTGAATACACGGTATCCAGGCTGGTAAAGGTCCAGGCTGTGTCAGGGCGGCTGCTCTCGTTAATAAATTTCATGGCGTTATTCATGAGCAGCGTCCCGCCGTCAGCCACGAAGCGCGTGAGAGCCAGGGAAGCCTGCGTGATGCTGTTATCGCCACGATAGGTAAACCAGAAGACTTTATGAAAATAACTGAGATTTTTTTCGATATCTTCGGTGGCATAGGGAATGGAATTCTGAACATTGGTGGCCCCGCCGCCGATTTCCCAGATGGAGTACCCGTCCGGGCCGACCAGGGAATCCGCCAGCGCGGCGTAAAAATCCTGATGCGTGTAATTCAGCTGATCGCCGAAGTAATCATTAACAATAAGGAAATCTCCCTTGGGAGCTTTCACATGCCAATAGTTCGGATGATCCGTATCCTTTGGATCGGGAAAAGAAATGATATTGGAATAGGAACCCGCGATATCCCGGGCTTTGAAAAAGATTCTGTGGTCCCCTTCGGTCAGTTTGTCCGGGCCTACAAAAAGGCTGCGGACATCGCCGTCAAGGACATTCCAGGTGCTGCTGTCATCCAGCGCCCAGTAAATGGTTGTAATGGTTTCCAGTCCGTCCAGATCCTTCACATCCCAGAAAAAACTATGGTGGGTAAAGGAGGTGTGAACGGCATCCAGTTTTCCGGAGGCCGGCGGCAGCGTATTCAGCTTCCAGCTGATTTCCGGAGGCGTATTTTTCACGGGCAGGCTTACAAAAGCCGGTGTGGGATCCTTGGCGCCGTCATTGTCCACCGCCCAGACACGGATGGTATAGATATCAAACTGTGAACGCAGCGGCAGGTAGAAGGTATCCGATTCCGCCTTCACAAATACGGCGGAATCCATATAGGACCATTGATAATAATATCCCGTGACTTCGCCGTCCGGATCTTCGCCCCACCAGTGTACGACCTGAATGCTCACGGTCGTATCCAGACCCATATTCATCGTATCCGTAACGGCCACCGTATCTCCGGCATTCAGCCAGTAATCACCCGGGTAGAGCATGGTATCCGGCAGAAAAAAGAGGGAGACATAGGTTTCGGGCGCTTTGTTTACAGCCTTTGACGGCGGCAGTTTCTGGCTGAAGGGATCGTCGCAGGATGCCATCATCCAGGCCAGAACAGCAAAAGAAAGTATTATTATCAATCGTTTCATAATGGAAAAAGGGGCCGGCAGCCAACGCTGTCAGCCCCTGTCTTTCATTTTATTATTTAATGAATGTCATTTTGCGAACAGCGGTGAAATCCCCGGCCTTCAGGCGATAGAGGTAGATTCCGGATCCGACCTGTTCATTCATCTCGTTATGGCCATCCCAGACCAGCGTGTGGTATCCCTGAGTAAATTCGCGGTTCGTCAGAGTTTTCACTTTCTGGCCGGTGATGCTGTAAATAACCAGAGTGACATGGCTGGCGGAAGGAAGATCGAACGCGAGCGTCGTGGTGGGATTGAAGGGATTGGGGTAATTCTGATGCAGTTTGAAATGATTTGCCACTTCCTTGTTCCTGATACCTACGTAGCCATCGAAATCTTCAACTTTCCGGACTTCAATCTTGAAGGTCCCGTAGGAATAAATAAAGACGCCGGTCACAGTGGGAAGCTGATCATTTACTTTTACCGTATCATGTTTTGCAATCAGCGCGTAGTCATACCCCACGATATTGAAGGAAGAATCAACGGCTACGGCATCATCATCGAGAAGGATACCGCCGTCACCATTGTCGATGGTACAGTCATACTGGTTTACAGCGGTCATGGTCGGAGTTTCGATCCGGACCAGCGTTCCTTCATAGGCTTCCGGATTGGCCGCGATGGTACCGGTGGTCACCGTCACGGGTGTAACCGGAGTGGAGGCTTCCACGAGCTTGATGGAATCGAGCTGAACCGTCGTATTGTTTTCCCAGCGCCAGTAGGCATTATCCATTGTTTCGGTCACGCTTCCCCAGGCATCAACCAGGTCACCTTCCTTGAATCCGGAGAGGGTGGCGGGTGCAGCGCCGAGAAAAATGCCGTTCCAGGGGCCGCCGGCAGCGTCGGCGATGGAGAGGTATGAGTAGGAACCGTAGGTATAATTCGTCACGAAGGGATCCGAAGCAGTCTGGACAACACCGGTCACCTTGACTTTGGCTCCGGTCAGAGGACTGGCACCTGTAGCCCAATCCGTGTACTGAATGTCGTAGATGCTCGGATCGCGATCCAATACCAGATACGAATAGTTCCGGGTTGTAATATCAGCCGGCAGCAGAGATATATCCGAAGAGTCATCGGTAACGGAGTAATAGTAATCCACGAATGATTCAGCCGCCTGAGCCGGCAGGGTGGCGGTCCACACATCGTCGGCGCCTTCCGTCATGGCAACGGCCGTATAGTCACCGCCATCGACCCGATAATAGACCGAAGCGTCGACAATCTGGCGTACCGTGGAAATAGTCGCTGAAACGTCAACTGTTTCAGTACTTTTCGCCCATCCGGCAGGTGTACGGGTGGGTTTGAGGATCATGGCCGGTCCTTCACCCAGAACAATGTCTTCCTTGTAATTGGGGCAGACACCGTAGGCGGTGGAATCGGCGTAGGATCCGTAATGATGATAAACCCATCCGGTGATGGATTCGATGGGAGTATTCATGGGCGGCGCCACATAAGGATCACCGGGGTAGGTTCCGCGTTTTCTGAGACTGTCGGAATCGGCAACGATCAGAACCTGGCCGGATCCGTCATTCACACCCATCACATAATTGGTAATATTCAGTTCACTGACCCAGGCATCCTGAATGGTCACATAGACGTTTTCCCACTGTTCAGCCGTAGTCGGCCAACGCAGATCAGACGTCTTTACCACCGGTGGCTCGGGTACGCGGCTGGTCCAGTAACCGGGAATCGGGATCTGTTTAACTTCCACATCACCCACCAGCCAGTATTCAGTCATGGCAGAGGGGCTGGTGAAATATTCGCCCACATATCCGGACATTTCAATTTCGTAACCTTCCGTCATATTCGGATATACGGAGGCATCACTGTTGTAGGACATGATGGCGGACCAAGGGCCGCCGTGAAGATCGGCAAGCATGAATTTCACACCGGCGCCCGCATAGGAAAGGCCGGTGGGCATGGTTACCACACCGTAGACCGTAATTGTGGAATCAGGGGAATACCCGGCGGCTGCGTTGGGATCGGACATATAGCTGTCGCTGGCACGGACATCGGTGGGCGTGCGGAGCAGATCGGAATAACGAACCTGCTGTATTCTCTGAATGCGGGTGTAGTTCTTGCTTTCACCGATCTTATGGCCTTCGATAATATCATTGGCCAGACGGGGAATGATCTTGAACTGACTGTAGGTGTAATCGAGGGGGCCGGTCACGGAAAGACAGTTTGCGTATTCTGCCTGCCAGAAATAATATTTGGCTGCATCATCAACCTTTACATCACCGCTGCCGTCATCAATGGACCATTCGCCATTACCCAGATCGGGATTGGTGATGTCCACATTCTTTACCTGAACCAGCACGCCTTCCCAGCTCTCGGCATTGCCGGTGGAATCGGCCAGCTCTCCGGTTGTCAGAACCTGAGGCTTGATACTGAAGACGCCGACGCTGTCAACTGTAATAGATGTAATATTGGTGAGCTCGGTTTTTCCATGATATTCATCAACTGTTCCGGTGATGGTAATGCTGTCACCTTCACCGATAATCAGTCCTCTTCCGGAAAAACCGGAGTCATAGACGTTGATTCCTGACCAAGGGGCGTTCGCATCCTGAATGTAGAAGGAAGATCCGCCGTAGGCATAGGGTTCACCCGTGACTTCGGCCGTAACCGTCACGACCTGTCCTTTCATGGGAGAGTCCCCCGAAGGATCTGTTGTGTACTGAATGTCATGAATCGTCGTTGCCGCCAGAGATCCGGCTGCAAGCAGAGCGAAAACCGTTAACATTCTCTTCATAATGGCTCCTTTTTTTATTTTATTACCAGAAATCTACCGGTGCGGGTGGCCCCGGTAGCCTTATCCTCCACAGAATACAGGTACAGGCCGGTTGCAATGGCCTGATCGTATTTGGTAATGAGATCCCAGGCATGTTCGCCGCCGGACAGTGAAAGATTTCCGGAGGCCACGGACGAGAGTCGCTCCACATCATCCGCTTTCCAGGTTTCACTGTCGTGGTCGATCTCATCGAGAAGCTCCCCGGCAATAGTATAGATTCGAATCGTACATTTGGAGGGCAGACCTGTAAACCAGATCAGCCGATCCCGGACTTCCGGGCCATCCCAGCCCGCAGAAACCCGGTAGGGATTGGGATAGACGCCGACCTTCCATTCAAAATTATCATTGGGACGTTTACCGGCAATGACCGAAGTCATGTTTTCCAGAACCGATGACTCCAGCGATTCCAGGTCGGTCTTGGGATCACCCGTATCATAGGAGGTTACGGAATAGACATTCTTTTCCGGCCAGCCGTTCAGAATTCCCACATTGCTGAACTTATAGGTAAAGGTGTCCCCGTCAATCACGGTAAAGGAAGGATTCCCGGACTCATCCGTGATCCGCACATAATCAAATCCGGTATTGTAGCCGAATTCATCCTTTTTGTCAAAGGTGGCCAGCAGCGTCCATTTATTTTCAACATCAGACGTTTTCTGGCGGCCGTAAATCCGGTAACCTTCGAAATCTTTTTCCCGGCTGATGGGATCTTGAAAATCCTCCGGAGCATCATCCCAATACAGATCCGCGCGGGCATCACTCACCACAATTTTCAGTTTGGGTGACGGCGGCGGTACGGGAAGGATATAACGGTTGAGAACGCCATCGTCATTCTGGTCCTCACCCGGATCCAGATATCCGTTGCCGTTGCTGTCCTCGCCATTGTAAGCTTTCTGCGCCCAGTCCAGGTTTCCCTGCAGGATTGCACGGCGTGCGGGTGTGTTGTCCAGGCTGCCGTTCGCCCAGAATCCGGCTCCCACGGCAAAGACCACGTTCGTGGTGTCACCGGGATGGAGAATCCAGGTCGTGGAATCCGTCGCATCCAGATCATGGCCGAAAGGACCGGCGCTGAGCAGCATCATCCAGCTGCGCGTTTCGCTCGGAAATCCTTCAGCTGTATATCCGGTAAGGCCCGGCCGGATCGGCTGGGTCGACCGCATCTTGTCATAACGCTGGGCATCGTCCACCGGCATGATCATTTCGGGGTAAGTCAGATCCGATGATGTGGTCCAGGGCCACTGATTATAATGACTTCCCCAGTATTCACGGGGAACATTGCTTCCCAGAACCGTAATACCGAGGTAGCTCTCGGAATATCCGTTGTCTCCGTCCGCGTCGTACTGGTAGGCAATATCCCGGGGAATTCCCGGCAGATCATCGGTTTTCACCGGATCAAAGACGGTCTGGTCATAGCCGTTCAGGTTGTCATACCAGTCCCAGCCTCCGCCCGGTTCGTAAATATTTGTATAATTCATATTGCCGATACTGGCATCGGCCCAGATTCCGGCGTAAATATTCCTGATATCCTGGGTGCCCGTATTGATGATGTGATAATTGAGAATCACGAAGGCATCGGCAAAGCTGTAATTCCAGGCATAGGATTCCATATAAACGTCGATATTGAGCGGCGTATGATTCGCCACGGATTTCCTGTCGCTGAAGCGGGCCATAAAATCCTGATGCGAAACCGCTTCGGGCGAGTACACCGGAGACGTGGTAATGGAAGACCTGACCTTGATGGAATCTCCATTGGCCGCAAATTCAAATCCTTCCGCGGCATTATCAAACACACCGTCCACGATAGCCGTACTCACGTATTTCGTATCATTGACGATCCCGCCGATCCACAGGCCGGCATAGCTGAAATGCTCGATCTGCTCCTTGAGATTATCAGGATACTGGCGATACATGCAGCTCGGCTGATCCGGATTGTTATAGCCTTCACCCAGAAGTCCGAAATTGGTAATCGTCAGCCCGATCTGACCGACCGTTGTATAATGGACATAGTCGTCCACAGCGGTCTTACTTAGACGGACATGCTGATTTTCCCGGTGCATCCAGGGCGCATCCTCCGCCTGAAGCAGCATTACGGGAACGAATAAACTGAGAATAAAAAGTTTGTTTTTCATAGCCATGAATTTAAGCATTTTAGCACTGATCTTTTGTGAGTATTCGGTTAGTTTTTTTCACTGTCGAGGAGCTGCGGCTGCATGATAAAGTTATATACGCCGACCGCTTCATCTAACTCCTGTTTCCTGACCCTGTTTGCGGGGGATGTAAATTATAAAAATAATATCCGCAAACAAAAATATTTCTCGGGCTTTTTCGCCGGCCTGTTGTTTATTATATAATTACAACGCTTACAACGCTTTACGACGATGAACCCCATGCCACTCCGAACCGTTATTTCAGAACGGTCCAGCGATTATCAATCCCTGATTTATCCACACCGGTTCGGGTGATATACTCAATGAGTGCCTGCCGGATAACAATGCCCGAATAATTGATCTGGGCTGCCGGAACGGACGTCAGCAGATCATAACCGGAATTTCCCTCCGCCAGATAATCAGAAATCGCCAGACGATAGGTTTTCGCCGCATCAAAGGGCTGGCCGTTGATCCGGTCGATGCTGACCCGGTCTCCGTTTTCACGGGCCTTGTCGACGGTGATGACAGCACCGCTGACCAGCATTCCGCGGCTCGCACCCTGGACCCGGTCCTCAATGAGGGATTTGATGAACTCACCGCTGACCTGAAAAACCGTCAGCTTGTTGCCGTAGGGAAGAACCTGAAACAGATCACGGGGCGTAAGCGGCCCGGCTTCGAGATCAGCCCGGATTCCGCCGAAATTTGAAAATGCGATATCAGCAGATCCGGCCTCCCGCATGGCATCCACCACCATATTCCCCAGCACGGACTGGCCTTCGCTGCTTCGCCGGAGCGGACTTTTCAGAACCGTCAGTATTTCATCAAATCCGGTTTCCGCCTCAGCCACCTCCGCTGAAATCACGGAGTCCGTCCCGGGGTCAATCCAGAATTCATCTTCCATGAGTGTGATCAGATCATTCCCGTCCACGGCAAAATCATAACCGGCCAGCGTGGCAGTCCGGCGATGGACATAGATATTCACCTGCCCCAGATTACTGCCGTTGGCAAAATTCTGAAAGATCAGTGTATGATGAATGGGATCCTCATAGGGCGTGGGAAACCCTTTGTGTACATGGCCGGTAAACATGATATCAATTCCGGGAACAGCTGCTGCAGCCTCCATTCCGTCCACGCCGGGCGCATTCGGATCAATCGAATCATAGCCTTTTTCAAAAAGCGCCTGAGCAGTCTGGTCCCGCTCGTATTCCAGCCACATGTGGGACAGGACGATGACGATCTGCGCTCCGGCCCTTTTCAGCTCGGGCACCGCTTTTTGCAGTACGGGAATTTCCGGCAGAAATTCCAGCCCGCGGATATTATCCGGGAAACTCATGGACGGTGTGGACGAGGTGGCAATGCCGATGATTCCGAATTTTATCCCGGCAATGTCCCTGATGATCCAGGGTTTGATCCAATCCGGCTGGGTTCCTGTCGCCGATTCCACAATATTGGCAGCAAGAAAGGGAAAATGCGCCAGGCCGGCATCCTCGGCCAGTGCATCCCGGCCCTTGTCAAAATCATGATTTCCGACCGCCATGGCATCATATCCCACAGAATTCATGAAGTCAACCACAGCCCGGCCCTTGCTCAGGGTTCCCACGGGAGTTCCGGAATAAAAATCGCCTGCATCGGTAAGCAGAACACCCCAGTTATTCCGGCCTGCTTCCGTTCTCAGGGCCTTCACGTAGGCAGCCAGCGCCGGCCCATTCCCGATCAGGGGCGGAAATTCAGGGTTCATGAAGCGGGCTTCCACCCGGGCAATTCCGCCGTGCACATCGTTGGTGAACAGCAGTACCACTTTCTGGAAATCCTCCGGAGGAAAGTCGTCTGCGGCAGCAAATCCTGTCATCATTATCACCATCAGCAGCGGTATCATCAGTCTGTATGTCAATTTTATCATAATATCCCCGTCCTCAGTTTCAGTAAACCGGACTGTTTTGTCTATAAATTCACCGTCAGGGCCAGGTAATAGCGGATCTGCTGTTCCTTTACCGTATCCAGAGAGTTCCGGACTTCACCCTTTATGGGAAAGAGATCCGGATAGGCATACTGAAATTCCGTAAAACTGACGGAAAAATCCAGCGCCGCCATCTCATTGTGAAAGCCGGATCCGAAACTGAGAATACTGCGGTTCAGGCTGCTGCTGACGGCGGAAGGCAGATAACTGAATCCGACACGGAAGGGCACACCGGTAAAAAATTCATGATGAACTCCGGCATGAAAACTCCAGTGACTGCTCAGAGGAACGCGCGAACTCGTATCCGCAGCGCTGTTTTCGAATCCGTCACCGGCCCGGTATTCGGTCTGAAGATAGAGTTCGGTCGGCAGAATATTCGCGGGACGGTACACCAGGCCCAGACTGTACTGAGCCGGAAGCTGTATATTCATGGCTGTGGCCAGGCTGTCCGCGACCGGATTGTATGCCGGAAGGCCGGTACCTGCATCCCGGGACGGAAGCACCTGCACACCGGAAAAATCAAGAGAACCGGTGAAGCGGGCGGAGGCGAGAATGTCCAGACGTTTCACGGGAGTAAAACGCAGTCCCGCGATGAATTCTCCGGCCGGATCCATGGTATAGGTTGAGGGAAAGAAGGTCGTGGTATCGGAAGCGAGAGCCCCGGACGGCGCGCCCAGAACCGTGACGCCATATCCTTCACTGAGATTGGCCGCAGTGAGGGCGGACCAGGAGCATCCCAGGCCCAGCCTGTTATTCACATCCGCGGACACCGCAATATTCAGGGCCCGGATCGATCCGGTGAATTCCACTTCATGAATGCCGATGAGCGGATCACGGTTATAGACAGAATAGAGAGAGCCGCGCACTTCTTCCGCGTAACTGTAGTTCAGATCGTAGCGGGACACAGAGGCGACGGCAAAACTGAATTGATTCCAGCTGCAGCGCAGTCCCATATCATAAGCGGCCCGGAATGTATGATTCTGCACATAGATATTGTCCGCAAGGAAGGAATCGAAGCTGTCCAGAACCGGGAAGGTCCGGCTTTCGCGGGTCTGCAGCCCGTTCAGCTGTGCGCTGAAACGAATCCTGCCCCCGTTCTCGGACGACAGCAGCACGGGATTCATGAGGCCGAGCAGCGGATTGCCGCGGTCCGCGGCGTAATTGCCTCCGCAGGCTTCCATTATGGCCGTCGACGGAGAGCCGTCGGATGTGAAGGACCGGGAAAAATATCCCTGGGCCTGCAGCGCGGCAGCGCTGAACAAAAGTATCAAAAATTGCTTGAATGTCTTCATACTTCACCTGTTCTAAAAATGGTAATCAAGTTGAATGCGGAAATCATCGTACACCTTGGGATAAGTCACCGTATTCATGGTATAGGATCCCGTTTCCGTCGGAACAACGGCTCCGGTCACATTATCCAGAGGCATCTGGTTGTCAAAGGAATATTTCAGCCGGACCGAGAGATTCCGGTTCAGACGGCTGTACACCACAATATACCCGTGCCAGGCCTCCGTAAGCGTGTTATACACCCGGAAGTCCGTATCCTCAAAATTCCAGATAAACCCGTTGTAGATCATGAATTGGGAAATGATCTTGAGACGGTCATTGAAATTGTGGGTGAATTTTGCGGCAACAGCGCGGCCCGGACTGCCCGCGTTCCCGACCAGCGAGGTTCCTCCGGCTACATTGTAGGTCAG
The DNA here is from genome assembly GCA_046735395.1 of Fidelibacterota bacterium. GTDB lineage: Bacteria > Fidelibacterota > Fidelibacteria > Fidelibacterales > DSDE01 > JBJKQR01. Next base: position 72,562 of record JBJKQR010000020.1, on the reverse strand, counting down.
CCGGGCCCGGGGATTGAATGCCGTATAGCCATATCCGAAAAGCAGATTCAGGGAATTGAAACGGCTCATGCGCGACTGCACATCGATACGTGTCTCGTTACTGCTGTAACCGGTTGGTGAATAATTATCGTCTGCCGATCGGTTCTGAAATTTCTGCCGGACCTGAATTCGGTACTGGAAGACCGGACGGTAATCCGCCCGCAGCACCAGACGGTTGTAACGGGACTGGTCGGAAACCCGCGTCCAGATATCGTGCTCCGCCTGCAGGATGAGCTGTCGGGAAAGCTGATAGCGGAAGGAGTAGTACCAGCCCTTTTCGGCCTGAGGCTGGACTTCTCCCGTATACAGGAAGGCGTAAACCGGATCGATGAGATAAAAGGAATCCTCGAAGATCGTACTCTTGTAACGGGCATAATTACTGAAGGAACGCTGATAGGGATTGTCGAAACCCACCTGATAATCCCGGTAGAGGACCTGGAATGTAAGGGATTCAAACTGCCAGTTCGCGTCCATCACCAGGGCTCGCGGATCGGAGGGACCGATATTCATGTCACCGTTTTTATCGAGTGCGCCCCATTCGCCGCGCAGGGTAATATTCTTCACCACCCAGGATGCATCAAGGCCCATGACGCGCCGGAAGGACCGGGCTCCCGGCCACAGGCCCGACGTGCCGGAACTGCCGTACATGGCTTCAATCTCCGAATCCGCGCTGTTTCCGATGGAATAGAGATAGCGGCTCAGGTTGTCGGGAGATACAATGCTCTCTATCTGCGGATCCAGAATCCGGTCATAGAGGCTTTCATAAAATGTCGCCCCGATCTGCAGTGAATTCGAAAACAGATATCTGAGATTTGCGCCGTACATGACTTCCCGGACTGATCTCAGCAGGGGATCCGTCAGTTCACCGTATAGGCCGGCCGGATAACGGGGGGCCATCCGGATCAGGGCTGTGAAGCTGCCGTCAGGGTTGGTGACTGCATCCCGGTCTTCCGATGAGAAGAAGGGAGTCAGCATCAGATTTCCGGCATAGAATTCCGCAGCGGCGCCCCGCAGCGTGTAATTGATATTCCGGCTCAAATCGCCCTGAATTCCTGTCAGGCGTTTATTGAATCCGTAACCGTCCTTGCGCGGTGAATAATATCCGGTGCTTTCCATGACCAGGCCCTGGCCGAAGGCGGCGATATAATTTCCCAGCACCACATTGCGGACACCGAAGTACTTCCCGTTCCGGAAGTCCCGCGAGACATAAGCCTTGACCCGGGGAATGCGCAGTTTGCCCAGTTTGTAATATTCATCAGCCTCCCCCATGGACCGGGAATAGGTCATCCCCATTTCAAGATTCCGGTCGTAGGTCAGCCGCAGCTTATGGTATATATCCAGCGGGGCGCGACGTCCCTGGAACAGGGTCACCGATGCGGGATCATCGTCGGGCACAATGCTCAGCTGCGTATTCTTTGCAATAGTTGAATACTGTCCGGACCACGTCCTGTCTGTCTCGTCGTCGTAGCTGACATAATCGCTCAGGTTGCTGTAGGCATAATAGGACAGGCCTTCCAGGTTGCGGAGGTCCCGGGCGCTGCGGATGATATTTCCCTGCTGGCGGTACTCCATGACGGCCTTCACATCCATGAGGGTCATGCCCGGAAGATTTGCCAGATCCTGATAATCCATATGATTGATATTGCGGGGATTGGACAGCAGGTCCATCCACATATCAATCAGGCCCTCCGAACTACCGTCTGAAAACGCCATCTGCTCGAACTTGAAGAAATTATCCTCCAGATTTCTCTGGGCCCGGCTCAGATATTCGGGGAATACGGCGACATGGGCCTTCAGGGTCAGAAAATCATCGTAGCTCACACCGGGCACGGTCCGGATTTCATAGACGCTTTCGAAATTGCCGTGTTCGAATCGGTAGTCCAGCAGAGCGCGGATCACGGCGTCACTCACCGGCAGTTCTGCCAGCACGGCCTCGTCGGCGCTGTTGATATCAATGGGCGGACGATCGGCAGCGGCCAGGCCGGCTGCGCCCATCAGTACCAGAAACGGAATAATGAATCGTTTTTTCATAGGGCCATCACTGCTTTAGATAAAAACTCAAATTAAACATCTGGATCGCGGGCAGGACAGGATGCGTAATAAAGGCATAATCAAAAATAAAATACTTCCAGTTCACTGCCGCGCCAAGGGTAAGCTGGCTGGGATAGGTGGATACACCGCTTCTCAGAGCAATCCGGTCATTGAGCCGGTAATCCAGCCCCGCCCGGTACTGAAAGTCATTTCCCAGTTCCTTGTCCACCGCGAAGCTGCTGACCAGGCCCCAGTAGGGCGAATAGGCGAGAGCGGCCGTAATCTTCCGGGGCAGGGGAGAACCGGATGTAGAATTGCCCAGCTCGGGCGAATTGATATTTCTCAGCGTGACACCAACCCAGGTCCGCTCACGAAGACTTCCCTGAAGCCCCACATCCACGGCCATAACCGAGCCGCCGCCCAGATCCACGCCATCGCTCCCGTCACCGCTGAGGCCCGCGCTCTGACCGTAATCCACGCTGAGATAGCGGATACTGTAGCCGAAGCGAAGCGATGAACGGATATCCTTCTGCAGAATAAAGGCATGGGTCAGCGCCAGGGCGCTTTCGCTTCCGTACTGACGCCCGCCGTAATCAACAGCACTCTGGTCGCCGTTCAGGGCAATGCTCCCCCATTTATCTCTTAGGGGCATGGCCGCCGCGAATGAAATCCAGCGGCTGAAACTCTGGCCTGCCGGACGGAACTGTCCCACGGCTGCTGCCGGTGATCTAAGCCCGGCATAGCCGGCAGGATTCTGCGAGCATGACCACACACTGCTGATGACAGCTCCCTGTGAACCTCCCGATCCGGCCGCATCTGCCGCCCCGAAGCTGTACTCGCTGAACACCTGTCCCTGCAGTGCAATGGCTGTGCATAAAATTATCAGAAACTGCTTCATATTATTAACTCCGAAATTGAAAATCGATATTTGACAATTTGCCGTATAAACAATTTTTTGCAATCATTTATTTTCCTCAGAATCAGGCTTGCACAGGTTTACGATGTCCGCGGCAAATGCATACCATCTTCCCGGCAGGAACTTTTCACCCGTTTTATCAGTCCTGGTCCATTTTGCATTATTCATTGTCAATTGTCCGTTAAAACTTCACGCCTACAACCACGGGAGCAATGGCCCGCTGTGCCGCCGCCGTTTTCAGATTTGTACTCTCCAGCACCAGGAGATACTTCCCGGGCGCAACCAGATGATTCAGCTCATCCCGGCCGTTCCAGGTATCATCAAACTGCCAGCTCAGGCCGTGCTGCTCATCCATCAGTGCACAGATGAAGCGTCCGGAATAATCATAAACACGCAGGATTACACGGCAGTTCTCAGGATACTCGACATGGTATTTCAGCATTTCGCCGAGCTGCGGAACAAACGGATAGGGCGCCACATCGAGAACCAGTTTTCCGTCTCCCTCGCTGCCGCTGCTGTATTCACTGAAATCATCCGCCGAAGCCGGCACAAGCTGCGCATCGCCATTATATTCGTCCACCGTTGCAGACAGACGTATGCGGGTTCCGAACTGCAGCAGGGCATCCAGGTCTTCATTGATAATACTGCCGGACGTGCCGACCAGGATATTGTCCGTATTCCAGATGCGGATCGTGATGGTTCCCGATCCGTCATCCAGCAGGATATTTGAACCGCCGCCCACATTGTCGGCGCGGCTGATGACCACACCGGAGACATTCACAATCTTGCCCACCCAGTCTGCCAGATTCTGCTGAATTTCCCGGATGGTCACTTCGACCAGCAGGGACAGCGTCTTTACCGTGGAGATGGTCTCAAAACTCTGGGTATTGGTTGCTGTCACATACCACGAGACCTTGTCTGCGGCGGATCCGCGGAAATTCAGTGTGGCTGAATACAGGGACGCAGCGCCTTCGCTCATGTCCGTCTTCAGCGTATCCTCTCCCGCAATGGTGGTAAGCACGACGGAGGCCAGGCCGACCGAATCGGTCACGGTACAGCTGAAGGTGACATCATCACGGGTCGAAGGCTTCACCGGATTTGTCAGAAGATTCGTGATTTTGGGTTTGGGAAAAATGAGTGCCGCCGTCGTCCAGGTGTCGGTCAGGTTTTCTCCGGTCTCGTCGTGACCGGTGATGCCGTTTCCGCCGGAAGCCGGCTCTGTCCCCTCACTGTCGCTTTTCCGGATCAGTTTCTGGCCGTCCAGATGCGCCGACAGCATACTCTGGGACGCTGCGGGTGTATCATCCGCATACCCGCTTACGCCGCTCTTATCCACCGCAAAGTTCCGACTGCCCCAGAGCAGATAATCCACATCCTGAACCGGCGAAGCCGTTCCGTCCCAGTAAAAGAGAATCAGTGATTCTCCGGAAGTGGCGAAGCGATTGATGAAGGTGAAGGTTCCGATGGTTGTCTGGCCGTCCACAGCCTGACGCATGCCCCCGTTTATCAGGGCATAATCCGGTGCGAATTTATGAGCGGCTTCAAACTCCGTGGAGGAATAGGCGCCGACAATGATCTCCTGGCCGGCTGCCAGCGTCACATCCGGAAACCGGGCAATGAAGTCATCAGGAGCTCCGGACCAGTAGTTCTGCCCCGACGGCAGATTGTAATAGTGCTTCCCATTGACATTGTCCTCCGCATCACTGAGATAGTAATTGCCGAGGTCAACGGCACTGCTTCCCGGATTCTTGATCTTAACATATTCGGCTCCCAGCGGCTGCATGACAATTTCCGTAAAAAGGAGATGGTCCGCGGCTGAAAGCAGCATGGGAACAAGCAGAAAAGCGAACAGATAATGAATCGTCTTTTTCATGATTTCTCTACTTCTATTTGATCAGCATGATTTTTTGCACTGCCGAATATTGACCGGCCCGCACCCGGACAAAATACACTCCGGATGCCTGCTTCGCCCCGTTCCATTCGATAAGGGAGGATCCGGCCGGTACAGCGCTGCGGCTCAGGTCGGCCACCTTGCGGCCGCTGATATCATAAATTCGTACCGTCAGGTCTGCGCTTTCCGGCAGATCCACGGACAGACGGGTGGAAGGATTGAAAGGATTGGGATAGGCGGGGTGCAGCCTGAATTCCCTGACTTCCATCGGATTCCCGTCAATGGAGGTCAGAAGCTTCAGATCCTCCCGATAGGCAATGAGCATCTGGAATTCTCCGTTATAGGCCGATCCCACACCCTTGAATCGGTTGTGTGAATTCAGCAGAATGGAGGACAGATCCAGCCCGGTCGTATGCCAGTTTACCACCGCTGTGCTGGAGCTGCTGTTATTCGGATCCGTTACTGTATATTTGGTCAGAGTATTGGTTGTATTGGTCCAGATATCGGTGACTTCCCCTTCCACTTCGATCAGCGTTCCTTCCCAATCGGAGGAATTGGCCTGATCCGGCGTCACGGAGACAGCTGCAGGCAGAGGGTTGCCCGTACTGATGAGTTCGTAACTGAAATCGCGGATTTCCACAGTGCTGCCGCCGTACAGCTCCACGATCCCGGCCATCTTCACTTCCGCGCCACGGGCCAGATCTTCCAGAACCACTCCGTCGAAGAAATTCAGTCCCCGGCCCGATTCATCCTGAATATAGCCTTTGGACACGCCGGTCTGCAGGAGATTGACGCCCATGGTGACCACACCCTGAATGGTTGTTACCAGTCCGTTGAGGCTGTCAATATGTGCGTGAATTTCCGAAATCGGCGTCAGGGACGTTGCGGATACAACAAAAGAGGTGACCGACGATTCATAGCCATCCGCCACAATCTTCACCTCCAGTTCACTGTTTTCATCCCGGGCGGGAATGGCGCCCATGTAGGTGCTTCCCGAATACTGAGCCATGGGTGCCGTGGACGGAAACACACCGGATGATCCATAGGCCACGGAGACGGTTCCGATACTCTGGCCTTCAGCCGGCGTAATATCCACGGAAACGATGATCTGCGTATTTCCGGTCAGAAAAGTCGAGCCATTGGCTGTCAATACCGGCGTTCCGAAGGTCGGGGCATTCATATCACCGGAAATATCGCTGAGGGAACGCGGTAAAATCTGATACACGCCGGAATATTCCGTCACTACTCCCGTGACGTCTGCCGGCCACTTCGGTTCCTCGCTGCCGTCCACGTCCGTCTCCTTGTCGATGCGCAGGACCGCCACATCCGTCCCGTTGTCACTGATATTGATGTTGGCATTGCTGCCGGACGCGGGCCAGCTGTCCCCGGTTCCCGTGTTGGTCACACCCAGGATCTGAATGAGTTCACTTTCATAATTTTCACCATTGCCGGCCAGCTCGCCGACTGTGATAACCTGTGCGGTGAGGGTCACACCGGACTGAATTTTGACGATATCGGACTCTGAGGCCGGAACGACCTCAAGTTTTCCATTATAATCCTCCGTCAGACCTTTTACCTGCAATTCATCTCCCACCGCGAAATCAAGAATGGCGCCGGTAAAATACAGATCAAGTCCGCCGGTCTCATCCTGAAAGGTATATTCCGTTCCGCTGGATGAATAATTTATCGAATTGACCACACCCTGCACCTCAACGAAGGCGCCGATCGGCAGAGCCCGGGCTTCCGCCATGGTAACCTGAGACGACAGATAGGCGGCAACCAGCACGGTGTCCGTATCACTCTGGTCGGCATCATCCGTCACGGTGAGCGAAAAGGTCCAGGTCGTGTTCTCGGTTATATCCGGAACCGTGAAGGTCACGATGGCCTCCGAGGTGGAACTCAGGGTGATGCCCGAACCGGATTCCAGTTTCCACAGATAGGTCAGTGCCCGGTTTTCCGGGTCACTGGATGCACTGCCGTCCAGAGTCACCAGATCTCCCGGCCCGGCGGTTTTATCAGCACCGGCAAAGGCGGTCGGAGCGTAATTTGCATTGGCATCCAGCACCTGGCCCGTATTGATGGTTCCGGGTGTCGTGGCCACGATACTCCAGGGCGCGCCCTTCAGCCCGAGGCGGCTCAGAGACATTCCATCGTCACTTTCATAGGGCGGCATGACAATATTTTCATCCGCGTACTCCATGGGATTCCCGTTTGTGTCATTCAATGGCCCTTCATAGCAGACGGCATCCACGATGCTGCCGTTCACCTTCAGCTGCACGCCGTCGGGAGAACCGTTCTGGATTGCGGGCGTATCCACTTTCAGAAAACCATAGCCGTTCCCCGCATCCGTCAGAGTAATATTTCCGACGGCAAATGTATTGTACACAGCGCCGTCATTTCCATTGACCAGTTCCAGCACCACATTGCTGTAAGCCCCTGCAGGCCCGGCGAGCTCCACGAATTCATCATGATCCGTCGAGGGCTGATCGTAATCTATTTCATTGATGAACAGCTGGCCGAAGGCACTGCCGGCAGCCATGAATGCGATAAAACACGCGATGAGACACTTTTTCATAATCATCCTCATTTATTATCGGGTTTCTATGATAAAACAGCTGCCGTCGCTGATACAGCGGATATCGGCATTTTTCTTTTTATTGGGATTGCTGTGATTGAGTTCCGGTGACGCACAGTCAGTCCGGAATACCTCCGCATTGACGGCATGAAAGATGGGAAGCGTGGCGCACTGGAATAGCCCGTTGCAGCTTCCGTCATCAAAGGTGGAGATCAGAACGGCCGTCGGATCCACAGCATCCAGAAACAGCCGGTCATTGCTGTCGGTACGGCCATGATGGGAGGCCTTGAAGACATCTGCACCCGCATCAATATCAGGGTCATCGGTGACATAGCGCTTATGAACTTCATTCTCGCTGTCTCCGCCGGTCACGAGCTGAAAATTCCCGAAGCTGAGCTTCAGCAGCGGAGAGTCATTGTTGATACGGGATCCGTCATAGCTGATATTCGGAAAGTCATCTCCGCATCCGGACGCCCAGACTTCGATGTGCAGCGCAGGATCCCAGGCCAGGAAGGGACTGTTTTCATCCGTATTTCCCCTGCTGACGGTCCAGGTCTGTCCGCCATGCTGGCGTACCGTTGACTGGGCACGGCTGAAATAGTCATCCCGTTCAAAATGATCCGGCAGGATGAGATTGCGGATAACCACCGCAGCGGCAATGGTACTGAAGCCCCCCAGGTGATCGGCGTGATCGTGGGTTCCGAGGAAGTAGTCGAGCGTATCCACGCCCATTTCTGCCAGAAGGCCGGTGACTCCCTGTGCGGCGGTCCGGGTTCCGGCATCAATCATCACCTTTTTCCCTGAAGGAGTTTCGATGAAAATACAGTCGCCGCTTTCAGTCGACAGATTAAAAAGCGTAAACTGAAAACAGGCCGCGCTGCGTCTGCTCAGAGAATCCGGAAAGAGCGCGAAGGGCGTGATCTGCGTACTGCCGTCCGAAAAGACCTGCCGAACCCGATAATAAAAAGACCCCGACGGACCGTCAAAAAGGGTCAGACGGTGAGAAAGTGCGTATTTATCCCTGGCTGAATACAGATAATAATCCACATTCGCCGAATCCGTGCCATATTCTATTACGGCCATGGCCGGGGAGGAAGAGTCCCAGACAAGTGCAGGATCACCGGACGACTCCTTTTCAATGCTGATAAGGAGTTCATCACCACTGTGATCCGGCGGATCCGTGGGCCGGGCGCAGCGGAATATCCCACCGAAAAGCATCAGGAGAATCAAAACGAGGTCAATTATTGAAGTACGCCTGCTTACCATAAATTTTATACCCTTTTTAAAGGGTTTGAAAGATACGCAATCCCGCCAGCATTGTGAAGATAAATTTAAAAACCGGGAGCTCCGCAGCGGGTGAAAGCGGACTCAAAATCGCCTTCGATCCTGTATCTGTCCTCATCTTTTTGAATTCACACGGACATGGCATTTTTTATGAATGAATTCATCTGCACAACTTGCTAACTTTGTCCTAAAACTAAAACGGGAGATATCTATAATGATGGGAAGATACAGGATTCCGGGACTTGCACTCCTTGTTCTGCTGATCGGGGCTGCTCTGACAGCTTCCGAGCAGAAAATCGGCCGCATCGGCGATCTGCAGACCGAGGCGGGAACTGTGATCAGAGACTGTTTCGTGGGCTATCGCACATACGGAGTAATCAACGGAGACAGCAGCAATATCGTCATCATGCCCACCTGGTTCGGAGGCATCAGCGAAAGTGTGGGCCACGTAGCCAGACCCGGCAGCATCATCGACAGCAGCCGCTATTATGTCATTGTTATAGACGCTCTCGGCAACGGCGTATCGTCCTCGCCCTCCAATTCCGACCTGCAGCCGGGCAAACTCTTCCCCCGTTTTACTTTGGCCGATATGGTAAACAGTCAGCATCGGCTCCTCACGCAGAATCTGCACATCCGGCATGTCCACGCCGTCATCGGCGGCAGTATGGGAGGAATGCAGGTGTTCAACTGGATCGTGGAATACCCGGATTTCATGGACAAGGCCGTATCCTGGGTGGGATCGCCCCGGGCCTCGGCCAGCGACCGGCTCAGTTGGACACTCCAGGCCCGCATCATCGATGAAGGCGAAGACTGCGGCCAGCCCGATTCGGTCATCATCAAGAATGTGAATCTTCTTCAGGACATGATCGTATATACACCCGAATACCGCAGCCTCAGCACGCCCTATGAAAAAATTGACAGCTATCTGGACGGCATCCGCTCGACTCTGGGCGCCACCTATACTCTTGACAACTTCCGCTGGCAGCTGGAAGCCATGATCCATAATAACATCACCCGCAATTACCACGACAGCATGGAGGAAACGGCTTCCCACATTCATGCGGAAATGCTGATCATCGTCAACCGTCAGGACCATATCGTCTCTCCCCTTCCGCCCCTGCAATTCGCGAAAATTCTCCATGCCCGGACGCTGATACTGAATAACAACCGCGGCCACCTGGGCATTACACCGGAAATGAAAAAGGTATCCAAGACTATCCGGAATTTTCTGAAATAAATTTCTCAGGCATTTTTTCCCGTGAAAAGCGGGGTTGCCACCGTCACCACGTGAATGGAGCGGGCGCCCGCATTCCAGAGCACCTCTGCCGCTGCCGATGTGGTGGCGCCGGTCGTATACACATCATCAATCAGGATGATCAACTGATCCGGAGATATTTTTTCCCTGCAGCGGAAGGCTGACAGCATATTCGTCCTGCGTTCATCCCGGTTCATGGCCGTCTGCGTCGTGGTGTAGATCACGCGTTTCAGAATCTCTGTGTTCATTGACCAGGAGCAATATTCACACAGGCCCCGGCCGATTTCCACACTCTGATTATAGCCCCGTTCACGGAACTTGACCGGATGAAGCGGGATGGGAACTAATAGTGGATGCGAATAGGTCCGTCCGATAAAATGGCCTAAAAGCGTTCCGAAGAACCGGCCCGCCCAGGGCATATTTTCATATTTCAGGGCATGCAGCAGTTCCCGGACTGCATGATTGAAGAGCAGCAGCGAATACACACTTTCCACATGCGGATCCGGATGGGCCAGGGCTATTTCCGGCGTGGTGTTATGGTAGATAAAACTGTAGAAGCAGTCCGAACAGAGAAAGGTCCGGTATTCGGCATGGCGTCCGCAGACCCGGCAGCGGGGCGGAAACACCCAGTCTTTCAGTGCCCCGGCAAATTGCCGCAGGCGTGTATATGAGAGTCGTTCGATTCAGAGATTGATCAGAGGACGAAATCCGTATCAACCAGGCTTGCCGCACCGATGATGGTTGCCAGCTCACCCAGTTTGGATTTTTCAATCCGGACATGAGCCCGGGGGATTTCAAAGAGGTTCCGGCGGATCTCCCGGTCCAGCGAGGCGGAAAAGAAGTCCCAGTTCGCGGCGATACTGCCGCCCACCACCAGCATATCCGGATCCAGCGCCGTGAAATAGGGCACCAGCGTCCCGGCCAGATATTCCCCGAAGACCTCAAACGTCTTCCGGGCCCTGTCATCCCCGTCAAAAGCGCGTTGGGAAATTGCCGGGCCTTCCAGATCCTCACCATGAAGCTCCTGGTGTATCATGGCCAGGCCGCGTCCTGAAATATAATCCTCGTAGCCTTTTCCCCGGAAGGGTGTCAGGGCGATCTCCGTCGCGTGTCCCGTCGCGCCATGCAGTACATTTCCATTGAGAATAACGGCAAACCCGTAGCCGGTGCCGAGCGTCACCACCAGAACATGTTTCAGTCCCCGGGCAGCGCCGCCCTTCTGTTCGCCCAGGCCGAAGCAGTTGGCATCATTATCGACGAACACCGGGCACTTCAGCTGCTTCTCCATCTCATCCTTCAGGGCAAAATTCTGAAACACCTTCAGATTCAGCGTATTCAGGATTTTCCCGGACCAGGGATCCAGCGGACCCGGGCTTCCCACGCCGACAGCACGGATATCGGACATGGACAGGCCGTTCAATTCCGCCAGCTCCCGGACGGTGTCCACCATCCGCGTCAGGAGCGTCTGCGCGTCCGGAGCATCGCCGGAGGACCGGCGCAGTGTTTGTCCATAAATGGTATATTGATCATCGACAAGGCCGGCGTGAAACTTGGTTCCGCCCAGATCGATACCGACTGAAAATCTGGTACTCATATGTGGACTCCTGACAGAAAGGTTATAACAAAATAGTCATTCACATTCGGAAATTCAAGGCCGGTCATTTGCCGTTCAGGCCACGCCGTTCGAGCAGGGCATCGATATGCGGCGCCCGTCCGCGGAATTTTTTATAGAGCAGCATGGGATTTTCCGTGCCGCCGCGGGCCAGAATGGTGTCCCGGAAGCGCTGAGCCACATCCTGATTGAAGAGATCCGTTTCCTTGAAGGCCTGGAATGCGTCCGCGTCCAGAACTTCGGCCCAGATGTAGCTGTAATATCCTGCAGAGTATCCGCCGGCAAAAGTATGGCCGAAATAGGTGCTGCGGTAACGGGGAAGTATTTCCGGAATCAGGCCGATGCGATCCATGGATTCCTTTTCAAAGGCATTCACATCACGTACCGTGAAGGTATCCAACGTGTGCCAGTCCATATCGAGATAGGAGGCGGCCAGATATTCCACCGTCTTGAAGCCCTGGTTGAATTTACCGGCGGCAATGATTTTATCCAGCAGGTCCCTGGGCAGATCCGCGCCGGTTTTGTAATGTTTTGCATACAGCTTGAGAGCCTCCGGCTCCAGCACCCAGTTTTCCATGATCTGTGAAGGCAGCTCCACAAAATCCCGATCCACGGAGGTACCGGCAAGACGTGGATAATGGCTGTGGGACATGAGGCCATGCAGGGCGTGCCCCAGCTCATGAAAGAGCGTATGAACCTGATCCAGGCTCAGCAGCGAGGGCATGTCCCTGGTGGGGCGGGGAAAATTGGCCACATTGGCGACGATGGGCGTCACGAAGGTATCAATGTCGGACTGATCCCGGGCTGCCGTCATCCACGCGCCCATGCCTTTTCCGTCCCGGGGAAAATAATCCGTATAAAAAAGGCCGAGGTGGGATCCGTCCTTGTCGCGCACCTCGAAGACGCGCACGTCCTTATTGTAAACCGGCACATTGTGCACTTCCTCAAAGGTGAGTCCGTAGAGGCGATGAACAATTTCAAAGGCTCCGTCCCGCACCCGGTTCAATTCGAAATAGGGTTTGATATCCTCATCACTGAAATCGAATTTCCGTTCTCTGAGCTTCTCGGTGTAATACCACCAGTCCCAGGGTTGCAGTTTAAACTTTCCGCCTTCCTCGTCGATGAGCTGCTGCTGTTCCTTCACTTCATTTTTTGCCATCTTCAGAGCCGGTGTCCAGACCTCATTCAGCAGCGTATACACATTTTCCGGCGCTTCCGCCATCTTGTTGGCCAGCTGATACCGGGCATAATTATCATATCCGAAGAGCTTCGCCTTTTCCATGCGCAGCCGGGCGGTCTTCAGCACAATGTCTTTATTGTCATTCTCATCGTTGTTATCGCCCTTCATGAAATATTTGCGGTACAGCTCTTCACGAAGATCCCGGCGTGTGGAGTAGGTCAGGAAGGGATACATGCTCTGGCGCTGGATGGTAAAGACATATTTTCCGGGAAGATCCAGCTGCTCCGCCTTTTCTGCCGCCGCCTGAATCACCGCATCCGGCAGTCCGTCCAGATCTTCTTTTTCGAGCACAATCCGCTGTGTCTTGTTTTCATTCAGAATATGTTCGTCAAATTCCAGATTCATCTTTGCCAGCTGTTTGTCGATCTCACGGATTTTTTCCTTTTTATCGGCGGACAGATCGGCACCGGAACGGATAAAATCCTCTTCATATTTCTGCACCAGCGTCACTTCTTCGCTGCTGTGTTCATCCGGATTGAATTTTTCAGCCACATATTTAATTCTCTGAAACAGCGTATCGTTGAGCATGATATTGCTGTTATGCTCCGTCAGTTCGGGAATGATTTCCTTCGCGATGTCCTGCAGCGTGTCGTTGGCATCGGCGCCATAGACCAGAAAAAAGATATTCTGAATGCGCGTGAGGTCGCTGCCACTGAGCTCCATGGCCCGGATCGTATTGTCAAAAGTGGGTGTTTCGGGATTCTGAACAATATCCTCAATTTCCCGGTTCTGCCGCGTCATTGCCTCCCGAAAGGCCGGCAGATAATCCTCTGCCTGAATTTCATCAAAGGGCGGTGCCTGGTCGTAGGCCCTGTATTCACCCAGGAGCGGGTTTGATTTATGGGTATCGCCTTTCTGACAGGCGCCGGCCATCATGATAAATGCAAGCATGATACTAAGCTGTTTTCCTTTCATCATCGTCCTTCATCAAATATTTTGTAGAGTCGTTCATTTTTTATTCAATTCCTGCAGAGATCAGGCTCTCTTCCGCCCTGCTTTCCGATAAATTTTTTCCATGCCGATGAGGGTCAGATCCGGATCAACCTCCCGGATTTCATCGCTGTATTTGGCCACGAGTTTTGCCAGTCCGCCGGTGGCAATCACCGATACGTCATCCCAGCCCGTTTCCTTCCGGATGCGCCGCACCATTCCGTCGATCTGATCCACGGCGCCCCAGAATATTCCGGCCCTCAGATGTTCCTCCGTATTCTTTCCGATTACCGATTTTCCGGGAAGAAGATTGACCTTGGGCAGTTTGGCGGTCTTCTCGAAGAGGCTCGAAGAGGCCATCTCAATGCCGGGCATGATGCTTCCGCCCAAGTAATTGCGCTCCCTGTCCACCACATCAAAGGTGGTCGCTGTACCCATGTCGATAATGATCTGCGGAAGGGGATAGGCATCCAGAGCGCCGACAATATTGCAGATCCGGTCCGCACCCAGTTCGGAAGGATTATCGACACGATAGCGGACTCCCAGATCCAGATCACTGCGCACGATCAGCGGATCCAGCTCCAGATGTTTCCGGCACATGAGCACCAGCTGATCGGCCAGCGGGGGCACGACTGAGGAAATGATGACATCCTCAATGCCCCGGATATCCAGATCCGCATCCATGGCGAGGAGCTTCACCGTCACCCAGAATTCATCGCGGGTCCGCATATGGGACGTGGTGAGACGCCACTGAGTGAGAATGGCTCCGTCCCGGATAATTCCCAGAACCACATTGCTGTTACCGATATCTATCGCGAGGAGCATGCCTATGCCTCCAGTTTTTTCTGAAAGAGTTCCCGGGCCGCCTTCTGATCCGCCCGGCCCTGCGTCGCCTTCATCAGCTGTCCCATGAAGAATCCGAGCAGCTGAACTTTTCCGGCGCGGTATTTCTCCACTTCCGATGGACAGTTTTCCAGAATTTCATCTATTAATTTTTCCAGCTCACCGCCGCCGCCGATCTGCTTCAATCCTTTTGATTCAATGATGTGGGCCGCCGATTCACCGCTGGACGCCATGTCATCCAATACCGCCTTGGCCGTCTGCACTGTCACATCACCCGACTGCAGAATGGCCAGTAATTCCGCCAGCGCATCCGCAGATACGGGAATTTCATCAATGGACCGCCGCAGATCCCTGACCAGGCGAAGCATTTCACCCTGAATCCACTTGGAGGCCAGGCGCGCATCCCCGCAGCGTTCAGCCACCGCCTCGAAATAATCCGCCGTATCCTTTTCCTGGGTCAGAACCGCCGCATCCTCCTTCGTCAGCCCCAGAACGTCCTCAAAACGGCGGGCGCGGGCATCCGGCATTTCCGGAAGTTGGTCCCGGATTCCGGAAATATCCGCTTCACTGACCAGAACCGGCAGCAGATCCGGTTCCGGGAAATAGCGGTAATCATGGCTGTCTTCCTTGCTCCGCATCGTCCGCGTACATTGTTTCCCTTCGTCCCACAGCAGCGTACACTGATCCACACGGCCACCCGATTCCAGGACCTCAATCTGCCGTGCAGCTTCATACTGCAGCGCCTTTTCCACATTCCGGAAGGAATTCAGATTCTTCAGTTCGGTGCGGGTTCCGAATGTGCTGCTGCCCTTCGGCATAACACTCACATTGGCATCGCAGCGCAGCGAACCCTCCTCCATATTACAGTCTGATATACCGATATATTTCAGTCTCTGCTTCAGCGTCGTCAGGTAGGCATAGGCTTCTGCCGGATTCTTGATATCCGGTTTGCTGACAATTTCCAGCAGGGCCACGCCGCTGCGGTTCAGATCAATGAGAGAGCGGGACGCATCGTGCATGCTCTTTCCCGAATCCTCTTCCATGTGAATCCGGATGAGCCCGATTTGCCGGGGTCCCTCATCCGTTTCAATATCAATATGTCCGTCATAACAGATCGGATCATCGTACTGCGAAATCTGGTAACCCTTGGGCAGATCCGGGTAAAAATAATTTTTCCGGCTGAAGGTGCTTCGCAGCCGGATACCGCTGTGTGTCGCCAGGCCCGCCCGGATCGCATAACGGACCAATCCTTCATTGAGAACCGGGAGCGCGCCGGGATAGCCCAGACACACGGGACAGACCAGCGTATTCGGTTCCGCGCCATAGCGGTTTTCACAACGGCAGAATGCCTTGGTTTTCAGATTCAGCTGAACATGGACTTCAAGGCCTATGACAATTTCCCATTCCATTTATCGTGTCCGCTCCCGTTTTTTTAGGAAATTTATGGAATTTTCCCGCTGATTCAAAATGATGAAACGGCCGATGGATCCATCATCCGCCCTGTCAGCTGGCGGCAGAAAACGCCCCACCAATAGAAAAAAATTTGCATTGAGCCGGCAAAAACCCTATACTGATTCTGCACCCTGAAACCAATCTGAATCAACGAGGAGGCATATCGGCCATGTTCCGGTTTCCTCTTGAAAAACAGGTCAATGAAACAGACTGCGGGCCCTGCTGCCTGCTGTCCCTGCTTCGCTACCATGGTGGAGACGGTTCTCTCGTGGAAATGAGAGCCCGCTGCCGGACGGACCGCAGCGGAACCCGCCTGTCCGATCTGCTGGAAGCCGCGGAACATTATGGATTCACCACCCGCGCGGCCCGGGGCTCACTTCAGGAACTGGCTGAAGAAAATCTGCCCTGTATCGCTCACGTCATTCTGAATTCCGGCCTGCACCATTATCTCATCATTCTGAATATCGGCCAGAACAAAGTAAAGGTCGCCGACCCCGGGAAATCTGTTCATTCCCTGTCTCATCAGAATTTCCTCAGCATCTGGAAGGAAGGAATTGTTCTGCTGCTTGAACCGGCCGGCCCCCTCGAACGAAAGGCCCCTCCCGGCTGGTTTCAGTGGATCCGTCCGCGCCTGGCAAATACGAGTTCCTGGCTGGTACAGAGTGTAGTTCTGGCCCTGTTTCTCAGCATCTCCGGCCTTGTGACCGCCCTGCTCATTCAGCAGGCCATCGATGTGTACATCCCGACCGCAAACTTTCATGAATTTTTACCACTTCTGGCGTTCTTTGCCATCGTGATGCTGCTCCGGGCCCTTGCCGGAAATGCCAGAATTCGCATGCTCGCATCCTTCAGTGAACGATTCAATCTGGAATTGCATACAGACTTTATTTCCCAACTCCTGGCGCTGCCTCAGCATTTTTTTGAATCCCGGAAAACCGGGGATCTCACCGCCCGCATGCAGGATGCCCTGCGCATCCAGAGAGCCGTGGTACAGGTCTGCAATGATTTTCTGATACAGGGCATACTTCTTCTCAGCAGTCTCGGATATATGATCATCATGAGCCCGGGCATCGTCGTACCGGTCTGCGGGCTTCTGCTGCTGTACGTTTTCACAGGCATCTATTTCATACCGGGGCTTAAAACCCGCAATAACCGGCTGATGAAAAGTTATGCGGATCTGGAGTCCTCGTATATCGATATCATTCACGGCCAGGAATCCATCCGGCGAAATGGCGCCGATCACCACTTCAACATGAAAAACCACGAGTATTTCCGTCAATTTCAAGACCTTCGAAAAAACCTTTCCATCTTTGCGGCAGACTACGGCATGAGCATCGAGGGCCTGTCCGCCCTCTTAAGCATCCTTTTTCTGTTTCTCGGCGTCCGTGAAGTGATTCAGGGAAAACTCCCGCTTGGCCAGTTCATGGGCAGTTACAGCCTGCTGGCCGGAATGATTCCTGCGCTTCAGCTCATCATGAGCGGAATCGGCGATCTGCAGCAGGCTCGCATCGCCTATGTCAGACTGCGGGACATCCTCCTCCACCCATCGGAAAAACAGGACGGGCTTCAAACCTTTCACGATCAGGCCACGTCCCTTCGCGTATCCGGTTTGAATTTCAGCTACCCCAAGTCTCCCCGGCTCTTTCATCATGTCACCTTCTCCCTGGAAAATAACGGACTTCATTTTCTCCAGGGACGAAATGGAAGTGGAAAAAGTACTCTTTCCCGGCTTCTGTGCGGCATTTACACCGACTATCAGGGTCAGATTCTTCTGAATGGCTGCTCACTAAAAAATCTTTCAATTGAGCTGCTTCGCGCTGCTGTTCGTCTCATTCCTCAGGATATTTATATTTTTAACGGAACCCTGCTGGAAAACATCCAGATCGGCCTGGGGAACAGGCCCCTGAATGAATTGGAACGCTTTTTTAAAAGCTATGATTTTTCCTGGTTCATCGGCCGATTCAAACTTGGATTGATGACGCTGCTCAGCGAAGAAGGCCAGCGGCTGTCCGGCGGAGAAAAATTTATCATCGGCCTGATCCGGGCTCTTCTTTCCCAACCCCGGCTGCTGATAGTGGATGAGGGAATCAGCTCGCTGGATACCGAATCACGTCCACTGATTCAGGCCCTGCTGGAAAACTATGCGGCAACACACCTGGTCCTGATTATCAGCCATGATCCGGCACTTTTTCGAAACAACACACCGTGTATTACAATAGGAGACAGACATGAATGAGCCGAAAAGGAAAAAAACAGTAGCGATGAATGCATTTGCGCTTTTACTGGGAATCACTTTCACGAACTGGTTTTATATGGAATTTCTCTTTCAGCGCGTGTCCCGGTCACCCATCATGCAGGATGCGGGGCTGCCTCAGGGCCAATCCGATTCCGTCATGTTCATGATAGAAAAAATGTCCATGCTCACCTACTTCTTCAATCCCATTACCACCGGAATCAAAATTCTTTTCGTAGCCCTTATCATTCAGCTTGTATTCTTGCTCAGGCAGAAGGAAATCCCCTACCGTGACCTGCTGAATATCTGCCTGCTTGCCGAATTCATTCCCCTGTCTCAGAAATTCTTTGCCTTTATCAGGCTGCTGACCATCCCTGTTCAAAATTATACAAACAAGCTCGTCCAGCAGTCTTTCCTTTCCATCCAGGCATTTCTGGATCCGCTCTCCTATACCCTCCAATCCTGGGCTCTCATGGGCAGGATCAGCCTGTTTACCCTGCTCTGGATCGCTTTCGTCGCCTACAGACTGAATAAATCCGGCAAAAGTTCCCTGTCCGATGCTGCCCTGATCCTGTTGGGATTGTGGGCCATTTCTCTCATTTTCCAATGGGGGTTCAATCTGTTATTGCCCAAAACTCCGCTTTTAAATTAGGAAAATTCGGCATGTCTGTCCTATTCTGTTTATGTATCCTGATCAGCGCCTGCAGCCATACAGACAGGATTCAGCAGGGTGAAAAAATCCCGGAATTCAGTTATCGGACAGCCGGCAATCTGGAAATTCCGGTCAGGAATGGGAATACAGATCCCGTACTGATCGTGTTCTTTGATACGCATTGCAACTGTATCCGGAATATCTATTATCTGGAAAACCACAGCGATGATCTGGCTTCACTGAATGTGTACCTGCTGTGTACGACACCCGGATTTTTCAAAAATAATCATTACTATGCCTGGACACGGCTAAGGCATAATCCTTCTGTCCGCTTCGGACAAATTGAAACAACTGAAAAAACCCGACTTTTTGGTGCAGGGGCTCCGCTTGACGCCTGGCTGTTCGCTTCTGATGGCCGACTGGTCAGACATCTGGGAAAGGAGGTGAGGATCGGTCTGGTCAGGAGGCTCGGAAACGGACGGGAAACATCAAAAGGAAAGGAACAATCATGAAAAATCTCGACAAAAATGAAATGGCCGCCATTCAGGGCGGCGAACTGGATGTGGGGACGATCTGCCTCCTGGCCGGTCTTGCAGGAGTTGTTTTGGTGAATCCTGCCCTCACCGCGATCGGACTCTTCTGCACCGGCTACAGTTTGGGCCGCTTTCTTCGCGAATGGGAATAGAGGCATACCATGAAAACCCTGTCAAAACAAACAATGAAAAACACCTGCGGCGGCGGCATCTTCAGCGATTGTGTCAAAGATGTGGCGCTGCCGCTTCTGTGGACCCTGCCTTACCTGTCTCTGGCCGGGGTGGTCCTGTGCTACCGTATCACCGAGCCGGACTGAAACTCAAAGATAACATGGAGAAGAATTATGAAAACAATAATCAATACAGAAGACATTGCCGGAGGAAGTGGAATTGGTGATTTCCTCCGCGACAATCACGAAGACCTCTGTATGAGCCTGGCATCCGGCCTGATGGCATCCGCGCCTATAGTTTACATGGCTCCTGTCGCACTTGGATGGGCTGTAGGTGCCGGCGTCTTTGCTGGTTTTTGCCTTGATTAAACTCACTTAAACACTCATCAGTCGCCCGGCTTTCGGGCGGCTGATTTTCGGACAGGATATGGTCATTCACCTTTTTCAACATCTGGTTGCAGCCATGCTTCGTTCACCCCGGCGCGGAGATGTCTGGAAATTTGGATTTTCAGCCGTTTTTGGCCTTGTTTTTATCCTTCAGATTACGAACGGATTTCCTTTCCTTGCAGCCCTGTTTCAAAATACGTCTACAACACTCGAAGCGAAAACCCTCCTTCAGATTATCACCATCTCGATGATCATCGACCAGTCATTTCGCCTGTTCTCTCAAAAAGCGTCCCTCACCGGAATGATGCCCTATCTGATTCTTCCCTTTACACGGCGCAGCCTCGTCCTTTTCCATGAAAGCCTGGCCCTCATGACCCTCTACAATCTATTAACACTCATTCCTCCCCTCATCTGTTTTTTGCTTTCAGCCCTGCTGCTCGGCCCCTCTGCCCTTCTGACCGGACTGGCCCTTTTGCTGAGTCTGGCCTTTTTACTGGATCATTTCCTGTATCGGCTCAGCTTTCTGATTCCATCTCAGATTATCAGATGGACAGTGATGATATCTATGATCGTTTGCCTGTTTTTTTTCGTTCAAAAGATAAGTGCGATTCCCCCGGCCATCCTTGATTTTCTCAGCCTGGGTCACCTCACTCTTCTGGTTTTCGTCATCCTGATCTGTATCGCCATCTCAACTGCATGGATCTATCAGTCCCGCCTCTCCCCCTATGACCATCAGAAAACCCGCGTCCGCGAGGCAAAGATGAAGCACACGAAAGGTCTTCGTAATCACACGATATCTCTCTACGGGCTGATCTGGCGCATGCTGATTCGCAACAGGGTCCTCTTAATCAATAACCTTTTATTTATTTTCATTATTACGGTTCCGTATTTCCTGGGCCGGGAAATGTATTCCACACAGCTCTGTTTTCTGTATATCATACTGATGACCTTTTTATCTGCCTTTTTAATAATATATTTGTTCAGCTGGGAGAATTCCTTTTATCCCCTGGTCCATATCCTCCTCCGGGATTATGTAGCCTATGGCCGACGTGCCCTGTATCTCTCCTGTATTATAGATATGTTCTTGGCTTTCATGTTTTTTTTCGGGGCGCTTGTTGCCGGCCATCCCGAACCCTTTACGGTTCTTGCCTTTGCCAGCGCCTACATCATCACCCACGGTTTATTTCTGCCTTATCTGATTTGGTATAACAGCAAACATCTGATGTTTTTTTCTCTGATTCGATGGCAACCTGTTTCTTATAAGTCCATTGATTATATCCGATTAATCCCTATAGTCATTATAGTCGTTCTATTACCCTTTATCTTTAAAAAATTAATTCCCCTTATGGGCGCTCCATGGGCACTTGCCATCCTCGCTCTTCCGGGCCTAATCGGGTTCCTGTTCATGAAGCCCGTTATCCGAAGCGCCGGAAGGCGTTACGAGCAATCGAAGTACACTATTTTTAACCTTAAAAATTGAAAGAGTGTTATGTTATTCGTTAAAGGCCTTAATAAACCGTTTCGGACCCATTTCGAGCTGGCCTTTCCTGAATTACTGTACAATTCCTCAGTCCGCTTCGGACAAATTGAAACAAATGAAAAAACCGACTTTTTGGTGCTGTGGCTCCGCTGAACGCCTTGCTGTTCGCTTCTGATGGCCGACGGGTCAGACTTCCGGGAAAGGAGGTGAGGATCGGTCTGGTCAGGAGGCCCCGGAAACGGACGGGAAACATCAAAAGGAAAGGAAAAATCATGAAAAATCTCGACAAGAATGAACTGGCCGCCATTCAGGGCGGTGAGATAGAATTGGGCACCATCTGTCTCGGTATTACCGCCGTGGGCCTTCTGACTTTGAATGTCGTCGTAACGACGATCGGGCTGATCTGTACCGGCTACGATTTCGGCCGCCTTCTTGGCAGCTGGGATTAGGAGAACGCGATGCACACCCTGTCAAAACAAACAATGAAAAACAACTGCTGCGGCTGCCGCTTCAGCGACTGTGTCAAAGATGTGGCGCTGCCGCTGCTGTGGACTCTGCCTTACCTGTCTCGGGCCGGTGTGGTCCTATGCTGGCGCCGAGCCGGACTGAAACTCAGAAAGGGACACAATCATGAAATCAATCCTTGATGCAAATGATATCGCAGGTGGAGGAGTCTCTGAATTCATCGGCGATAACCGGGAGGATATTTGTATAACTCTTGTAGCAGGGCTGTTAGTCACCGCCCCCTGGGTCATTTACCCGCCTGCTTTTATAGCATGGACTCTGGGTGCGGGTGCCTTTGTTGGAATATGCCTTGATTAAACACACGTGAAACCTTATCGGCCGTCCGGCTTTCGGGCGGCTGATTTTCGGACAGGATATGGTTATTCACTTTTTTCGACATATGGTCGCGGCCACGCTTCGTTCACCCCGGCGCGGGGATATCTGGAAATTTGGATTTTTAGCCGTTTTCGGCCTTGTTTATATCCTTCAGATTACGAACGGATTTCCCTTCCTCGTAACGCTGTTTCAAAATACGGTCACGGAACTCGAAACAAAAACCCTCCTTCAGATTATCATCATCTCAATGATCATTGACCAGACATTTCGCCTATTCTTTCAGAAAGCTTTATACAGCGGAATGATGCCCTATCTGATTCTCCCCTTTACCCGGCGCAGCCTCGTTCTGTTCCATGAAAGCCTGGCCCTCATGACCCTCTATAATCTTTTGACTCTTCTTCCTCCCTTCATCTGCTTTTTGCTCTCGGCCCTGCTGCTCGGTCCCTCCGCCCTTCTGACCGGCCTGGCAGCTTTGCTGTTTATCATCCTGTTATCGGATCATTTCCTGTATCGGCTTGGCTTTCTGATTCCATCTCAGATTATCAGATGGACAGTGATGATATCTATGATCGCTGGCCTGATTTTTTTCGTTCAAAAGATAAGTGAGATTCCCCCGGCTATCCTTGATTTTCTCAGTCTGAACCACCTCATTCTTCTGCTTTTTGTCACCCTGATATGCATCGCGTCATCCACAATATGGATTTACCAATCCCGCCTCTCCCCCTATGACGGCCGGAATTCCGGCGCACCTTATGCGAAGATCAATCGCTCTAAACTTCTTAATTCTCGCGGCATGTCTCCCACCAGGATACTCTGGCGCATGATCACCCGCAATAAAATTCCAATTTTAAATCACATTACGTTCCTTATCCTTCCTTGCTTTTATTTTTTAAGCCAGGGGGAGTTGTCGAATTATTTCCATTATTTCTTAGTTACACCGATTACCTTCCAATCATGTACAATTGTAACCTGTTTGTTCAGCTGGGAAAACTCCTTTTATCCGCTGGTCCATGTGCTCATTCAAAATTATGAAACCTACGTGCGGCGTGCGGTAATCATATCCTGCTCGGCCGATGCAATTATCGCTTTGGTCGTTTATACTGCGGTATCGATTGCAAAGTATCCGCAACCAATCACCACCCTTGTCTTTATAAGCACCTGGGTTACCGCTCATGGCGCATACCTGCCTTATATCATTTGGTACAGCAGCAGGCATCTTGAGTTTTTTTCATTGCTTCGGTTTCAGCCTTTTTCAAGTCGTACAGCTGTATTTTTTCGTTTCATCCCGCTTGGGTTTATGTGCATTGCTTTTCCAATGCTTGTTAGAAAATTAACTCCCATATTTGGACTTCCCCTCGTGCTAAGTATCCTCGCTCTTCCGGGCGTAATCGGCTTCCTGTTCATGAAGCCCGTTATCCGAAGTGCCGGACGACGGTATGAACAATCGAAGTACACCATTTTTTAACCCCAAAAATTGAAAGGGTGTTATGTTATTCATTGAAGACCTTATAAAAACGTATCGGCCCCATTTTGAGCTGACCATTCCCGAACTGCGGCTGCAGCCTGGTGAAACCGTAGCTCTCTGCGGCAATAACGGCGCCGGCAAGACAACTCTGCTTCGCCTGATTCTGGATCTGATAAAGGCGGATTCCGGATCCGTTTTTATCAATGGTGGAGCCGTTCAGGGACATACCGGCTGGAAGACACTCACCGCATCCTATCTGGATGAAAGCTGGCTCATCACCTTTCTCACACCCTGGGAATACTTTTCATTTCTGATGCAGGTCAGCGGAAAAGAATCCTCTGAATGGAAAAGTGATCTGGATTCCTTCGAAGGTTTCATACCCGAAGAAATTCTTTTCGGGTCCCGCTATATCCGCGACCTGTCAGCCGGGAACCGGAAAAAAGTGGGTTTGGTGGGCGCCCTGCTTCGCCAGCCCAAATTGCTGATTCTGGATGAACCCTTTGCCAGCCTTGATCCCGGATCAAAGAATGCCTTCGAAAAGATCCTGCTCCGCGAAAATCGTGAACGGGGAACAACCCATTTTATTTCCAGCCATAATCTGGAAAATGTCCTCGCTACCTCCGGCCGCTTCATCCTCATGGAAGAAGGGCGAATTCTCTATGATCAACCGGGAAATGCCGGTTCGGTACAGGATCTGAATCATTATTTCAATGAGGGAATCCTGGCATGAATTCCGGAAGATTTCTCAACATCGCCGCCGCCCTCTTTATTCTCGTTCTCATGTTTCTGAATTCTGAATATCGTTCCCGGCAGCGTCTTTACAAAAATCGTCTGAATTTTTATCAGGATTCTTCAGAGGCCGCCGCAAATTATCTTGGGCGGCAAATTCTCCGCAATAATAACCCTCACCGCCCGGTGCTTGTTTTTAGGTTCGGGAATACGTCCTTTTCGGGTCTCCGCCGCGAATTGACGTATATGAATTCGCTTCGCTCCATCAACGACTCCTGCCGTATCCTGTTCAGCAGCAACCACGAAGATCTGTTGAAGCCGGGTGGACCGGGTGCTGATTTTTATGATCAATGTATCCCTGATTCTCTGATCAGAACTCTGCAAAATGATGGTGTCCCGCGGGCCTTTCTCCTGAATGCGGAAGGTTTTTGTCTTTGTTCCTGGCCGCTCGACGCGGAGCAGCGCGCCGAAACGCTGACTCACCTGCCGGCAGCTCTGCGTCTGTTGCAGGGGAGGGAACGACAATGAATATGAAACGCATTCTCCGGGTTACCGGTTTTTCATTCCTCATCTGTTGTACGATCGCGGTAAGCTGCCGTGAATTTTCATCCGAAAAGCGATGCCTTCGTCTGTTGACCTCACGCAGTTCCATGATTCAATCCATCTGCGTCGATTCGGTGATTACACCACGGACACTTTCCGCTGTGATTTATGGTGAACGGTATGAGAATGTTAATTTCTTTGATTACTACGATCAAATACGGGCAGAACTGGGTTACGATCCGTCCGTCGGCCTCTGTCAGGTCAAGGTGAGTACGGCCATCTGGCTTCTCTCCGGAAAGGATTCTGTTCTGTCTCAAACAACCCTTCCATCCAGACATCAGCTCGTTGCCCTTCTGCAGAATGACAGCTGTAATCTGGACTTGGCACTTCAATACCTCACTTTGATCAAATCCGAATATTCAAATGTATACGGCTTTCCGCCGGATATCACCCAACTTGCGGCTATCTACAGCCGCGGCATTGACTTCGGAAAAAAAGTCCCCGCCTATGATTACCGGAATTCCATCGGAGACAGGGCTCATGAATTTTTCGAATCCTCACGTCTGCGGCATATCTTCCCACGATGATTTATAAATTTTTTTTCACTCTTTCCGTATATTCGCATTGCTGTTCTTACTATTCAGTTCCTGTACCGAAAAGCCGCCCTTTATTTCACCCCGGGAAAGCTGGCATGCATCAAGGCCGGCTGACGGTCTGTACGAATATCATATTAGGAACTTTCGATATTCCGGGATTATCATTCACCACTCGGCCTTCCGCGCTCGAATGGGACCAAAGGAAATCCAGTCATATCAGGTGAAAACGATGCATTACAGTGATATCGCCTACCATTTCATCATCGATAATGATGGCCGGGTCTGGCAGGGACGGTTACTCGAATATATGGGGGCTCACGCCGGCCGTGACAGCCTGGCGGACATCATGGCAGCCCGGATACGTCATGGAATTTTAGACCAGCCACCCGAATCCGCTCTCGTCCGTGATCCGGATTGGGGACAGGCGGGAATCTGCCTCTGCGGAAATTTCTCTCATCAGCAACCCCGGAAGCAGCAGCTTGATGCGTTAAAAACACTGCTTATCTGTCTCTGTGATTCCCTGGAACTGTCTCCCGGCCAAATTGCCTTACACCGTGAAATTAATCCTAACACAACATGCCCGGGTGATTCCGCAGCCGGGATAATCTCTGACCTGATCAATGAAATATGTGATCAATATTACCATAAATAAACATTTCTATTTTCTGACCATTCTCCAATATTAATGAAAGAGCGCTTAAATTTTGCTTTTTATGCACTGGGCGTATTGATATATTCACGCATCGGAATAAGTGGGAGGGGGCATGATACAACGTCTGAGAGAACAATTTGATGAAGAAGGGCCGAATTTAGCACGGATTGTTCTGTACAATCTCCTCTGGATTACGCCGCTCTACATCATATCTTTGTATAATTACCTGCTTTTCCATGTTTTCACCGAATTCTTTTCCATAACTGTTGCTGCCGCCGTATTCATGATCGCCTGGAATGCCCGCCGTTATCTGAAAAATCCATATCTCGTTTTTATCGGAACGGCCTATCTGTTTATCGGATTCATTGATCTCATGCATACGCTTTCCTATAAGGGCATGAATATTTTTACCGATTACGATTTTTATGCAAACCAGCTTTGGATCGGCGCCCGATACATGGAAAGCCTGTCCCTGCTCATCGCCTTCTTTTTTCTGAAACGAAACAGAATTCCCAACATGCTGCAGACCGGGGCGGTGTATCTGATCATAACGCTTGTTCTGATATTTTCCGTCTTTGACTGGAAGATCTTTCCCATCTGCTTCATTGAAGGAAGCGGCCTGACTCCCTTCAAGATTCTCAGCGAATACCTTATCAGCGCTGTCTTTGTGGCAAGTATCTTCCTTCTCTACCGAAACCGTGCCTCCTTCGACTCAAGAGTCTTCAAGCTGCTCCTGTACTCGATTATTTTTACAATTATCTCCGAACTGGCTTTTACCTTTTATATCAGCAATTATGGATTTTCAAATCTTATCGGCCACTTTTTCAAAGTCTTCAGTTATATTTTAATTTACCAGGCCCTCATTCAAACCGGATTTCAGGAACCATTCATCCTCATTTTCCGTGAACTGGATGGAAAAAACCACGCACTGAATGAAGAAATTAAACAGCGGATTGCAGCGGAACAGGAAAAGGAACAGCTCATCAGCGAATTGACACAGGCGCTGGATGAAATCAAGACCTTGAAGGGAATTATCCCCGTATGCATGCACTGCAAAAAGGTTCGTGATGATTCCGGTTACTGGGCTCAGCTTGAGGAATATATCTCTGCTCATTCGGAAGCGGAATTCAGCCACGGTCTCTGCCCCGACTGTCTGGAAAAATATTATCCGGAAGTGTCACAGCTGAAACAATCCAACGAATCATCAAAAAATAATAATTCCTGATTTACCACACCCGCTTTCGATACCTTGTTTCTACGCGGTTTAATAATTTTACATTTTTGCACCGAAACAACTCTATGCCTCTTGGTGAAGATCATGCATAGCTTATCACTGACTTAATTTCAATCGACCGAAGCGGTCGGGATGGTGTTCGGGCAAGTTTTGGCCGGACCCGTCTTCGTCCGCCTGCCGACGGACTACGACGATCCCGCCATTAAAAATGCCGCTTGGCAAAAGCTCGCCCTGAGGCCGTTTTCAGATAACGCTCAAATGATTGAGCTTTGGCCTTTGTTTCAAATCCAATAATATTCTTAAATTTCCAGGGCCGGAAGGCTTTCGTGTAAGTGCAGCCACCCTCATTATGTTTTTTCAGCCGTTCTTCCGGATCTTCCGTGGATCCGGTGTAAAAACGTTCCCGATACTTTTCAGACTGAAGCACATAAATGAAGTACATTTATGCCTCCCTGTTCATTCTATTTCAATCGACCGAAGCGGTCGGGGTGGTGTTCGGGCAAGTTTTGGCCGGACCCGTCTTCGTCCGCCTGCCGACGGACTACGACGAATAGGTTCAGCAGAGAAGTTGAACTGAAACTCATAAACGAAGACCATTCGAGCCTCGTCATTCATTCTATTTCTATCGACCGAAGCGGTCGGGGTGGTGTTCGAGCAAGTTTTGGCCGAACCCGTCTTCGTCCGCCTGCCGACGGACTTCGACGAATTGGTTCAGCAGAGAAGTCGAACTGAAACTCATAAAAGAAGACCATTCGAGCCTCCCTGTTCATTCTATTTCAATCGACCGAAGCGGTCGGGGTGGTGTTCGGGCAAGTTTTGGCCGGACCCGTCTTCGTCCGCCTGCCGACGGACTACGACGCGGTCGATCTTCGTTCCCGCTGCCGCTCGAACGAAGACCGAGTGGAGGCGCCCGGAATTGAACCGGGGTCCGAAACAGAGACACCTTTGACATCTCCGTGCGCAGTCTGCTTTGTGCGTCTTACCTGCTCCGCCAAAGCGGACAAAATCAGAGCAGGCCAGTCCGTGAATTTAATTTCCTGAAGCCGGACTCAGCAGGAAACGAGCTTCCGTGTTTGACGCCCGGCCTCTGCTCCGAAAGCAAAGCAGAGCGGACGGCAACTAGTTTAGATTAAGCTGCGAATGCGTAATTATCAGCATTTATTTTTTTTTCAGGTGTTTAACGAGAGAACCCGAACTCCTCGGCACGCTTTCATCAGCACCTGGCTGTCCCGTCGAAACCTTGACGCCCCCAATTTGCCAAATAGCGCCCTAATTTACGGTTTTTCATTATTTGTTTCAATTTGATTCGCTAAATTCGGCCATGTGCCCCGAAATACTTTCTGCTACTGCACTCAAATCCCTGACTGCTCTACAGCAGAAAAAATACAGAAACAGGGAAGGGAAACTGATCATCGAGGGGTTTATTCCGGTTCTTGAGGCCATCCGAAGTGCCTGGGTTATCAGCGATATATATTTTACACCCTATATTCAGGCCAAACCCGGATTCGACGAAATTTTAAACAGTACTGTTCCGCTCCATGAAATTGACGCTAAAACCCTTAAGAAAATTTCAACCGAGACGACACCACAGGGAGTCATCGCTGTTGCAGCCATTCCGGAATTTTCATCTTCGGCCCTGAACGGCAACCTTCTGTATCTTGACCGGATTCAGGATCCCGGCAATCTGGGCACGCTTTTTCGGATCGCCGACTGGTTCGGGCTCGGTGGAATCGTCCTGAGCCCCGATTGTGTGGATATCAGCAATCCCAAAACGGTACGCTCAGCCAAAGGATCGCTGTTTCACCTGCCCTGGATCGAACTGAATTCTCCTGCAGATCTGATGCAGCTGTTTCCCTCGCATCACTGCCTCATCACAAAGGTGCATGATGGCATCTCAATTTCTGATATTCATCTTTCCCGTGATTCTCATTTTATCCTTGTCATCGGGAATGAAAGTCACGGTGTCGACCCGGAATTCCAACCGGGAGCATCAACCGACATTACCATGCCACCTCTGGGCGGAGCCGAGTCTCTGAATGCTGCCATGGCCTGCGCGGCCATTCTCGGCAAACTGCTGTATTAAGATATTCCTTTTATAATATTCCTGGAGCATTAAACGGAGCACGCCACAATATATTTTTATCGTGCTCCCGAAAAACGAATCAAATTCGGAAAAACAGGGCATAACGACAAAGGGCCGCCCGAAAGCAGCCCTTTATTGTTATAAACAGGATATAATCTATTTATTTCTTTTCTTTCACCACAGCTTGTGCAGCAGCAAGACGGGCAATCGGAACCCGGAAAGGCGAGCAGGAAACATAGTTCATGCCAACCCGGTGGCAGAATTCCACCGAAGAGGGTTCTCCGCCGTGCTCCCCACAGATTCCCACCTTGAGATTCGGCTTGGTACTGCGGCCTTTTTCCACACCTATCTGCACCAGCTGGCCGACACCGGTCTGATCCAGTTTCTGGAACGGATCACTGGGCAGCACCTTGCGGTTGATATATTCAGGGAGGAATTTCCCGGCATCGTCACGACTGTACCCGAAGGTCATCTGAGTCAGGTCATTGGTTCCGAAGGAGAAGAATTCAGCTTCTTCGGCGATCTGATCAGCAGTGAGGGCCGCACGGGGTATTTCAATCATCGTTCCCACCATGTAATCAACCTTCATGCCTTTTTCAGCCATGACAGCTTCGGCCGTCTTCACAACAACCGCCTTCTGGTCAGCAAGTTCGGCCTTGGTTCCCACCAGCGGAATCATGATTTCCGGGAAGACGTTCACACCTTCCTTTTTCAGATCACAGGCTGCTTCAATAATGGCGCGGGCCTGCATCTCGGTAATCTCTGGATACACGATTCCCAGACGGCAGCCGCGGTGTCCCAGCATGGGATTCAGTTCGTGCAGGGATTCAACCTTAGCCTTCACGTCCTCTACCGTAATCCCCATGTCATCGGCCATTTCCTTCTGATTGGCATCTTCCTGAGGCAGGAATTCATGAAGCGGCGGATCCAGGGTCCGGATGGTCACCGGCAAATCATGCATGGCCTTCAATATGCCATAAAAATCTCCGCGCTGAATGGGCAGGAGTTTTTCCAGAGCCTTGCGGCGTCCGGCTTCATCATTGGCCAGAATCATTTCACGGACCGCCTTGATGCGGTCACCTTCAAAGAACATATGTTCGGTACGGCAGAGGCCGATGCCTTCTGCACCGAAATTCCGGGCAACTTCAGAATCGTGAGGCGTATCTGCATTGGTGCGGACACGCAGGCGGCGAACATCGTCAGCCCATCCCATCAGAGTCGCGAAATCACCGGACAGTTCAGCTTCCACCGTGGGAATCTGACCTTTAAAAACTTCTCCGGTGCTTCCATCGATGGAAATGAAATCTCCTTCGCTGACGGTCAGTCCACCGACACTGAAAATATGTTTAGCATATGAAATATTAATGGCGCCCACACCGGATACGCAGGACTTGCCCATTCCGCGGGCCACGACGGCTGCGTGGGACGTCATACCGCCACGGGCCGTGAGAATTCCCTGAGCAGCCACCATACCACCGATATCCTCAGGAGAGGTTTCGATACGAACGAGTATAACCTTTTCGCCTTTTTCAGCCCAGGCTTCCGCATCCTCGGCATTGAAGACGACTTTCCCGGTGGCAGCTCCCGGTGAGGCCGGAAGTCCCTTGGCAATCAGTGCTTTTTCGGCCTTGGGATCGAACATGGGATGAAGCAGCTGATCCAGAGATTCCGGTTCCACTCTCAGGATGGCCTCTTCCTTGCTGATCACGCCTTCATTCACCAGGTCAACGGCGATTTTGACGGCGGCAGCCGCAGTTCGTTTCCCGTTACGGGTCTGCAGCATCCACAGTTTTTTATTCTGAATGGTGAATTCAATATCCTGCATGTCACGATAATGACTTTCCAGCTTCATATAAATCGCTTCCAGATCCTTGAAGGCTCCGGGCATGGTTTCCTCGAGCGCGGCATAACGGGCGCTGCGGCCCGTTTCATCCAGGCCCTCATTGGCAGCAAGCTTTTTTGAGCCGGCGAGCGTAACAGGCTGCGGCGTCCGGATACCGGCAACCACATCTTCACCCTGAGCATTGATCAGATATTCACCGAAGAAGATCTTCTCTCCGGTGGCAGGGTCACGGGTGAACGCCACACCGGTGGCACAGTCATCGCCCATATTCCCGAAAACCATGGCCTGTACATTGACGGCAGTACCCCATTCATCCGGAATTCCGTTCATCTTGCGATAGCGGATAGCCCGTTCATTCATCCAGCTGCCGAATACGGCATTGATGGCACCCCAGAGCTGCTCCCAGGGATCCGTCGGGAAATCCTTGTTCATCCGCGTTTTGACCATCGCCTTGTAGCGATTTACAAGCTCCTGCAGATTTGCGGCACTCAGCTCCGTATCCAGTTCAACACCCAGTTCCTTCTTGTACTCGTCCATGACGTGCTCGAAGGGATCTTCCTCATTCTTGTTCTCCGGTTTCATCCCCATGACGACATCGCCATACATCTGAATGAAGCGACGATAGGAATCCCAGGCAAAGCGTTCATTTCCGCTCTTTGCCGCAATTCCTGCCACAACGGCTTCATTCAGGCCAAGATTCAGAACCGTGTCCATCATTCCCGGCATGGAAGCACGGGCACCGGAACGCACCGAAACCAGAAGCGGATTCGACGCATCCCCGAAACGGGTTCCAACCGCTTCTTCAATATGAGCCACACCCTCTTTTACCTGAGTGTCCAGCTCTGCCGGATACTGACGATTATTCTTATAATAAACATCGCACATTTCTGTCGTGATCGTAAATCCCGGAGGAACCGGTACTCCCAGGCGAGCCATTTCGGCCAGATTCGCGCCCTTTCCCCCAAGCAGATTCTTCATGGCAGCCTCTCCGTCTGTCTTGCTGCCTCCAAATTTGTAAACGTATTTCATGTTCTTCCTCTGTTTTAAAAATTCCGGCTAATATACCCTATTTCATGCCTAAAATCAATAATTGCACCCATCCGCGTCCCAGAGCCTCCGGTCCTGCACATGAACAGTAAACCACCATTTCTTTCAGCATGTTTCTTTAATATCTCCGAACCGCAAATTGTTCCGGATTAAACGTGAAGGCAAAAAAAAGGACGGGGTTCATGACTCCCGTCCGAAATTCGCTTGATGAAATTTGTATCATTTCAGGGAATACAGGGTGTAGGCGCCTTTTACAATTGCATTCAGTTTATCTTCGCGGGAGAGCCAGCCGATAGCCATGAGAATGACATCCCGCTTCTCGCCGGTTGCCTTGATCAGCGAGTTGATCGTCATTTTGTCATTCCGGTTCAGTTCCTCCCAGACCTTTCCCGCCACTTTGCCGATATCTACCATGATTCCGCTCCTTGTTTCCTTGTTTGATCTTACTGAAACTACTGATAATCAGCGCCAAAATCAACACGACAGCCAAAGTGCAGAGAACTGAAATGCATCTCCGTATCACCATCCGGTGAATGGACTTAATTTCCAGGGCCGGTCAGGCGGAAACACTCGGGCAATGCCCCCAATTTGACTTTGATTCTCTCCGTTTTTTTAATAGTTTTATCCCATGTTGACGCATCATTTCAGGAGAATTCGTGGTTAAAGGCCGAATATTGGACCTCATCCTCTCCGGCGACTATCACCAGCCCCATGAAAAGCTGGGAATTCACCCAGAGGGAAAGGCAAAACGGATTACCGTATTTCGCCCCGATGCCTCGGAAGTAACCATTCGGGCTCTCGATGACAGTTTCAGCGTCCCGTGTCAGCCCCTCCCGGCCCATCCGGGAGCATGGGCCGCCACCCTTGACGGGGAGCATCCATCCGTTTATGCCGTATCTGCCACCGATTCCGACGGACTCAACCAAACCGATATTGATCCCTATCAGTTTCTGCCGGGAATTTCCGATGACGATCTCTATCTCTTCAATGCCGGCGATCATCGTTTTATCTATGAAAAACTGGGAGCAAACCGCCTCTCACTTCGCGGCACGGAGGGATTTCTGTTCGCGGTGTGGGCTCCTGCCGCCCGGCGTGTAAGTGTTGTCGGAGACTTCAACGCCTGGAACGGACTTTGTCATCCCATGCGCACTCTCGGTAATTCCGGTGTCTGGGAATTGTTCATACCCGGACTGAAAAGCGGTGAAAAATATAAATTTGAAATCAAGACTCAGATCGGTGAGATCCTTGTTAAATCCGACCCCTATGCCCGCTTCAGCGAACTTCGGCCGGCCACGGCGTCCATCACCTGGGACAGCCGCTATAAGTGGGAAGACGAAAAAATCACCGGCAGCAACAGGACGGACAGTTACAGCCATCCTGTAAACATTTACGAATTGCACATCGGCTCCTGGATGAAAAATCCGGATGGCGGCTGGCTGTCGTATCGGGAACTGACTCCGAAACTGATCAGCTATGCCAAATCCATGCACTTCACCCATATCGAATTCATGCCCGTCATGGAACACCCCTTCGACGGCAGCTGGGGCTATCAGGTTACCGGATATTACGCCCCCACCTCCCGGTTCGGAACTCCGGATGATTTCAAATACCTTATTGACCAATGTCATCTGAACGGATTAAAAATCATTCTCGACTGGGTTCCGGCCCATTTCCCGAAGGATGAATTCGCTCTGGGACGTTTTGACGGAACCGCGCTCTATGAACACAGCGACCCCCGCAAAGGTGAGCATCCGGACTGGGGAACCTATATTTTCAATTACGGACGGAATGAGGTCAAAAATTTTCTCATTGCCAATGCCGTTTACTGGATCCGGGAATTCCACGCTGACGGACTTCGTATTGATGCCGTCGCCTCCATGCTCTATCTGGATTACAGCCGCAGGGAGGGAGAATGGATTCCCAATCGATATGGCGGCAGGGAAAATCTGGATGCCATCGAATTTATCAAACATATGAACAGTGTCCTCAAGGACTATTTTCCGGATGCGCTCATCATCGCGGAAGAAAGCACCTCCTTCGGAAATGTGAGTTTTCCTGTGCGGGATAACGGCCTGGGCTTTGACTACAAATGGAATATGGGCTGGATGAACGATGTGCTCCGCTATTTTGCAAAGGATCCCATTTATCGCGCCCATCACCATAATGACCTTACCTTCAGCATGGTCTATGCCTGGTCCGAACATTTCATTCTCGTGCTCAGCCACGATGAAGTGGTTCACGGAAAACGCTCCCTGATTTCAAAGATGCCGGGAGATGACTGGCAGAAGCAGGCCAATTACCGTCTGCTCCTGGCCTACATGATGACCCATCCCGGGAAAAAGCTGAATTTCATGGGTTACGAATTTTCTCCGTGGCGGGAATGGAGCCCGGAACGCGGCATGGAATGGGATCTGCTTCAATGGGATTTCCACAGGCATTCCCGGGATTATGTCCGTGATCTGAATTCCATCTACCTTCAGGAAAAAGCCCTCTGGCAGAGAGACCATCGCCCGGACGGCTTCGAATGGATTGATGTGGACAATACACGGCAGAGTATCATCTCATTCATCCGCAGAGGGGAAAATCCCGAAGACATCCTGTTCATCCTGCTGAATTTCACACCTCAGTCCTACCGCGGATACAGGGTGGGCATTCCGGATTCCGGCCGCTGGGACTGCATTTTCAATAGTGATGATCTGCGCTTCGGCGGCAGCGGATTTCCCGTCGATACAAAATATGAAACCCAGAACGTACCCTGGCAGTACCGGTCCTTCAGCCTTTCGGTGAATGTGCCTCCGCTGGGGGCTCTCATCCTGAAACAGAAAATATGATGCAAATGGAATTACTGCTTACCGTTAATCTGATCCTGTTAATTATCTACATGATTCTCCTTTCCAAGCTGAAAGGAGGCCTGGGGCGGCTGCCGGATCCCGTCGCAAAGAAGCAGCCGGACTCTGTCTCCATCCTCATTTCCCTCCACAATGAGGAAGGAAATATCCCCGATCTGATTCAGTCCCTATCCCGGCTCGATTATCCGGAAAATAAATACGAAGTCATTTTCGTGAATGACAGATCAGAGGATGACACGCGCAGGCTTCTGGAGAGCGCCGTATCCGAACACGCGAACTGGCAGCTTCTGAATATAACGTCCACTCCTGACGGATGGGGGCCCAAGAAGTATGCCCTCCATACCGGTATTACAAAAAGCCGCGGACAGATCATCCTGCTCACCGATGCGGACGGGCGTCCCGGTCCGGACTGGATAACCAACATGATGTCCTTTTTTACTCCGGAAACGGGAATGGTCCTGGGCTATGCGCCCTATCGCAGTGACGGCAGCTACAACACACCCGTTCGCCATTTATTGAAGCTCGAATACTTCTCCCAGGCCGCCATTGCGGCGTCCAGTACAGGGCTCGGCTACCCGGCCACCTGTGTCGGCACAAATCTCGCCTACCGCCGCAAGGTTTATGATGAGCTGGATGGATTCGGAAAATTCCGTCCTGCCGTATCGGGCGACGACGACCTTTTTCTCAGCCGGGTCCGCGATGACAGCAAATGGAAAATCGCCTATGCGTATCTGCCGGGAACCCACATTCCCAATGAATCTCCCAACTCCTGGCGAAAATTTTATCATCAGCGCCTGCGCTTCGCTTCGAAGGGTTTCAAGTATCCCCTGAAGATGACGCTTTCCCTGATGATCTACTATTTTTTCAATGTTTCACTGCTGGCCATGTCCCTCCTCGTCTGGCGCGAACCCCGATTCTGGAAAGTCGTTCTGCTGTTTTTCAGCATGAAAGCCTGGTCTGAATACAGATTTCTTCACAGCTGTTCCACCCGTTTCGGAGAAAAACTCCGCTGGCGGCAAATCTTCCCGGCCTCGCTTCTCCATATCCTGTATGTGGTATGGTTCGGAGCAGCCGCTCAATTTATATCCTGGAAATGGGTGAAAAATGAATAAGCTGTTAAAAGTTTTACTGGTCCTGCTTTTCGGCAGTCTGGTTACGGCTCAGGACATGCCGGACAAGACGGTCCCGGTTGTGCTGGTGCACGGCATTCTGGCCAAGCGCTCTGTCTTCTGGAAAATGGAACTGAGATTTGAAAGGGACGGCTATACCTGTTACAATTACGGCTATCCTTCTGTAAAAAAAACCATTGAGGAACACGGACAGGATTTTGCGGCGTGGGTGGACAGTACACTGGGAGACCGTGAATTCTACCTCATCTCTCACAGCATGGGCAATCTGGTCTGCAGGGAAGCGTTTGCAGGTCATCCGGATCTGAAAATCAAGCGCTGGGTCATGCTGGCGCCTCCGAACCGTGGCGCTCAGGTGGCAGATATCTGGAGCAATATCCGACTCTACGAATGGATTACGCGCACACCGGGGCAGGAACTGAGATACTCACTGGCTGATCATTTCCGGAATATGCCGCCGCCGGACTGTGAATTCGGCATCATCGCTGGTGGACTACAGGACGGCAAGGGCTACAATCCGCTCCTGGACGGCGACAATGACGGCGAGGTCCGTGTCAGCGAAACCTATCTTGACGGAGCTCTCGATCACATTATTCTTCAGCATATGCATACATCCCTGCTCATGTTTCAGGACACGTATCTTCAGATACTCCACTTCCTCGCTACGGGAAAATTTCTTCACTGATATCCGAAGCAGCGCATACAGGCGCTTCAAATATTTCCAAATCAGGTTAACGAATAGAATTTATTCATTCAGCAGTGATGCGGCCGTGCTGATAATGTCCTTCACGTCTGCGACGCCAAAATTTGAAAAAACGCGGACCACTTCACCATTGCGACGGACGCAGAGCGCAGTGGGGGCATTCCCGAAGCGGCTGAGCGGCGTCAGGCTGAGACTTTCTGCCGACCGTCCGTAGCGGTCAATGAGAAATGTTCCCCGAAGCTGTTTTTCCTTCATGTGCTGAAGCAGGGCGGAGCCATCCTCGTCCACCGCAATAAAAAGCATCTTCAGCTTGCTTTTGCGGGCATCTGCAGCCAGCGCTCCGAGCCAGTCGGCGACCCGGGACTCTTCACTGCGGAAGAAAACAAGCGTCACCGGCACCCGTTCCGCATCCGAATTCAGGATGCGCGGTTCCCCAACGTAGTCATTGATAAAAACGAGTTTACCGCCTGAGGTCTGGAATATGAGCTGCGGAACTGCAGTACCCGTACCGATGTCCGCAGCCAGAAATCCGGCGGACAGCAGCAACATCAGAAGGTGTTTAATAAACGGTTTCATGCATCGAAAGCTTACAATTCTTTCACAGTGAATTCAAGCGTTATTTGATGAGGGAATCCGGCAGAAAACGCCGATAATCATTCGTACCGCAGAGCTTCGATGGGATCAAGCTTGGAGGCCTTGAAGGCAGGATAGGTTCCGGACAGAGCGCCCACCAGGGAGGATATGATGAGCCCGACCAGAGCCCAGTCCCAGGGAATGACGGCGCTCAGATTCAGGATCATCGCCACCACATTGCCGCCCAGCACACCCAGAATGATCCCGATCAGGCCGCCGATCTGGGTCAGGATAAGGGCTTCCAGGAGAAACTGCCTGAGAATGTCCGCTTTTCGTGCACCGAGACTTTTTCGCACTCCGATTTCCCGGGTCCGCTCGGAAACGGACACCAGCATAATATTCATGATACCGATCCCGGCAGCCAGCAGCGCGATGGAGGAGATAAGCATTGCCGCCATCTTGATGGCAGCCGTAATCTTGTTGAAAAAATCAATGAGAGAGGCGGATGTCCAGACCTCGAAATCATCCGGATCCCCGGGTTTTACCTTCCGTATCACCCGCAGAGCCGCCGTAACCTCGTCCATCGCATCCTGAAAACGGCTCTGATCCAGTACGGTAAAACAATAATTCAGAGAGGTCCACCGCGGGTTGCTGTACATTTTCAGGTGCTTGCTGAGTGGAATCATAACCAGATTATCCTTCGACTCGCCGAAGGTGGATCCCTTGCGTGCCCAGACGCCGATAATCTTGAATTTTTCTCCGCTGAAGCGGATTGAAAATCCCACCGGATCCGGCACCTGGGGCATGATGAGATCCAGAATATCCTGGCCGACAATACACACATTCGCCTGGGATTTCAGGTCAATTTCCGTGATCATCCGCCCGGACTCCAGGGAATAATCATTCGTGTAGTCCCAGCCCGGCGTAATACCGCCGATGACAATATTATTCTTCGTGCTGACATCATTGAAGGTAACCGTTTTTCCATAAGACCAGTCTTCCGCCGTGGCAAAATCGGGAATCCGAATCCGCTCCACCAGCTTCTCAAAATCATCATAGGTCAGGTTCTTCCTGTTCCGGTATTTGCGCCAGTTTGATCCGCCGATATTGATGGCCGGCATTTTCTGAACCTGAAAATTATTGGATCCGAGAGAATTCAGATTTGTTTCCAGGGACGCCTGAAGCACATTGATGGCCGTCATGACACCGATAATGGAAAACACGCCGATGATCACGCCGAGCAGAGTCAGAAAGGATCTGATCTTATTCTGACGGATGCTGTCCAGCGACGAAATCAGAATATCCAGTAAATTCATCTGAAAAATCTCCCTGTTATTACGGGAACCTTGGAAACATTATAATGATGAGCCCGGCGCTTATTCATAGCGCATGGCCTCAATGGGATCCAGCCGCGCAGCCTGGTTCGCGGGCACAATCCCGCTGATGACGCCGGTAATGACCGAAACACTGAGACTGATCACGATGAGATGGACCGACAGATTCGCAACAAATACTTTCTGCAGCAGGCCCACCAGCGATGTGGTGATGAGAATGCCGATGACACCCCCGATCAGTGAAATCACCACCGCTTCACTCAGAAACTGAAAAAGAATGATACGCCGTTTGGCGCCCAGCGCCTTGCGAATGCCGATTTCCTTGGTTCGCTCCTTCACTGAAACGAACATGATATTCATAATACCGATACCGCCTACAATCAGGGACAATGCCGTAATTCCCAGGCCGATACCGCCGATGGCCAGCTTGATGTTACCGAACTGCTGCCGGAAGGCTTCCTGCTGATTAATGGCAAAATTATCCTTATCCCTGGGTTTCAGGCTGCGGACAGAGCGCATGATATTGGTCAGTTCATCCTTGGCAAGTTCCATGTCCGACCCGCTTTTCACCTTCACGGTGATGCTAAGATAGCCGTGATGCCGCCCGTAAAGTGTCCGCATCGTCTTGATCGGCATGATGAGAACATTGTCCATACTGAAAAGGCCGAGAAATTTTCCCTGTTCCTTCAGAACACCGATGACCCTGAATTTCACGCCCTGTACCTTCACATACTGTCCGACGGCACTGCCTTCGTCCTCAAATAAGTTTTTCTTAATATTTGAACCGATCACCGCAATCCGGGACGCATTCCGGTTCTCCGCTTCCGTAAAATAGCGCCCTTCCTCCATCTGATAGGAGGAGATATAGGCGGACTGCCAGGTCGTACCGGTGAACCCGATTCCTTCCACAGACTTCCCGTCCCGGGTCACATCCCCGTTCCGGTTCAGTTCAGGCGCGCAGAATTCCGCATATTTGGAACGGGCAAGAATCCGGTCCACATAGTCTTCTTCCATATCCGGTCTATTGCGAAAATCCCACCAGTCATCATTTCCCATGAACCAGGGGAATTTCTGCACGTACAGCACATCCTGTCCCATCATCTCAACCGAACGGTTGAATTCACCGTCAATACCGGAAATGGCGGTTCCCATGAGAGAGACCGAAAGAATTCCGATAATGATGCCCAGCATGGTGAGAAAGGCCCGTACCTTATTGGCGAAGACCGCCTTGACCGCCATGACGAAACTCTCGTATATCTGTCCCATGATCTCAGGCTTTCCTTGTGATTTCATCATTGGAAACCAGTCCGTCGCGGATATGGACGATCCGGTGAGCATGATGGGCAATATCGGTTTCATGCGTAACCAGAATAATGGTGTTCCCGCTTTCATGCAGCTCATCGAAGAGTGTCATGATATCCTCACTGGTCCGCGAATCCAGGTTTCCGGTGGGTTCATCCGCCAGGATGATACTGGGATTATTCACCAGCGCCCGGGCAACCGCCACGCGCTGCCTCTGGCCTCCGGACAGTTCATTGGGCTTGTGATGCA
This sequence comes from Fidelibacterota bacterium, assembly GCA_046735395.1. Taxonomy (GTDB): domain Bacteria; phylum Fidelibacterota; class Fidelibacteria; order Fidelibacterales; family DSDE01; genus JBJKQR01. The sequence goes on along the minus strand of JBJKQR010000020.1, from coordinate 31,870 downwards.
TCCGGTCCAGCAGATTGACTTTTCCCAGCGCCTCCTGCGCACGTTCCAACCGTTCCTTTTTGGGAAATCCGGCATAAATCAGCGGCAGTTCCACATTGTGGAGCGCCGTGATCCGCGGCAGAAGATTGAAAGTCTGAAAGACGAAGCCGATTTTCTGGTTGCGGATATAGGCAAGCTGATCGTCGCTGATGCGCCCGTTCTCATTGCTGCCGTCCTTTCCGTTCCCGTTTCCGTGGATGGTGAGTCCGTCCAGAAAATAGCGTCCGCTTGTGGGTGTATCCAGACAGCCGATCACATTCATCAGCGTGGATTTGCCCGATCCGGACGGCCCCATGATGGAGATGTATTCGTTTTTATTCACACGAATATCCACACCGTTCAGGGCATTCACTTCGACAGTCCCGATCCTGTATATTTTTTTTATCTGTTCCAGTTCAAGTAGAGCCATGGTGTTTACTCCAGGTTGCTTCCCTATTTCTTTTCCGGGCCGTTTCCGCCGGTTTTCACAACAGTCCCTGTTTTCAGTTCCCGGCTCAGAACCTTGTGAGGCCCCATTACAACCATATCATCCGCCTTCAGACCTGAAAGAACTTCAAAATAATCTTCCGAACTGATTCCCAGTTTGACGGGAACGGCTGTTACCGTATCCGCATCAACCCGGAAGACCACTTCCACCATCTGCTTTTTTCCCGGAACCACAGCGTCATCTTTAACATCAAGTGTATCCGTTTTTTTGCCATAAACTTCTTCTTCACTGCGGATGGTGACACACTGGATGGGTACTGCCACGGCCGAATCCCGCTCATTGGTCATGATTTCCACGGTCGCGCTCATCCCCGGACGCATCTCATCCGGAATCTCCAGCATATCCACCAGCACCTTGAAATTGGTCACGGCGTTCTGAGTACCCAGGCCGGAGGACGAAGCCAGGTGGGCGATTTCGGAGACCTGCCCCCGGAAGACCGTATCAGGAATGGCATCAATCTCAATGTCCACCTTGTCCTTCGGAGAAACACGGACCACGTCGTTCTCGTTGACTTCCACTTCCACTTCCATATGCTTCAGATCCGCCATGATCATGATGACGTCCTGGGAAAACTGGGATCCGAGGGCGATTTCACCCACTTCTTTTCTCAGAGAAATGACGGTTCCGCTGATCGGGGCCCGGACGGTCGTCTTGCTCAGGTTGTCCGTCGCCTGGTTCAGTCCGGCTTCCGCCTGATCCATATTGCTGACGGCGAGCCGATACTGGGTCTGAAGATCTTCCAGATCTGCCTGGCTGATATTATTCGTGTTGTAAAGGCCTTCATAGCGCTTCAGATCCTTCTGAACCTTCTCAAGTGACGCTTTCCGGCTGTTATAAATGGATTTATAGCTGCGGACATCGGCCTCATAACGGACCTTGTCCAGCTGAAACAGCAGCTGTCCGGCCTTGACCACGTCACCTTCCCTTACATAGAGTTTGGTGATTTCGCCGGCGACATTCGCAGAAATGTTCACCTGGACGACCGGCTGAATCTGGCCGGAAGCCGAGACTTTCTCCTGTATCTGCCTGAGTTCTATCCTGCCGGTCTGAACGTCCACAGCCTTCACATTCTTCTGCTTAACGTTCGAATAAATGATAACGCCAACGACAATTACGATGGCCAGGGCAATGAGTGCTTTTTTCATGGTCAACGTCCTATGAGTTGTATGATTTGCGATTCGATGATACGCTTGGAATATTTCTGTTTCACCAGGCTGCTCTGAGCATCCAGAACCGAAAGCTGCGCATTCATCTGATCAAGGATAGTGGAAGATCCGATCTGATACTGCTGAGTCACGATATCCAGATCCCGCTTGCTCGATTCCAGCTTAATTTCATTGATCCGGATCAGTTCCGTATAAGTATTATATTGTGTATACAGGTCTGCGAGCTGGCCTTCCAGCTGACGCACCGTATCATCGTATTTCACATCAAGCTGGCGTACCAGAATCTTTCCCTTCTGAATGGAATGGGAGGTCTGAAAGCGATCGAAGAGATTCAGGCTGAGGGACAGGCCCACCGATGAGCTTTTCGTCACAAAAGACCCGGATTTTGAATCTGAGTAGCTATAGGATCCACCGATCGTCGGAAAATACCCCTCTTTTGCGGCTTTCAGCTGAAGAGTACTCACCGCCTTCTGGCCTTCAAGTTTCCGCAGGCTTGTATTCTCTTTTCGGAGTTTGGCAACTGCGGTCTCCTGATCCGGCAGGACTATATCTGTAACACTGTCTTCCGCAAGTTCCAGCTCTTCATCGGGTTGCCGCCCCATACTCACATTCAGTGAGCGTTTCAGCGAATTGAGAGACTGAAGTTCAGTGATCAGCGCCGCTTCAAAATCCCCCTTCTGCACTTCCGATTTCAGCACATCCGACTCCGTCCGCGTTCCCAGTTCATACATGGTGCGGATCTTGCGGATATTTTCCTCGGAAACCTGAATATTCTCCCGATATACGGAAATCACAGCCTGTGAGGACAGAATTCTGTAAAAATCCGATGAGACCGCTGTCCGGATCTGATCCCGGACCGCTTCCACGTCAATCTCTGCATTTTTCTCATTGATTTTCACACTTTTCAGGCCGGGAAGCAAACCGGGCGTGTACAGCGCCTGGTTCACAGATACGCCGATGCTGCTGCTGCCGCTGCCATCGGGAATCATTGCCGATCCCCCCGTTCCGGTGCCGGCGCTCAGGGAGGCTCCGGGATACAGCACCCCGTATGCGTCTTTCGTATCAATGCGGCTGTTATCCAGATCGTAACGTGTGGTGATCAGCGTGGCATTCTGTTTCTCCGCCAGAGAGATGCAATCCTCCAGCGTCATCTGTTCGGCACCCTGAAGTCCGACTGTTATTCCCATAATTACTGCAATTGTTCCGGCTATCCGGTACATACCCTTCATTCTGGTTACCCTTCCGTATTTAACTGGCATACTGTTTCCATTCTTCATTTGGACAGCCGCCGTGGAAAATAGTTGTCAAAATTTTTTTATTTTCCGATTCCCATTGTAAAAAATGAGATGATTGACCAAACCACAAAGATACTAACAACCAGCGCCAGCGATTTGTTCCTGCTGAATTTAAAGATTACCTGGAATGCAATGACCCATACCGCGATCTTCCACAGACGGAAAATATCCACCTGTGCCGCCAGCTTGAAAAGCACATTATGATAGTCAACTTCCTTGAACAGCAGCGCCAGGCTGGTCTGCACCTCCACGCTGTTCTTCGCCACGATGAGCGGAACTTTGAGAAGTGAGGCTACAATATTGATACACTCCACATACGCCGCCGTCAGAAACAGAATAAGCCAGCTCGTTTCACCCCCGCCGATAAAGGTACCCACAAAATAAAACAGGCTTCCGACGAGAAGAGCTCCGACAATCGGCGTCAGAACGCCGAAAATGAGCTGAATATTTGAGGTGCTCTGAGCCTCCACCCGCTCCAGCATCTGGGCCCGCTGTTCGTCACTGAAACGCTGATCGGTCTGGATCTTTTTTACGCCCACATCATGAAGGACGGGCTTGAGGACCTGCATGCTGATCACACTGGCAATAATCAGAAGCAGAAGGGGCAGAATCACACCATTTCGCGTGGGATTCTCCACAATACTTGTGGCCATTTTCTCCGGAGCAAAAAACACATTGATGAAACGGCTGAAAGACTCTTTGACTGCCATAAAGGCCTCCTCTCTACGAGTGAATTAATTTTTCCAGCTGGCCCCGGTTCTCAGTGATCCAGGCCATAACTGATTCATGGTCATTATGAATATTCCCTTCCAATATCTCATTTTCAAGATAGGACTTGATGCGCCCGATCCCCGGGCCAGGTTTCAGTTCAAACATCTGCATGATCTCATTCCCATCCACAGGGGACTTGAAATTCCGCATTTTATCCTTTTCATCCACATCACGGATCCGCGACGCCACAAGGTCAAAATTTTCATTAAAGCGCTTCACCTTGTCCTGATTCTGGGAGGTGATGTCAGCACGGCACAGATTCAGCAGATCGTCAATATCATCGCCCGCATCCACCATGAGCCTCCGGACCGCGCTGTCCGTCACACCTTCGCTGGCAATGGCAATGGGCCTCAGATGCAGCCGGATCAGCTTGGTAATCCGTTTTATATCCCGGATCGGAAGTTTCAGGCGCCGTCCGATTTCCTCAAACATCTGCGCTCCCAGATCCTCGTGGCCATGATAGGTCCAGCCTGTTCCGCGCCGAAAACGCTTCACCGGAGGTTTTCCGATGTCATGAAACATGGCCGCAAATCTGAGAATCGGATCTTCCGTGTAGCTGCAGATATTGTCCACAACCTGAGCCGTATGATACAGTACGTCCTTATGGCCGTAGCCGTCCCGTTCCTCCACGCCTGCCAGCCTGGCAAATTCCGGCAGAAAATGATCCAGCAGTCCGCTGTTTTTCAGAAGAATCAGCCCGATGGACGGTTTTTCCGACATGAGAATCTTGGTCAGTTCATCCCGGATACGCTCCATACTGATAATGGAGATCCGGTCGGATATGCGGCGGATGCTTTCCCAGGTATCGGGATGAATACGATATTGAAGCTGGGCTGCAAAACGAATGGCCCGCATCATGCGCAGCGGATCATCGAAAAAGGTCATATCCGGATCTTTCGGCGTCCGGAGTGTCTGTATCTCCATATCCTTGATTCCGCCGAAGAGGTCATGAAATTCACCCAGCGTTGAGGGACGGATATCCACCGCCATGGCGTTGACGGTAAAATCCCGACGGCTCAGGTCTTCTTCCAGCCGCGCCGATTCCACCCGCGGTTTTCTCGAGCTGCGGTCATATTCCTCCCGGCGCGCTGACGCGATTTCGATATTCCAGTCCTTCATGGGGAGGATGGCCGTGGCAAAGCGTTCATAACGGACCACGGTCCGGATGCCCAGATCCTTCGCAAGACTTTCGGCAAACTGAATCGCATCTCCTTCCACCATCACATCAATATCCGTATTGGGCCGCCGGAGCAGCGCATCCCGAACCAGTCCGCCCACAGCATAAACGACCACGCCGACCCGTTCAGCCGTCCGGCCGATCCGTTTCAATATCTCCAGTTTTTCAGGTTCATTCGCCAGCATCTCTTCGATGGGAATTTTCATGAAGGAACTTCTTTCAGTTTCTGCAGAGCAATCTTGAGCATGATCGGGCCGATAATCTGGTTGATGGCAATCACTGCGGTTAAAATGGTAGCCAAATCCTGCACCCATTGTGCATGGAGGCTTTCACGGAAAATACTTACAAGCCCGAGAGATACCCCGGCCTGAGCCAGGTAGCCCATCCACAGATGGGTGCGTGTTTCCCGGTCTCCGCCGGCAAGACTCACAGACATCCGTGTGGAGATAAAGATAAACAGCATGCGGGCGATCACCAGACTCAGGGCAAGCGGCCAGGTGTCCGCCAGAACATGAAAATCCAGATTCACGCCGGCCAGGGTGAAAAAAATAATGTAGAAGGGCATGGATGACCGTTCCGCGCTGTGAATCAGTTCATCGCCATGCCGGCTGAAATTCTGAACGGTAAAACCTGCCACCATGCAGGTGAGCATCGGCTCCAGATGCATGAGCTGTACCGTGAGATATACCGATACAACCAATAACAGAATAATTACGGTCAGATCATGTTCAAAAAACCGCAGTCCCAGGATCAGCAGCAGGCCAAGCGTAATTCCGATTCCCACACTATAGAGAATATGAGCAATGACCCGCAGTCCGGTCCCCATCAGCGAGAGATTTGACATCCCCGTTCCCAGAAGGGACGAGGAGGCCGCCATCAGCACGGCAAAAAGAAGGATGATGATGATATCCTTGAAGACGGCGACACCGAGAAGCAGATCCGTATTCTTTCCGCGGGCATCCAGATCCTTCACGACCGCAATCACCGTTGCCGGCGAATTCGCAGCAAAGATCACAGCGATGACCAGTCCGAAGATCAACACAGTCGCGTTGCCCATTCCGGCCAGAAGGGAACTCAGCGGATGCAGCAGAAAGATCAGCCCCAGTGTAAACAGTGTAATGACGGTGAATTGTCCTGCAGTGATGGTCACATACAGTTTCAGCCGCTGGCGTATATCCTGAATTCTCAGCTCGCCTCCCGCCGTGATGGCAATGAGACTGAGAGCAAAAAAGTCCGTGAAGCTCAGGAGCTTCATATCCTGAATCCGGATAATATTCAGAAAGAAGGGCCCTGCCAGAATCCCGTAGAGAATAAAACCGCTCAGCATGGGGATGTGAATACGGCGCATTCCCTTCCCGAAGACCAGAGCCGAGGCCAGCAGCAGGCCAAGCACCAGCGTGGGGTCATCCCCACCCGGGAACTGAAGCGCCTGGGGAGCATTCCGCGCAAACCATGTCAGGCCGGTGAGAAGAAGAATGATAAAAAATTTCATGCTGTGCCCTGGCCTCCTCCCCGAATCACCAGGCTCGCAAGCGTGTAACTCAGGATGTACTGAAAAAACAGCGCGCCCAGCACCATCTCGGAAAATTGGGACGGGTAGAGCATGACAAGGTATATTCCGATGGTGAAGCTCAGATTCCCGAAAGGAATGATCGCCGGCGCCAGCGTACGGACAGCCGGAGAATTTGCCGTATGAACTCCGTAAAACTGACGGAAAATACGAATCCTCAGTACCATCCGAATGCCCATCAGCACGACGGCCAGACCGATGAAAAGCCAGTTGATGCGAAGGCTCACGCCCGCAAAGAAGAGCAGAAGCAGAAAAACAGGTTTCTCCAGGGGTTCCAGCAGCTTTCGGGCCGCATCACGGCGCGGTGAGAAAGTGGAAATGATCATTCCGGTAATCATATTCATAAAAATGGCATTGTAGTGAAAGGCTGTGGCCAGGCCGGAGGTCATGAGCAGGATGGCCAGAATCCACACGAGGAAATCCCGGGAATGGCGGAGATCATGAACCGCGTACACGGCCACAAGCCCCATGCCGATGCTGATAATCAGCTGCAGAAGAAATTCCCCGCTGAATACCAGCAGTGATCCGGTAAAGAACAGGGGGGACGCCAACCCGAGAAAGACGATCGTGAAAATTCCGCTCATGCCGCTGAGAGACTGAAGCAGTATCCCGAAGCTGGATGCGCCGCGGTTCAGGTTGCGGAGAGTTGAAACGGCCAGCGGAGACACCTCCAGAGCAGACAGGGAAAGGACGGCAGCGGCAGCATAACTTTCCCAGTGATTTCCATGAAAATGCAGAAGCAGCGGAAGGCTGAGCAGGTAATAGGCCGCGAAGACGGTCAGATTGTCCCGTGCTGCATATTTCCAGACCAGGATATTGAATTTGCGTATTTCCTGCAGCCCGATAAACAGGCCGGCATACAGTCCCAGCCAGCCCATACCGAGAAGCATGAGCGGTGAGGTCTGGGACAGCAGTTCGCCGGAAACCCGGCCATTGATGCATAGAGCCAGGCCGGCGACCAGCAGAATACTCAGTACCTGATAATAAAAGAAATTCCGGGATCGGATCCGCTTGAACACATAGCGTGAAGCCATGACTGCAACAAGCATTACGACTATCAGCAGCAGCAATTTTCGATCCATAGTGAAATATACTGATTCCCGGGAAAATCATGCAATGGATTAGTCCGCCACTTTACGTTCAATGTCTTTTTTCCAAAATATGCCGGATTTGCCGGCAAAGATGCCTCAGGCCATTTTCACCGGAATGAAAAAAATGCTTGGCGGAATCCGGGAAAGGCTGTAAATTGTTACTATGAACAGAAACAACATCATGACAAGAAGATCCTGGATCTGGTGGCAGAATTCATTTCACCGGCCGTGTTGAGTCTGTATTACAGGAAAATCAGTCTGACGCCGGAAACCCTCTCCGGCGTTTTTACATGAGGCAGAAAATTTATGATTCAAACCCAATCTCTTTCCCGTCCGCGTACCCCTCGGCAGCGGATATTGTGTATCCGGAGAACGGAGCAGATCTGTGAATGAATTTCAGAAAATCCAGAAAGCCCGTCCCGGTGAGCTGGTGTCTCTTCAACGTGAATTTCCGCTCACGCCGGATCCTCTGGCTTTTTTCTCTGCCATCAGCGACTACGGCCGGACACCTCACTCGCTCTTTCTTGAGTCTGCGGATATCATCCAGAAATACGGCGAACGGTCTCTCGGGACTGCCGACCCCTGTCTGAAACTCAGCGGCAGGGGTTCTGATTTCAGCCTGCGCGCGCTTAATTCTCTGGGACTGTCCCTGCTTCCCTTTCTCAATGAAAAACTCAATTTTTGCGATGAACTGTCTCTGAATGAAAACAGCATCCGCGGCGTATTGAAACCGCGGCGGGCTCCCGTGGATGAAGCTGCCCGTCTGAAACTGCCGACCCACGCCGACATTATTCGCACCCTGTCCACCACCTTCACGCCCGTCTCCTATATTTCCGGACCCTATGGCGGCCTCTTCGGCGCCATTGCCTACGACTTCATCGATCAGTTCGAAGATCTGCCGGCAAATGCGGAAGATCCGCTGAAGGACCCGGATTACGAATTGTATTACGTCGACAATCTCTTCATCATGGATCACTCCCGGAAAACCATCACTTTTATCGCCAATGCGCTCATTACGGACGGCAACCGGGACGAAATCTATGTGGAATGCATGAGAAAACTCAGCCGTTATGAAGAAATCCTCCATCAGGCCGGGGCGCTTCCGGCGCTGGAAAAATCCGGCCCGGTAACTTTTGAATCGTCCCAATCGCCCGAAGACTACATGACGGGCGTTCGCCGTCTGAAGGAACACATCATCGAAGGGGACATTTTCCAGGCAGTCCTGGCCCGCTCCATGCGCTGCCCCCTCCCGACTGAACCTTTCAGCATCTACCGCCGCCTGCGCTCCATCAATCCGTCTCCCTACATGTTTTTCCTCCATTCCGATGAAGGAATCCTGCTGGGCGCCTCACCGGAAATGTTTCTGAAAGTTGAGGGCAACGAAGAAAAAGTGGTGGAAATCCGGCCTATCGCCGGCACAAAGCCCCGGGGACGCAGCGATCGGGGCATTGATCCGGACCTGGACTCGCGTTTTGAAGCGGAGCTCAAGCTGGATCCCAAGGAACTCGCCGAACATACCATGCTGATCGACCTGGCTCGAAATGATATCGCACGCATCTCCAAACCCGGTTCCAGATTTGTGGATGAACCCTATGTCATCGAAAAATACTCTCATGTTCAGCACCTGGTCTCCAATGTCCGGGGAATTCTTCGCGATGACCTGGATGCCCTCCATGCTTATCTCGCATCCATGAACATGGGAACCCTCACCGGCGCTCCGAAGGTCGAGGCCATGAAACTTCTGCGACAGTATGAACGGGAGCGGCGCGGATATTACGGCGGATCGGTCGGCTTCCTGACGCCCTCGGGAGATTTTGACAGCTGCATCGTCATCCGCAGCCTGAGGATCAAAAACCAAATTGTCTATGTGCATGCCGGCGCCGGAGTCGTGTATGATTCCGTTCCCGAGAAGGAATACCAGGAAACGGAGAATAAAGCGGCGGCCGTCATCCGGGCCATCATCGGAGATCAACCATGACCGATATTCTGTTTATCGACAACTTCGACAGTTTCACCTATAATCTGGTCGATGAATTTTCACGGCTCGGCCTCAGCGTGGCCGTGTACAGAAATTCCATGAAACTGGAGGCAATGGGAAACATAATCCGCGATCTGTCACCCCGGCTTCTCGTTATCGGGCCCGGGCCCTCCACGCCCTCCGATGCCGGAATCTGTATTGACCTGATTCGCAATTTTCACACTGAACTCCCTATGCTGGGCGTCTGTCTGGGGCACCAGTGTCTGGTGGAAGCCTTCGGAGGAAAGGTGGGAATCTGTCCGCAGATTTTTCACGGCAAACCCTCCATGATTTCCCACAACGGACAGGGCGCGTTTCTGGGTCTTCCCCAGCCGCTTCAGGTTGGCCGCTATCACTCCCTGCATGCGGAAACGCTGCCGGAGGCTTTTGAAGTCAGCGCCGAAACAGATGGAATCATCATGGCCATTCAGCACAGGGATCTGCCCCTTTTCGGGCTGCAGTTCCATCCGGAAAGTATTCTGACCCCATATGGACGAAATCTCATTAAAAATATACTGGAGACCACATCTCATGATTAAGGAAACGATTGCCAAACTGGTTAAGAAAGAAGATCTGACCCGCGCTGAAGCCGCCGCGACGATGAATGAAATTATGAGCGGATCCTGTACGGACGCGCAGATTGCCGCGTATCTCACGGCCCTGCGAATGAAGGGTGAAACGGTGGAGGAAATTACCGGCTCTGCCGAAACCATGCGGGAAAAATCAACAAAGATTCCGGTCCGGGGCCAGAGCCTGGATCTGGATCGGGAAGACATCAATCTGGATCCGGAAACCATTCTGGATACCTGCGGAACCGGCGGTACCGGCACCAATACTTTCAATATCTCCACAGTGACGGCCTTCGTAGTAGCCGCCACCGGCGTGAAGGTGGCCAAGCACGGAAACCGCGCCGCCAGCTCTGCCTGCGGCTCTGCCGATGTTCTCGAGGCTCTCGGCGTCAATCTGCAGGTCACACCGGAACAGGTCGCCGGCTTTATACAGAAAATCGGTATCGGATTTCTCTTTGCCCAGCTGCTCCATTCAGCCATGAAATATGCCGGAGGCGTCCGGAAGGAATTAGGCGTTCGGACGGTATTCAATGTCCTCGGCCCTCTGACAAATCCTGCCGGTGCCACCGCCCAGGTCCTGGGTGTGTACGCTCCCGACCTCACCCGGAAACTGGCCGCGGTCCTGATGAATCTCGGTACAAAACGGGCCTATGTGGTTCATGGCGCTGATACCCTGGATGAGCTGACTCTCAGCGGAGAAACCTATGTCAGCGAACTCCGGGACGGGCAGATTAGCAATTATCAGGTGCACCCCGCCGATTTCGGACTGACTCCCGCACCCATCTCTGCCATCCGCGGGGGCGATGCGGCAACCAATGCAAAAATTATTATGGATGTACTCAATGGGGAAAATGGCCCCCATCGGGACATTGTTCTGCTGAATGCCGCTTTCGCGCTCTGTGCCGCCGGAAAAACAAACACGCCGATGGAGGGAATCAGCCTTGCCGCCCAGACCCTGGATAACGGCAAAGCACTGGCGACCCTGATTGCTCTGAAGGAGCTGAGCCAGGCATGATACTTGATCGCATTGTCACTCAGAAACGCCGGGATGTGGCGGAACGAAAGACGGCATTCCAACTCGACAGCTTCATCCATGAGCTGCAGCCATCCTCCCGAAATTTCAGGGATATTGCCGGACAGAGGCATCCGGGGCTGATAACAGAATTCAAGCGGAAATCCCCTTCTGAAAATCAGATTCTATCTGACCGCACCCTGCAGGATGTGGTGAAAATATATGATGAAAATCCCTTCGTAAAAGCGCTGTCCATTCTGACAGACAGCCACTTCTTCGGCGGATCCGTGGAAGATCTCCGTACCGCAGCGGAGCTCACGTCCAAACCGATCCTGAGAAAGGATTTCATCATTGATCCCTACCAGATATACGAAGCAAGATACTACGGAGCGGATGCCATTCTGCTCATTGCCCGGATTCTCAGCAGGGAAGAGCTCATCACCCTCTCGCAGCTCGCCGCCTCTCTCGCCATGGATGTCCTGTTTGAAATTCATGATCAGGATGATCTGGCCAAAGTGCCGGCAAATGCCCGCATCATCGGTATCAATAACCGGAATCTGGATACGCTGACCATAGATCTGAACACGACACAGAAACTCAGCCGTGAACTTTCGGATCGGAACGTCATTATCGTCTCGGAAAGCGGAATTCATGATGCGGATGATATCCGAAAAATCCACGGATCTGCTCACGCGGCCCTGATCGGCACCTCCATTCTCAAGGCCGGGGATATGGACCGTCACATCCGTGCTTTTTTCCGTCCGAAAATCAAGGTTTGCGGAATGACGAACAGGGAGGACGCAATTTTTACAGCAGAAGCCGGTGCGGATTATCTCGGCTTCGTATTCCACCGAAAATCACCGCGTTTTGTGGCTCCGCCCCAGGCCGCAACGATGGCCCTGGAACTCAAATCCCGTTTCCCCCGTATCCGGACAGTTGCCGTATTCGGCGATGAGGATCCGGATTATATCCGTGAAACATTCATTGAATCCGGCTGCGATCTCTGTCAGTGCTTCACGGTGCCCGAGGGACTCGGTTCAGAAAAATTGATTCAGGTGCATCGTATCCGGGAGACCCTGACGCCGCTCCCGGAAGATTTTCAGAACCGGCATGCCTGTCTGCTGGACAGCTATCACGAAAAACTGGCCGGCGGCAGCGGGATCACCTTTTCCTGGGAAAAGCTGCCGACGCTTCCGAAACACACATTTTTCTTTGTGGCCGGCGGCATAAACAGTTCGAATATTTCCGACCTGCTGGCCTATGTCCCGGACGGAGTGGATCTGTCCTCGTCACTCGAAACCACTCCCGGAACCAAAGACCACGAAAAAGTCCGGCAATTTTTCCGGATAATTGATGAACAATGCGGAATCAACCCATACATTGATTCCACTGCAATAAAGTAAGGAACCCTTTCATGGACCAAGCCTATTTCGGCCGATACGGCGGACGCTTCGTTGCTGAAGTGCTCATGCCCGCAGTTCTGGAACTTGAAAAACTCTATCAGACCGCCCGCAGCGACCCCGGATTCATTCAGGAACTGGAAACCCTGCTTCGGCATTATGCCGGCCGCCCCACTCCTCTCACGGCCTGTCCCAACCTCTCCGCAGATCTGGGCCTGAATCTGTATCTGAAACGGGAAGACCTGCTGCACAGCGGCGCCCACAAGCTGAATAATGCTCTCGGACAGGCGCTGCTTGCCCGCAGAGCCGGAAAAACCCGGATCATCGCCGAAACCGGTGCCGGCCAGCATGGTGTCGCGACCGCCACCGCCTGCGCCCGCCTCAACCTGAACTGTGAAATTTATATGGGCGAAACGGACATGGAACGGCAGAAGCCCAATGTGTATCGCATGCGTCTGCTCGGCGCCCGGGTCCATCCTGTCAGCAGCGGATCAAAAACGCTGAAGGATGCCATTAATGAAGCCCTCCGGGACTGGTCCGCGAATGTGGAAAATACGCATTACCTCCTGGGTTCCGTTCTGGGGCCGCACCCATTTCCAGACATGGTCGCTGCCTTTCAGGCGGTGATCGGACAGGAAGCCCGACAGCAGATTCTGGAACGGGAAAAGTGTCTTCCGGCAGCCGTGATTGCCTGCGTGGGCGGCGGGTCCAATGCCGCCGGGATCTTTCGTGCCTTCTATGATGATTCGGATGTACAGCTCATCGGTGTCGAAGCCGGCGGGAGTTCTCTGGATGAGGGCCGGCACGCAGCCCGCTTTGCCGATGACCGCTTCGCCCGGCCCGGAATACTCCATGGAACGCGGACATATATTCTGCAGAATGAGGACGGACAGGTGTCTCAGACCCACTCCGTCTCCGCAGGCCTGGATTATCCGGCCATCGGCCCCGAACATGCCTGGCTCAGGGAAAAAGGCCGGGCAGGATACGATCACGTCAGCGATGAAGAGGCCCTTTCGGCCTTTGAACTGCTCAGCCGCCGGGAAGGCATCATCCCGGCCCTCGAATCCTCCCATGCTCTCGCCTGGATCATCCGTGAAAAACAGCGCTTTTCAACGGATCAACCCGTTATCGTCAATCTCAGCGGACGGGGTGATAAGGATATTTTTTCTGTGGCCGCAACCCGGGGGATGGAAATATGAATCGCTATCAAGACACATTCGACACTCTGAGAAAAAATGGCAAAAGCGCACTTATCGCGTACACAACGCTGGGTTTTCCCAACAATGATATTTCCCTGCTGGCGAGTGATATGTTCGTCCGGGCCGGCGCAAATGCCCTTGAACTGGGACTGCCCTTTTCCGATCCGGTCGCGGATGGACCCCTGCTGCAGGCAGCGGCTCATCAGGCTCTTTCAAACGGCTTCCGCTTCCGCGATGCACTCAGTATAATCCGCGAATTGCGGCAGCGTCATCCCGATACGCCCATCGGTATACTGGCCTACGCAAATGCCGCCATGGCAAAGGGACTGAATGAATTTTATTCTGCTCTCGCCGATGCGGGCGTAGATTCGGTGCTGCTTGCGGACGTTCCGGTCGAAGAATCCGCACCCTTTCAGGACGCGGCTGAAAAAGCAGGCATCCGGCCGGTGTATACCGTCTCCACGCTGACTCAGGCAGAACGGCTCGAAACCATCATTTCAAAGTCAGACGCCTTCATCTACCTGCTGTCCCGCCTGGGTGTGACCGGTACCCACGAGCATCCGGCCCTTCATCTGGCGGATATCATCAGCGCGATTCATCAGCGAACGGATCTCCCGATCTGCGCAGGATTCGGCATTTCCCGTCCCGATGATGCACTTCGAATGAAAGCATCCGGCGCCGACGGCGCAATTATCGGATCGGCGCTGGTACGGATCATTGAAAAGCATGCTGCCAATCCGGATGCGCTGGAAACGGCGATTTACAGTTTCCTTCACCCCTTCACGGCCATTGAAAAACCGCAGGCAGAATAAGCGAGTCTGCCCTTGACTATTTACACCGACTTTAATCTGATAAATAATAACTGATCGTGCTCACAACACGCACTTTTTTAATCTGCGGATTATTGTTGTCACGGCTGCTGATGGAAAACTGTCCCTGCGAGGCGTGACGGATCTTTCCCAGGCGGCTGTGACTGTCATGGGCAAATTTCTCCGCGACCTCCCGGGCATTCTGCGTGGCGTCTTCCACCATTTCCGGCTTGATGCTGTTCAGGTTTTCAAACAGGTAGCGCGTGCCGCCGCCCTGAAAACGGTTATCCGTTATGGTGATCCCCGTCTTCCCCAGTTCCTTTAATCTCGCCGTCAGCGACCGTACACTGTCGATTGCAGACGAATAGACTGTCACGGTCTCCATTCCCGTGTACCGAAATTCGACGGTTTGGTTTCCTCCGTACTGCTGGGCAAGTTTGTCCGTCACCTGGGGCGTGGACACGGAAATTTCCTCATCTTTTATTCCGAATTGACGAAGAAATTCTATAATGAGATGACTGTCGCGATCCATTGACGCATAGAGGGTCGTAATCTCGTTGTCGGCCCGTGTAAAACTGATGGGACAGATGGCCACATCCGCCGGAACTTCCCGCTCTGCAAGCCCCTTCACGGTTACGCTGCGCTCATATTCCTTCACCCGGACAGCCGCTTTTTCCACAAACCAGCCAAAAATCGCCGCAGACATCACCATCGCGGCGGCAAGTATCGCCATGGAATTCCTGCTGCCCGATTTTATTTCCTCTTTCATTCTTTCCATTCCTTCCGTTTTGAACAAGCACACTGACTTTCCGGATGAATTTAGCTAAATTAATGTCCAATGAATACGAAGGAATCCCCGCAGACCCATTCAAATGAGAATGGGGAAGAAACACCCGAAGCATAAGGACAATCCCATGAAGGACAAGGCTAATTTTATGAACAGTGACCGTTGTATTTTCAGAGAAATTTCTTCTGAAGATGTTGACCTTCTCTATCATCAGGAAAACGAGGAAATTATCCGCGATGCGCTCTTTCTGGCCCTGCCCCAGTCCCGGGAACAGATGCGGGACCGGATTCTGGAGAACCGTTCCAATCCCGCCACGCTCATGTTTTCCGTATTTGAAAAGGAAAGCGGAACATTCATCGGCCAGAGCGGACTGGTGCGAATTGATTACATCAGCCGGTCTGCAGTCTTCTATATCGCCATTCTCCAGCCGGATCTGTGGGGAAAGAAGTACGGCACCGAAATCAGTCAGGCTGTCCGTGATTATGCCCTGAATGAGCTGAATCTCAACCGGATCCAGTTACACGTCAATACTGAAAATACCGCCGCCGTAAAGATTTATTCGAATATCGGCTACCGGATAGAGGGAACCCTGCGTCAGGCCATGTATCATAACGGCCATTACTGTGATTTTTATGTCATGGGCATTCTGAAATCGGATATTCAGGACAATTTCAAATCCTGATGAGGTGGGGAACAGACCGGACACAGAGCATGGAGTCTCAGGTTGCAGTAATGTTCCCGACAGTAGAGCACACCTTGTGACACTAGCCAGCCGCGGGCTTTTTCATTCACACGTACTTCGTGGTGCCGAAAAAATTTTTCCACATCGAGGTACAGCGAATCCGTTCGGATGGTCTCGGTCAATCCGGCCATTTCATTCGCGGTATTCAGCACCTCCTCATTTTCACGTTCGGCCATGGCCTCCGCTTTCATAAGGGGAGCCAGAACATTCAACAAAAACTCCCGCCGAACGGAGCGGCCCGGAGTCAGTGACAGCGGCCGGCCCTCTTTTCCACCCAGGCGGTAGCGCCTCATCCAGTATGCATCATAGGGCCCGGCCTCAAACAGGTCTTTCAGCCGCGCATCCGCTTTTGTAAAGTCCGACCAGTCCCCCAGCAGCCATGACCGCGTATCCATCCCCCTGTATGTGCGGATCATCGCCGCCAGCCACGCGATCCTCCGGTCCGGAAAATTCCCGGGACGGCTTCGGCTGTAACTCCATTCCAGGCGATGCGATGCATTTCCCTGCACTTGAATCCCCGAATGCCGGACAAGCTCTTCATACTTTAACATCTGTCCATCAGGAGGATTCTGCCTGATTCCGCTGTAATAAAACAGGATCGCTTCCAGGTCCGCAGACGGAATACTGCCGTCAAAAATTTTATCCCAGGGAAGAGACAGAAACAGCGCAATGAAATTCCGCGTATTATAGCGGTAGCCACATACCTTGAATAGCCCCCAGAAAAACACGAGATCAAAGGAAAAGCGACGGCGGCGGGCATAGAAGAAACCGGCTTTTTCCAGACAGCGCTTCCGTCCGGCCCGGCACAGTTCCTCAATGATAGCGGCGTCCGGCTTTATCCTGACGGGACAGTCCTCACTGAAACCGGATGGCAGGTCCGCCAGGGGAATGAGAAGATTGGGCACCCGCTGACGCCGGGCGGTCGTGACATAGGAAGATCCGTCCGTATTCCGGAAAACAACATGCAGTACGACCGAATTATATTCCGGATTCGTATGGTGCCCATGGTGGTACCAGTCCATATTGTCAAAATGAAGCTCCACATCCCCATTGACAAGCCGTCCGTCTATGTACAGACGGGCATGTCTGAAATCCGGGCCCTGTACCGGGTTATGATGCCCGGGATCCAGAATCTGTACTTCCTCTCCACCCAGGCCACGATAGAATTTCTTCCAGAGTTCCTTTTTCCACAGGCGCTGAAGCGCGGTTTCCGAACAATAATTTCCATCCGGTTCAAACAATTTTCCCCAGCAGGATAAATCCATGGTTCACCCCCGATTTTTCACCACATTAGAACAGGTCTGATAAAAAGTAGGGAGTTTTTATGCCGGGGGCAAGTTATGAAATAATTATAGCAGAACGGGCGTTTGTCAATCGACGTCGGAGCCGTCTTCCGGCGGCTGTTTTAATTCCGGATAGAGCGTCGCATAGCAATCCGCGCAGAGGCCATGCGAAAATTCCGCCTCCGTATGTTCGGACAGGTATTTTTCCAGCTGCTCATAATATCCGTCATCATTCCGGACTTTTTTACAGTTCGAACAGATCGGGATCAGGCCTTTGAGTGTCTTGACGTTGTTCAGGCTTTCCTGAAGCTCAATGATGAGATCTTCACGCTCCTTCTCGATCCGTTTCCGCTCTGTAACCTCTTCCGTCAGAGACTGGTGTGCTGCGCTGATTTCATGGTTCATCTCGCGGAGAAGAACGTTATCCCTGCGGGATTTTCGGTAATAATACAGAACAATCAGGACAAGAAGGAAAATAATCAGAATAACCATGATGAGAGAGCGGCTCCGGCCACGGCTCTTCTGAAGCTGCAGCTCCTTATTCCGGTTTTCCTGTGAAAGACGGAGATTTTCCTTTTCCGATTCCTGCAGATCATAGTCTGCTCTCAGTCGCGCCACACTCTTCTGAACTTCGATATTTGATAGACTGTCCTGAACCATCTGAAAGGCCTGATTGAGATCAAACGCTCTGCGGTATTCGTGACGATCGGCTGAAATTGACGCCAGGACCTTGAGTATTCCGGCCTCATTGGGCAACTGACTGTAATCACGGGCAAAACTCAGGCCTTTTTCCAGATATTCGAGCGCCTTTGCCGTATCGCCCCGTGACAGGTAAATCAACCCGATGTATCGTAACGGCGTTGAGATTCCGATCTTTGCACGCAGTTTATTTCTCACCGTAATGGCTTCCTGAAGATTTTCCAGGGCCAGATCATATTCACCCAGCTCATAATAAACCCGCCCGATCCCCGTGTACCCGTCGGCAATAGATCCGCTGATACCCCGGCGAATCCGCATTGCAAGTGCCTTCTTATGATAAATCAGGGCATTCTGATAATCTCCGAGACGGCTGTATATTTCTCCCATCTGTCCGTAACAGATCATGATGCCGCTGCTGTCACGGTGCTGATTCGTCAGAGACAGATAGGTTTGCAGCGATTTTTTCACGTACTGCAGTGATTTGTTGTAATATCCAAGTCTGTTGTACAGAAGCGTAATGGAAAAATTCAGCCACGCGGCGCCCTCATCATATCCGCAGTCATCGTACAATTGGGATGCTTCAAGAAAATATTCCAGAGCCTTGTCATAATTTCCCCACTGCCGGTAGCAGTTGCCCAGATTATTGAGCGCACGGCCTTCCTCCCGCACGTCCCCGAGACGATGATGAATATCCCGGGCCCGGGTGAAGTTATGAAAGGCCTTCATCTGCTCATTCATTCCCCAGTAAACATTTCCCAGCCTGTTCAGCGACACGGCGAAACCGGAACTGTCCCCGATTTCGCGGCGAATATCGAGGGATTTGAGAAGATAATATTCGGATGAATCGGTCATGGAAAGACGAAAGCAGATATACCCGGACTGGTAAAAGGAATCCCCTATGAGAGCCTTGTTGCCGGACCGGGCGGCCAGGATACGGCAATATGCATTCGTCTCCAGAGCCAGAGCTGGATCACTGCCGTAAATTTTCTCGGAAAATTGTGCAAGCGACTGAAGCTGCTGACTCTGAGACTCCCCTGAAATCCGCTCCAGAACAGTATCAAGTCCGGGTGATGAGGCTGCCAGCAGTGCAGAAAGCCCCAGAAGAAGGATTATTCCTTTCCGCATCATAGTTAGTAATATACACTTACAAATTTGTAGAGTAAAACATAATTTCATGCATCGACCAAGGCCGGGCCTGATTGATGACATTGAGCACATCTGTCCTGATATCAGATATTTTAGTCCTGAATCCGTCCGGAAATGCCCCGGTACGATTTTCTCTTTGAATACATGAGGAAAATTTACGAATTTATCTTCCTGAATCCGGAAGGTGAGCGATGCTGACACAGGCACTGGCCAGCGGTTCCAAGGGGAACAGCATATACGTGGAGACGGAAGACTGCAGAATCCTGTTTGACCAGGGCCTGTCCGCGCGGCAGCTGGTTCTGCGTCTCAACGAAAGCGGACATGATCCGGAGAATCTTGACGCCCTGTTCATCACCCACGAACACACGGATCACGTGAAAGGCGTCCGGGTTCTGGCGAAAAAGTACAATATCCCCGTATATGTCAGTGCGGGTACCCGGGAAGCGCTGGATGACAAAGGGCTGCTGAACGATGTTCCCCGGATTCACAGTTTTCAGCCGGGACATGAAATATCGATAAACAGCACCCGGATACACAGTTTCGGTATCAGTCATGATGCACGGGAACCCGTCAATTACATTATTGAATCGAGTGACATCCGCACCGGTATTTTCACGGATCTGGGCCATGTGTCCCATCTGGTCAGACAGCTTGCCGGTACCTGCAGCTATCTGTATCTGGAAGCAAATCACGACGTGGAAATGCTTCGCAACGGAAGCTACCCCCTTGAGCTGCAGCGCCGCATCCGCAGCCGCTTCGGCCACCTCAGCAATCATCAGAGTCTGGAACTTCTGGAAAATCTGCTTCCATCCCCGGAACTTCAGGGGATTTCCTTCATTCACCTCAGTGAGGAAAACAACAGGCCGGCACTTCTGGAGGAACAGGTTCGCGGCATACTGGAAAAAACCGGACGCACCCTTCCCTTTGAAATTTGCCTCCAGCATGAAATCAGTCATCGTCAACAGATAAATAAAAGAGGATAAACATGAAAGCAAAATGGATTATGGCCCTGATCGGCGCAACACTCGTGTTTTCACTGAGCTCCTGTTCCCGGTCAAGGGAGAAAACGGATTTTGACACCGCAGTCAAAAGCCGGAATGTAAAACAGATGCAGGCATTCATCGACAAATACCCGGAAGGACAATATGCTATGGACATGAAAAAGGAAATGGAACAGACGGCCTGGGACAATTGCAGCACCGTCTTCGATTATGCAGACTTCGCAGACAGCTATCCTCAGAGTGAGGTGGCGGATGCGGAAAAACTGCAGAACGCAGTGGACATCGTACATAAAATCACCCGGACGCTCAGTCCCGATGACATTCAGGATGTACTGGCCACCGTGGCCACCACACCGCCCACACCGGTGGGACCGAATGAAACCGCAACCATCGAAACACCTTTCGGCAAAATGACCGTCCGCTTTTTCACGGACAAGGCTCCCAATCATGCCGCAAACTTCAAGCGCCTGGCCGAAGCCGGCTATTTCAACGGAACCACCTTCCATCGCATCATTCCCGGTTTTGTGATACAGGGCGGGGACATCAATTCCCGGGATGCGGACCGCAGCAATGACGGAACCGGAGGCCCCGGCTACACCGTGAATGCGGAATTCAATGATATCCATCATCGCATGGGTATTCTGTCCATGGCCCGGGCCCGCGACATCAACAGCGCCGGTTCCCAGTTCTTCATCTGTGCCGGTGACGTGGGTCAGCTCGATCATCAGTATACCGTATTCGGCGAAGTGGTGGACGGCCTGGAAGTCATTGAAAAGATCGTGAATCAGAAACGAGACGGCAGGGACAATCCCGTCACTTCCATCCCCATGTACGTCTATATGAATAAGAACTGACATGACCCGGACACTGGGCGTCGCTCTCGGAGGAGGGGGCGCAAGAGGTATAGCCCATATCGGTGTGCTGCAGGCACTGGAAGAGGAACGCATTCCCATTCACGCCGTATCCGGAACGTCCATCGGTTCAGTTGTGGGTGCTCTGTACGCCTATTACCGCAATTCAAAAAAAGTTCGGGAGCATTTTTCCGAATTCATGAAAAGCGATACCTTTCACCGTATGGGCTTCCACCATATTGAACAGCAGCACGCCGGTTACGAGCCGGGGCTGCTTCAGCAGTTCACGAAAATTGTGGCCGAGAAAGTCATCATCAAGATGAATGCCCATAAACTGGGTATTATTTCAGCGGAAAAGATGGAGAACTTCCTGCAGGTTCTCTTCGGCGACATCCGTTTCGAATCCCTGAATATTCCCTTCGCTGCCTGTGCCGCAAATCTCATTGACGGCAGCGGACGCTATTTCAGTGAGGGAAATATAGTGGAAGCCGTTGCCGCCTCTTCCAGTATCCCCGGATGGGTGGAACCGGTCATGATTGACGGCTTTCCCTATGTGGACGGCATCATTTATGAAAGCGTTCCGGTTCGCGCCCTGGACCGCTTCAAAGTCGACCGGATCATCGCCATTGACGTCACGAAGCGGAATTTTTCGAAAATGCCGCTTCATTCAGCCATTGATGTGGTATCGCGGACCGATCATATCCTGAAAAACCACCTCACTGACAGGATTACGGCTGAAGCGGATCTCTGCCTCCATCCTGATACACACGGCTACGAATGGTATGAATATTCGCATTTTGAGGAATTGATGTTCGAGGGCCGAAAGGCCGTACGGGAGAAGCTTCCGGAAATCCGCCGCCTGATGCAGGAATAATCAGCCCTGTTGACAGAATCACCGCTTCCTTGCTCCCGCCTTGTATAATCATGATTCTTGACGTATATTTATGACAGATAATCACTAAACAGGAGCGTTATGAGAACGATATATCTTCTTATGGTTTTCATTGTGTCGGCCGCAGCTCAGACGCTCGTGCCGGATATTAACATCGATGCAAACAGAATGGACAGCAGTAAAAAGAAGGACATTCAGGAGCTGAAGACGACGATAGAATCCTACATTTACGACAATAGTTTCAGCAACAACGATTATGACTTCAAGATACCCTTCAAGATTCAGCTTTTTGTCGAATCCGTGGATGAAAATTCCGCAGAGACCAATTACAGCTGTCAGGCCTTTTTCACGAACGGAGGAGACCAGCGCTATGTGGAAACCGGCTGGCGTTTTCCGTTTTCAAAAGGGACAGCCATCTTCCGCAGCGGCATCTATGATCCCATCGGATCGGTCATCGATTTCTACGGTTATCTCATCTGCGCATCGGAACTGGACGGCATCGAGCTCAATGGCGGAAGCACGCTCTTTTCTCAGGCTCAGGACATGATACAGCTGGCTCAGCTCAGCAAGTACAGCAACGCCTGGAACAGCAAACAGACGGCCCTCAACGAAATCACCAGCAATTTCCGGCTGCGCCGCGCCCGACTCCTCCTCAACCAGTGTTTCTGGGCCCTGGAGGACAGCCAGCCCGATGATGCGCGGAATTCACTCGCAGATGCCCTGAAACTGCTCGATGAAAATATTTATCTCAAGAACAAGGACAAATACACGCGCATTTTCATCGAAAGTCATTATCAGGACTGTGAATATTTATGCAAAGCGTTTCAGGATACATTTTTTATTCCTGATTTCCGCAAGCTGATGCCGGGTTACGACACCTATTTCAATCATATCACCGAAGCATATAAATAATAGTTTACAAGGCTTCAAGCAAAGTCTGAAAGGGCAAGGCCCCTTCACGGAGACAGCGGAGCTTTCCCCGATTATCCACCTCCACAATTGTAGAGGCGCTGACATTCGATGAATGTTCCAGATCCGGATCCATGAAATACGCCGCGACCTTTTCTCCGAACTGTTCTGCCATCTCCTCCACCTGCAGCAGCGGAGGCTGTCCGCTCAGATTCACGGACGTGGTGACCACCGGCCCTTCGAGACTGAGACAGAAGGGATGATCCGGAACCCGCAGGCCGACACGGTGTCCTTCGCTGAACAGCAGGGACGGCCAGCCCGGATCACCGTCACAGACCGTGACGATGGTCAGGGCTCCGGGAAAAAAAATCCGCGCAAGCTTCAGGGCCGCCGGCGGCAGGTCGAGACGGGCCTCCAGCAGGGCCAGGGAAGGAAATGCGACAGAGAAGGGCAGCAGGTCCGGACGCTGTTTCAATTCATAAATTTTTCGGAGGCCGGCGTCGCTTTCGGCAGCGCAGCCCAGGCCATATACCGTATCGGTGGGATAAATGAAAACATCTCCGGAAGCCAGCAGTTTTCCGACTTCCTGAAACGCCCTGTCCGGCTCCCGCTTTATATCAAATATTCGCGCCATGTCCGACGGATCTTTTCCGAATAAATCCCCTGCCATACCTTATGAAACCATAACCACTGTTCCGGATGTTTCAGAATGATCTCTTCCGTTTGCTGTATCAGAATCTGCATAATGTCCGCGATGGCTTCGTCTGTAATCTCATCATATTCGGGCAGATCCATCCGATGCTCTTCATAGACGAATTTCCCGTTTTCCAGATAGAATGCGGCCACGACCACCGGTGATTTCTTTTTCAGGGCAAACATGGCTGCACCCCGGGCAGCAAAAAATTCCCGCCCAAAGAAGCTGACAGGAATCCCTTTTCTCCGGTAATTCTGATCAATGGCAATTCCCAGCATGCGGTTTTCACGCAGCACGTCCAGAAAGGCTCTCATTCCGGCCTGGGATGAAATGTGTTCCAGGCGCCCGAATTTCTGCCGATGATTGATAAAATAGGCATCCGACAGAGGATTCTTCTGGACCTTGTAGATGCCGGTGAAGGGATAATTTTTCAACGCCAGAAAGGCGATGAAGGCCTCCCAGTGGCCGAAATGGGACACGCAGTACACCGATCCCTTTCCTTCAGTTAGGGGCGAATGTTCATCATATGTTCCCGATGAATCCGCATTCAGAATGCGTTTTTTGAAGGATTTCCTCGGCATGACATAATAGCTGGCCAGCACCCATCCGTAATGCTCGTAGATCTGGTGCAGCATTTTCATCTTGGCGCGGCGGGTCATATCCGGAAAGACAACGCCCAGATTATGATAGGCGACGGAAAAGCGATAGGGAAAGACATACCAGAGCAGGGCTCCCAGTCCTTTTCGCCCCACCCATTCCGCCAGTGATGTGGGAAGTATCTGAAAAATACCGCCCACCAGCCGGAGAAGGCCGTATTCGAAATATAACTTTGCTTTATGTTTCAAGACCCGCTACCCGCGCAGCGAATCCAGGATATGGCCTCTGTCCGTACTGATATCCGCTCCGTCCCGCATATTTTTTAAAACATAGCTTCCGCTCCGTATTTCATCGTCCCCCAGCAGAAGAGAATAGTGGGCATTTTTCCGGTTCGCCTCCCTGAGCATGGCCCGGGGGCTCCGGCCCAGCAGCTCCAGATCCACGGCAATACCGTGATCGCGCAGCAGGGTCGTCAGCCGGAATCCTTCAGCCAGGGCAGATTCGCCGATGGGCGCGATATACAGTTCCGGGCCGGATTCGCTCTCGTCGTCAAAAAGCGCTTCCGCTTCCATCGCAATGATCAGACGCTCCATTCCGGCCGCGAATCCGACGGACGGGGTGGGCTTTCCGCCCAGATCGGAAATAAGATTGTCATAGCGTCCGCCGCCGCAGAGCGCATCCTGGGCGCCCAGAGTCTTGCCCTGTATCTCAAACGTCGTCCGTGTATAGTAATCCAGACCCCGAACCAGAGAGGGATCGACCGTATAGGGGATGGAAACCGCATCCAGCAGAGATTTCAGCTCCTCAAAATGCTGTTTGTCCTCCGCACTGATATGATCGGTGATATGCGGCGCATGGCCGGTCATCAGCTCTCGGCAGGATTCATTTTTGCAGTCAAAAAGCCGAAGGGTATTTCCGTCGAAACGATCCCTGCAAACGGGACAGAAGCTGTCCAGATGCGGTTCCAGCGCCGATCTGAGAATTTTCAGATAGGCCTTCCGTGCATCCGGACTGCCGATGCTGTTGATCTTCAGTTCCAGCTGTTTCAGTCCCAGCTTTTCATAGATTTTCCAGGCGACCGCAATCACCTCCGCATCAGCCTGAGCGCCGTCTGCGCCGATGCATTCCACACCGAACTGATGAAACTGTCTCTGACGTCCCTTCTGCGGGCGCTCCTGCCGGAACAGCGGCCCCATGTACCAGACGCGGTGAAGATTTCCCTGCTGCACCCAGTTGTGCTGAATGTAGGACCGCACCACCGATGCCGTATACTCCGGCCTGAGTGTCAGGCTCTCCCCGCTTTTATCCGTGAAGGTGTACATTTCCTTCGATACAATATCCGTGAATTCCCCGATGCCCCGGGCAAACAGGGTGGTCTTCTCAAATATCGGTGTCCGGATTTCCTCGTAGCGGTAACTCTGAAATATCTCTCTTAATAATTTTTCCGCTTTCTGCCATTTGCGGCTTTCAACAGGAAGAATATCGTGCGTGCCTTTTTGACTATGTATCATTCTCATCCCCGGAATCTACCATTCCACTTGTTATATCCTTTGCTCTCTCAAAATCCGTTTCAGCCACGTAGAACTTGATGTTCGTTCCCACCGTAGATGAGGCATGAACAGAAAGCGCCGATCCGAACATATCCTTTTTCTGAAGGGGCGTGATTCCATTGTCCTCCAGCACTTCCAGAACCATGTCCGCCAGATTCTGATTCGTAAATTCGTAGAGCAGTTTTCTCGGGACATCATCTTCATGAAATTCCGGTTCGAGATGATCGACGAGCGCCACATTATCATCCGGACATCTGCTGGCCGTATCCACAAATTCTTCACGACATACAGGACAGTATTTCATAAAGCCTCCCGCGTTGTTATACTTAAAATTAAAAACTTAGCTTATGAAAAGACAGTAAAAGTCATGACTCCGCTGCAGAATCTGCATTCAAACCGCGGCAGCCATCCACGGGGACGGAAAAGGCAATGCCCGTTCCCTGCTGTGAAAAAGACCCGGTAATCTGTTCCACCGCATCCATAACCCGATTAAAATCCTGGTCCCCGATCAGGGTGAAGATCGTTTTGTTGCTCGGTTCCGCTACGGAAAATACATTCTTGAATCCGGCAAAAATCGGCAGATCGCGTGAAATGATCTGCCCCATGCCCGTAGAGTCCAGAACCGTCGCTCCGGAAATGCCCAGTTCAAGAAAACTTTCCAGAACTTCATCCAGGTAATCTGAATTATTCAAAACGATAAAAAGCAGTTGCATCAGTCAATCTCGAACCACTTCTGTTCGGCATCACGGATAATATCCAGAGCTTCCCGCGGAGAGCCCGCCTCCATCAGGGCAAGGCGGCATTCATTGCGGTTCAGCAATCGTGAAATCCGGCTCAGCAGGCGTATATGCATCCCCTTGTCATTATCTGCCGTCAGCAGCAGAAAGACAAGATAGACTTCCTTTTTATCCAGGGCTTTATAATCAATTCCCTTTTTACTGATACCCAGCGCGACAACGGGTTCCTGAATGCTGGAACTCTTGCCGTGCGGAATGGCGATACCGCTTCCGATACCCGTCGACAGGATACGTTCCCGCTCCATGATGATATCAAAAATATGGTTCGGATCATCAATATAATTCCTTGATGACAAAAAGCGGATCATCTCCCTCACGACCGCTTCCTGAGTCTGTTCCTCCAAAGGAACCAGAATCAGATTCTCCTGAATAATGTCAGTTAACTTCATAGTTGAATATAGAGCCTTTTCCTCTCCTGTTACAAATCTTTTCTCAGCCAAGTTTTTCGAAAGCAGACCGAAGGGCTTTCCAGGATTCGGCCAGGCCTTCGACCATCACTTTCGTATGCCCGATCACGGGCATGAAATTCGTATCTCCGGTCCAGCGCGGAACAATATGCTGATGGATATGGTCGGCGATACCGGCACCGCCGACCACTCCGATATTCATTCCGATATTGAAACCCTGCGGGTGCAGATACTCCATGAGAATGCGCACGGAAAGCGTGGTAAGATGAGCCATTTCACTCTGTTCGACAGCTGTCAGCTCGGTATAGTCACTCTGGTGTCGCACAGGTGCGATGAGCAGATGTCCGTTATTGTAGGGATAGAGATTCATCAGCACAAAGCTGTGTTCCATCCGATACAGCACCAGATTTTCCTCATCCTCCGCGGAATGGTATTTTTCACAGAAGATGCATCCTTCCGCCTTGCTTTTGTCACGTTTGACATATTCCATGCGCCAGGGCGCCCATAGGGTATCCTGCATCAGTTTCCTTCTTCCCTGTGTTTCTTGTATTCCTCCACAATCTTCTCCTGCACATCGCGGGGACAGACTTCATATTTGGAAAATTTCCGTCTGTGAAAAGCACGTCCCTGGGTAATACTGCGCAGCACCGTGCTGTATTTGTAGAGATTTGCCAGGGGAATTTCCGCACGAATGATCTGGAAATGACCGTCCGAATCCATTCCGAGCACCTTGCCCCGACGCGATGAGACATCGCCCATGACGTCACCCATGTAATCCTCGGGAACGGTGATTTCCACTTCATAAATAGGTTCGAGGAGCACCGGATCCGCCAGCACGAAGGCATCCCGGAAAGCGCCGCGCCCGGCGATCTGAAAGGCGATATCCTTAGAATCCACCGGATGCTGCTTCCCGTCAAATACGGCAGCCTTCACATCAATGACCAGATTCCCGGAAAGAGGGCCCGAATCACAGGCCTGGCGAACACCCTTTTCAATGCTTGGAACGAAAGCCCGATCCACATTCTGGCCCACCAGTTCACTCACAAATTCCACACCGGCTCCACGCTGCTTCGGTTCAATGCGCATTTCCACTTCACCGAACTGGCCCGCGCCGCCGCTCTGTTTTTTATGACGGTAGCGGGCTGTTGCCGATTTGCGGATGGTCTCACGATAGGGGACTTTGGGTTCTATCATGTCAATATCAATATTGTAGCGTTCCTTGATCTTTTTCAGAGAGACTTCCAGGTGAATTTCACCCAGGCCGCTCACAATGGTCTGCTTCAGTTCCGGATCCATGGCATAATGAAAGGTGGGATCCTCCGCCACAACCTGCGCCAGGCCCACACCGATCTTTTCATCATCGCCCTTGGATTTGGTTTCCACAGCCGACCGGATGACCGGCTCGGGAAACTTGATTTCCTTATAGCTGCCGGAAAACTTTCCGACGGCCAGGGTATTATTCACATGCGTGCTCTTCAGTTTCACCGTCGCACCCAGATCTCCGGCCGCCATGGAGGGAACTTCCTTCCGTTCCTTTCCATTGAGGACATAGAGGGTTCCGAACCGTTCGGAGTCACCATTGCTGTTATTTTTCATGTCGGTTCCGGCAGTCAGCGTTCCGCTCATGACTTTAAAATAACTCATATCTCCGATATGATGTTCGTGAACCGATTTAAAAATCTGCAGGCTGGTGGTCCCGGCCGGGTCAACCTTTACCATTTTGCTGTCTCCGCCCTCTGTGAGCTCAATTTCCCCGGCTTCCGAAGGGTCGGGGAAGCGGCTTACAATCAGGTCGAGAAGAGGCGAGACGCCGATCATCTTCTGAGACGCCACTGCAAAAACGGGAAACAGGTTCCCGCCCAGAACCGCCTTCTTGAAACCGGCCTGTATTTCTTCATCGCTCAGCGTACCTTCATCAAAGAATTTTTCGATCAGTTCATCATCGGACTCGGCGACGGTTTCCACAAAAGCTTCCCGCAATTCCTCCGCTTTCGCCTTCAGATCGGCAGGCAGGTCCCCAACGCTTGCCTTCCCCTTGTCGTCAAATGTAAGAAGTTTCCCGGCGACCACATCCACAACGGATCCCATGGCCGGGCCCTCATTCACCGGAAAGGTGAGGGGGATGATTTTAGAGCTGAAGCGCTCCTTCAGGGTGGCGGTAATATCCTCAAATTTTGTGTGTTCCTTGTCCAGCTCGGTAACGACAATACAAGCCGGAATTCCTTTTTCCTGAGCATAATTCCAGGAAAATTCCGTACCGATTTCAATCCCGGCCGTACCGCTCACAGTAATCACGGCACCATCGGCGACGTGCATGGCACCTTTCACTTCCCCGGCAAAATCCATAAATCCGGGCGTATCAATCACATTTATCTTATGATCCTTCCATTCTACATGGACAAGACTGCTGCGAATGGAGATCTGACGTTCCATCTCTTCTGGTGCATAATCGGAAACTGTGGATCCATCCTGAATTGTGCCGATACGGGAAATCTGACCGGATGCATACAGCATCGCATCGGCCAGAATGGTCTTCCCGCTTGCGGAATGTCCCATCAGCACGACATTTCTGAGTTCAGACGTTTTGTACTCTTTCATTCTATTCCTCCAATTTTACCGCCGTTTTGGCGACGGTATTTTTACGTAATGACTGCCGGGAAACTTTTCCGGCTAAATTTTTCGGGAGGTGATTCACGTGAATAATTTCGCCCGGCATCTGGTAGCGCGGCAGCCTGTCCCGAAGAAAAGCCTCAATGGACCGGCTGTCCGGATGTCCGGGATGCTCCGTGACGACGAAGGCCTCAATATGCCCCAATGCTCCCGAATTTCCATTCCCGATGACGGCCGCATCCTCAATTCCATCCATTTTCTTCAGCTTGCTTTCTATCTCTTCCGGATAGACATCAAAACCATTCACTAAAATCCGGTTGATTTTCCGGTCCTGAAAATATAAATATCCGTCTATATCACCATAGCCCATGTCCGAACTGTAAAACCAACCATCCCGGGCCTTTTCCGCATCTGCCTGAACCCGTCCGACACAGCTTTCCACCATGAGATGCCCGCTGATGGAAATATTTCCACTTCGTCCGGGCTGCAGAATCCTGCCATCCTCCATAACCGCCACACTGAATCCGTCCACGGGAATCCCGATGCTGTCCGCTTTCTGCATATCTGAATTAAACGTCAGAATCGGCCCTGCTTCCACCATTCCGTAGGCCTGGAACACGGGGACTGTCTGTTTATCATGATAATCCTTCAGAATCGACCGGTCCAGCGGATAGCCGCCGGTCACGATATATTTCAAGTCCGATGGCAGAAGAGGCGCATCCTCATGGCTCATCAGGGATACCGTTTCCGGCAGGTCAACAAGCGCCGTACACCCGTTCAGTAAAGACGGATCAGGCTCTGAACTGAGACTTTTCCCGGGAATAATCCGTGATCCGGACCTGAGCATGGCGCCCATTCCGGCGATCTGGGCTACATAATGATACAAAGGATATCCGATATAAAGCGCATCATCATTAGAACATTTCAGGTATTCCTGAACCGCAACCACATTTCTCAGAAAGCGGCGATTGCTGTACACCGCGCCTTTCGGCGGCCCCAGTGTCCCGGCGCTGTAATAG
The DNA here is from genome assembly GCA_046735395.1 of Fidelibacterota bacterium. Taxonomy (GTDB): domain Bacteria; phylum Fidelibacterota; class Fidelibacteria; order Fidelibacterales; family DSDE01; genus JBJKQR01. Next base: position 1,284 of record JBJKQR010000020.1, on the reverse strand, counting down.
ACAATGGCCTCATCGTCCCCCTTCGGATTGAACGGTCCGCCGAAAAGAGCCGTATCCGGATCAGGGACCAACCCCGATCCGGCCGTCCCGCCCAGTTCAATCCGTATCCGGCATTGCTCCAGAACCTCCAGCGCCGACAGAACCGGCTCCGCGAAACAGGCATCGTAAATCACGGCCGCTGCACCGCTGTCACTGAGGATATGCCGGAGAGCCAGAGACTTGTACTGGGTATTCACGGGAACCGGTACAGCCTCCAGTCGGGACAGAGCCAGAAAAATACAGATCCACTCACTGCTGTTGTTCAGCATGAGCGCGACTCGGGTTCCCTGCGAAATCCCCTCCCGGCTAAGGAGGGTTGAGATCTGCAGAACCCGGTTGAAGGCCTCGCTGAAGCTGAAATTTTCTCCGGAAACGGGATTACTGATGCATATGGCATCAGGATGAAGCTTTGCCTGCTCATAAAACATCGAAAACATGGATACGCGTCCATTCATTGTATACGCTCTGCTCCCGCAACTAAAGCGGAATAAGTTAGTTAAACATCTAACAATAAGCAAGCGTATCATCAGTCTGAATGCAGGCTCATCACATTTTTAACTCATCTCCGCCACATCTGTTTTTTCCGGTTAAAAATCAAACCAGGCTCCGGCCGAATCCAGTCTTTCGAAAAACATTTTATTTTCTATTTTGCCCTGTTCATTTATTTCGGCTTTACCTAAATTCTGCGATGCATTTTTTAAACAAAATCCGTCTGTTTTTATTTCCCGCCTATGACAGTTCCGATGACACGGAACCGCAGGTCCGGTCCTTTCTGATTCTCATCTCGATTCTCAGCTATATGGCCTTTCAGATGTGGCGCAGCATGTTCAATAATTTTGCCGTGGAGATCGGGGGCATCAATGCGGCCCAGATGGGGGTCATTCAGTCCGTCCGGGAAATTCCGGGCTTTCTTTCGCTGCTGGTGATTTTTCTCCTCATCCTCATCAATGAACAGGTTCTGGCCATTCTGTCCCTTGCCATTCTGGGGATCGGCGTCCTCATGACCGGATTCTTCCCGGGATTCTTCGGAATTCTGACGGCCGTCTTTCTCATGAGCACCGGCTTTCATTACTTCGAAACCCTGAATCAGAGCCTCACACTCCAGCATGTGGCCGTATCTCATACTCCGCGTTTTCTCGGCCAGGTGAGAAGCTACTCGTCTCTCGCCGGCATCATCGGCATCCTGATCGTGCTGGTCCTGAAACCCTTTCTCAGCTATACTCAGCTCTTCTTCATCGCCGGGGC
>JBJKQR010000019.1:0-2931 GCA_046735395.1 Fidelibacterota bacterium | reverse complement strand
GGTGCCGGGAAAGAATCCGGCAGTAAAATAGTCATGGGATCCGGACTGTTGATGAGAAGCTGAAACCGGATCTTCTGTGCAGCCAGGTTGGATTCCAGATGACGGGCCTGGTCATCCAGACGAAGTTTTTCTATCCTGACTTTGATCAGATCCGGCTGGCTGGCGGTGGCGCTGCGGTATTTGTTTCGCACAACCTGTTCCATATCCGATACAAGATTCAGATTGTCCCGGGTGATGGCCAGAGAGTAGTTCAGAATAATGAGTTGGGTCCAGGCCTTTTTCATTTCGAGGGCCAGATTATCAATACGTCCCGCCAGTTCTGTCTGTCGGGTGTCTGCTCTCAGGCTCTGCAGGGATCCATCCAGGCGCTTCTTGCCGAACCAGGGCAGGGGCTGGGTGAGAGAGACTTTCGCTTCCTGCGGGCCGGTAGCAGTCTGGATGGGTACTGCAAATACACCGACGCCTAAAGCAGGGTTGGGCAATGCTTTTGCACTCCGGATTTTTGTCCGGTTCCGGTTCACCATTTCCCGTGCGGCAGCCAGATCCGGATTGTATTTGACAGCGGCGTCAAAATACACCGTAAACAGCGAGTCCGCTTCCGGTGTTTTCGCCAGGATTGACCCGGCGAGCATCACGGTAAGCAGCAGACTGCGGATTGCATATTTTTCAGATACCATAGTATTACCTGTAATGTATTAAATATTTCGGCAGGATGCCGTGACCGAATCCCTGAAGGGGTGTGACTCCTTCCATCATGTCATCTATGCAGTAAAGGTAAGCAGCGGTCATGGTCTCGGATTCTTCATTTTCACGGCTTTTGCCATTTTCATTTTGTGGTTAAAAATAACCACAGTACAACGGAGAAAACAGAGTTTCTCTGAAGAAAACCGATTTTTAAATCAGAAATGTATCGAGCAGGATATAATGCTTGTTATGGATGAGAGGCGGAGGACCCGGATCATGGCCTGTGAACAGAGGGTGGGAGGCCGGTTCGGCCACGATATTGCCTGAATTTACCGGAAGCGGAGCGTTCAGAGTGTTCAGGGTTGACCAGAATGAGTGATCTTCGCTGAGCGGCGCGACAGGCAGCAGCAGCAGAACCGGATGGGCGTCCGCCTTCATGGCCGGACAATCCTTCATCATCGCTTTTTCCCCGCAGCTGCATGCGTGCTCTGCCATGGAGCAGGCTGTTCCGCATTGTTTATGGGATGCCCGGAGCTGTTCCAGTGGAAGGCTCAGGCTGATTGCTGTCCAGGCAAGCAGCATCAGAATGGAGAAGATTTTCCCGTTTCGTCTCATCGTGGCAAAATATATGACAAATATTATCTCTTGTCAATGCGGCAAAATGATCTCATACAGATCCTGAATTTCTGACCGGCTTTCCCCCGATTGGGAGTATCCCGGGTGTGTGAACAGACATTTAAGAAATATATTGCCTAATATTTATAATAGCAATATATTGCATATGTGTGAAACGAGGTATGACATGAAAGAATTGACACGTCCAGAAATGGAAAAGGAAATATTCGGCTCCGTCTTTGCGCTGGCTCAGTCCTGGCAGATTTATGGAGACCGGATTCTGGAAGAGCATGGCCTGACCACCAAACAGTGGTTTTTGCTGGTGACGCTCGAATTTGTTTTTCCGTCTCCCCCGTCCCTGTCGGAACTGGCGCTGGCATCCGGATCAACCCGGCAGAATGTGAAGCAGCTCATTACCGCTCTGGAAAAACGGGGTTTTATCGATGTATTCCGTGATCCGGAGGATGGCCGTTCGCTTCGCGTGCGAACGAATGACCGAAACCGTCGATTCTGGGACGAGCGGGCGCAGGAGGATGAAATTAATATCCGGGCTCTCTTTGCGGGAATTGCCGATGAAAATCTTCGCAGTTTCATCCAGACGATGACGCAGCTTGCTGCGACGGTGACGACGCTTAATCTGAAGGGAAAAAAGGGGAAGAAATGAAAAAATACGTTGTGGCGGCCGTGATCCTGTTGAGTGGTTCAATGATGAATGGGGAAAATTTGAAGCGAATGTACCGCGAGTCGGTCGCTGTGGCCATCGAGGCTGCCGGGAAAGAGTCAGCTCGGGTTCTGGACGATCAGGCCCTGTCTCTCATGCCGCCGGTGGTTCAGAGATATCTGAAGCGGACTCATGTGGCCGGAAAACCCATTCCCCTGTATTACCGGGTGAAGATGAAGGGCCGGCTTCGGTCTGAACCGGGTGACAAGGGAATGAGAATCCGCTGTGATCAGGTGAATTTTTCCTCGGATAAACGGAGATATTTCCGCATCAAGGCCTGGCGGGCAGGGATTCCGGCCGGCGGGATTCACATGTATGAACGGGCCCGCGCATTTATGAAGATAAAGCTTCTGGGCCTGTTTCCCCTCATCGACCTGAGTGGCCCGGATATGGACAGATCGGAAACCGTAACCCTTTTCAACGATATGTGCCTTCTGGCTCCGGCGACCCTGGCGGATTCGTCCGTGGAATGGCTGGAGGCTACGGACAGCACTGCTGAAGCGCGCTTCACGGTGGACTCCTGCAGCATCAGGGCCACACTGATTTTCAATTCTGACGGGGATCTGGTCAATTTTATTTCCAATGACCGGAAAATGCGGCGTCCGGACAACAGCCTGCTGTCGGCACCCTTTCTCACACCGGTTTTGGCTTACAGCGATTTCGGAGGTTTCCGCCTTCCTTCTGTGGCAAAAACCGTTTTCCGGCTTCCGGAGGGCGACTTCTGCTATGGGGATTTTGAAGTGACGGACCTGACCTATACTCCCTGAATCGCGTCGCAATTATTTCTTATTGTCCTCATCGTTTTTTTTTTTAACTTACCTGCGAGGTTGTAGTTTGATTATTTGGAGTGATTCCGGTGAATGTGCAGGTGAACAAGGATCATATTTCAGGACATATTGCTTCCGGCCGGA
>JBJKQR010000018.1:0-182389 GCA_046735395.1 Fidelibacterota bacterium | reverse complement strand
ACCCCGAATTACAGGAATAAATGAGATCCACCTGAAGCTGTTGCGTCAGCATCCGGGAAAAACCCTCCAGAATCATTTTTTCCCCGATCGACAGTATGGTCCCTGGCTTCTGGCCCATTCAATCCTCGCAGTTAGCTGATGAAGCGGCCTGTCTTTTCATCTAATTTAGTAAATAAATACCGAAAAGGACCTGGTATGATGCGTTTCGGCGTTTTTTCCTGATTATTTATGGCATCGCATCAGCAGGGGCTCACTCTGAAAAGCTCTGAGGCCGGAACGCCTAAACCACAAAACACTATTTAGTCGTCCCTTAATATGTATATAACATATTGATAATATTAGATATATCCATGTAATGTCTCTTGTATTTTATCCGGAAATGTTTTAAATTCATTAAAAACACGGCAATACGAAGGGATAACATGAAAGGTCATCAATCCTCCCAATCTCAGGAACACCTGTTTGAAGTTACCTTGGATCATTTGATCGATCCCAAAGATACTCTCGTCAAATTGGCTCATAAAATTGATTGGTCCTGGTACGACTCCCAATTGAGTCCCTACTACATCAATTTTGGCAGACCTGCTAAACCTATTCGTCTGATGGTGAGCCTACTCCTGTTAAAGCAGATGTTTGGAGTGAGTGATGATGAGCTCGTGGATCACTGGCGACAAAATCCGTATTGGCAATATTTTAGTGGGATGAATACCTTTCAATGGAAAGCGCCCTGTGTCTCCAGTGATCTGAGCCATTTTAGGAACCGGATTGGAGCAGAAGGCGCAGAAATTATTTTAAAAGGGTCCATTGAGTTGTTTGACGACCCCGCAAAGTGTGAGAAGGAAGTGCTGGTCGACAGCACCGTTCAGGAGAAGAATATCACGTATCCGACGGATGTAAAACAGTATCGGAAACTATTAAAGAAAGGGCGAGCCATCGCGGCCTCTTGTGACCTCTCCCTTCGTCAAAGTTATGTTCGAGAGGAAAAGAAACTCTTGAAGAAACTGCAGTTCAGTACCCATCCGAAGAACCGGAAGAAGGCAAAGAAAGCCCAAAAACGGCTGAAAACCATGACGGGGGCCCTCATCCGGGATCTGGACCGCAAATTGGGAGGTGACATTACGGAAGCTCAGGCAGACTTCCTGACTTTGGCTTACACACTGCTAGGGCAGGCACGATCAGATAAAGAGAAGATTTACAGTTTGCATGAACCTCAGGTTCATTGTATCAGTAAGGGCAAGGAGCACAAGAAGTATGAATATGGGACGAAGATCAGTATTGTTCGTGGAATGAAGCATGGGCTGATCCTCGGAGTGCTTAATATTGGAAAACAATACGACGGCCATAGTCTGGATGCCGTTCTTGATCAGACAGAAAAGTTAACGGGGACTCGTCCCCAAGCGGCAATCGTAGATCGTGGGTATCGAGGAAAATCCCACGTAGGAAGCACGAAAATCCTGCGTCCAGGTTCGGGGAAATCCACGGATACGGCCTATCAGAAGCAGAAGGAGCGGAAGCGGTTCCGAGCTCGAGCGGGTATCGAGCCGGTGATCGGGCATCTGAAACATGATTTTGGAATGTTGAAGAGTTATCTCAAAGGGGTAATTGGTGATACAATGAACGCATTATTGGCTGGAGCAGCCTTCAATATGAGAAAATGGATGCGGGAAATAGGGAAATTTTTGTCTCATCTTTTTGGAAGTCCGAAATACATCCTAAAGTTGATATTTTTGAGAAGACTTGGGTTCTCTCTCGAAAATACTCTGATACATGCGAGTACTTTATAAGGAACGACTAAATACCCTTTTAAAGGATATTGCCGGAACGCCTTATGAAGGCCCCGGCAAACCGGAAGCGCCGAAATTTGATCTTCGGGGACCCTGGTCCCGCAGAATTGATCATGAACATCGCATTGTATATACAATCAATGAAAATTCACTGATCATTTATTCCTGCCGATTCCATTATGATTTTTAGATAAACCGTTTCATTTTATTCAGAATTTACAAAATCCACCGTCTTGAAATCCCCAGGTTCCCGGCGACATTCATCGTACTTCCGGCATCAAATCCCAAGTTTGTGCACCTCTCGGGAGAGCTATACCCCGATACGAGTCAGGGCTTTTTCTTTTAACGGACTTTTCCGGGATCCCATTAAAATAAACAAATCGTTTAAAAAAACCGAAATAGAGAGCAGGTCCCATCAAATGACACAGTCCCACGAGCAGTTACCTGTAGAAATCAAAATCCTGAAAAGCATGTTCTATTGTCGAGAGAGAGGGTCATGTATCCATCTCCATACGGTTTGAAGCAGGCCGCTGCCCCTCACTTATCCGGTTTTTCAGAAAGAAGTTTTCTGGCCTCCGATCCGCTCTTTATCATATCCAGCAGATTCTGGACAAATCTCGCTGCGGGCGCGCCATCGATGATATCATGATCAAAGGAAAGTGTCAGGCAGAGATGTTCACGTGATTCAAAATTTTCATTTATTTTAACAACTTTATTATTGATACTGCCGACAGCGAGAAGAACGGTAGCACTTCCATGCGGTATGAGCCAAACAGGATCCTTTGAGAACATTCCCACTGCCGTAACTGCAACCTTCCCATATTTTTGGGCCAGACGGATATTCCGATCGCCCAGCCTTACAAGGGTTTTCAGGAGAAACCCCGGGATGAATCGGAGCCAGGCCATGATTGAACCCGAGCCCAGATTGTCACTTCGCTGCCGGGCCGCCTCTCTGATCTCTTCGGATATCTGGTAATACGTTTTTTCCTGGGTCTTTTGTATACCCACGGGTTCGGGCATTTTTTCCCCGCCGATGTTTCGCTCCACCAGGACGTTGATTGTCAGATCCTTCATCAGGATCAACCGCTTCCCTTTTATAAAAGAATTAAATTCAGGGAAATTTTTCATAACCCGTGCCAGGCAGGCTACGATGTACGCCGTAAATGACAGTTTTTCACCTGTCAATTCAAAATATTCCCTTATTAACTTCCGGGGTTCGGTAATATCAACCTCTGTAATTCCATGAATTGTGTTTTTTTCCCGTGTGACTGATACCGATGCTCTCAACATCTGCCGGTTAAAAGTCAGTGGACGGGATTCAAAGCTTCTGTGTTTTTTCATCTGAACCCACACATTTAAATATTTTTTGCAGTACTTGATTTGTAAAAAAGCTCAAATCCACAGGAGGTGTCTCCATGAAGGGTTAATGTTTTTGCGCACCTGTCAGAAACAAATCAATTGCCATATTAATTTCAGCGGCCTGATCAAAATGTTCAGGATCATGATATAACTGCCGTATAACTCCCAAAAATATGAATTCGAATAATTCCTCCAACGACTTTTGGGGTAAATCCGAGCGTAATTCCTGTGATTTCGTGCCCAATTCCATGATCTTATGACCCAGAAGATAGACTCCGCTCTTCACACTTTCATCCCAGTCCCAGTCAAGCATTGCCATTTTCTGCATTCTGTAGGCCAGATAGATTTTAAAAATTTCCATGTTTTTCCGGATGCGGTAAAGCAGCTGCTCCAGAACGAAGATCATGCGCTCCCGCGTATCACTCAACGTTTCCAGTTTTTCCACCCAGGCCGAATATTCCGTTGCCAGCGTCATCCTGATTTCTTCCGCAACAATCGCTTCCTTGGAAGGGAAATAATTGTACAGCGTACCCTTGGCAATATCCGCTTCTTCAGCTATCGCTTCCATGCTCGTCCCTTCAAATCCGGAACGGCTGAAAAGCTTCATGGATGCGGAAATGATGTTTTCCTTCATTTTCTGCTTCTTTCGCTCCATCCTGCTTAAATCTGTTTTACTCCTGTCTGCCATTGCGTTCCTTAATTTATCAGTTAATGTTCATGGTGTAATATTATACGTCGTATAAAAATGTATTGCATACAACAATATACTTCATTAAGTTTTATAAAGAAAGGAGAATATGGATGGAAAAAATATTAATTCTAGGCGGAACGGGCATGCTGGGACGGCCAGTGGCAGACCACATGGTCAAAAATGGAATGAGCGTACGGGTCCTGACCCGGAATCCGGAAAAGGCGAAATCCTTGTTTCCGGATGCAGTGGAGATTATCTCCGGGGACGTAAGAGATTTGAAACATCTTACGGATACGCTAAGGGATTGTACAGGCATTCACATTTCAGTCGGGGGATCAGAAGACCTGCAAAGTGTGAAGAATGTTCTGGAAATGATTAACCCTGAAAAAATTCGGCTGCTGACCTATGTGTCCGGAGCTACAGTTTCCATGGAACACGCCTGGTTTCCGATGATCCAGCAGAAGTTTTTGGCAGAAAAATTAATTGAAGAAAAAGGGTTGCCTTACACAATTTTTTGCCCGACCTGGCCCATGGAGCAACTGGGACAATTTGTAAGAGACGGCAGAGCATCAGCCATCGGGAACCTGCCGACCGCTTACCACTGGTTTGCAGCGGATGATTTCGGCAGAATGGTGGCTGCCGCATACGTGAAAAAAAATACGCTTTCAAAACGTCTTTTCATTCACGGTCCGGAAACTTATACAATTAAACAGGCACTTCAGATGTATGTGGAAAAAGTCCACCCGGAAATTTCAAAGGTATCGGTTCTTCCCATTCCTCTGGCCAGAATTATTGCCGGACTGACAAAAAACCCCGGGTTAAAATTTGCTGCCGGGCTGATGTCATATTTTAAAGTCGCCGGTGAGCAGGGTGACGGAAGGGAAGCCGGCGAGCTTCTGGGAAAACCGGAAACGCGTCTGGCTGAGTGGATTGAACAAAAACGGCTGGCAAAGGTTAATTATTCAAATACATAGTTTATCGTAACTGTCACCTTGCCGCGTCCTAAAAACAGGATAAATCAGGATGAAATTAAAAAAACACATCAAGAGGCTTCATCTTTTCATAAGTATGAGTATGGTATTGGTTATCAATTGCTTCGGCGAATCCCGAATGACATCCTCCGAAATGCATGGATTTCCGGGCGTGCTTCCTATGCCACACCCGGTTTATCAAAACGGGCTTCAGCTGTCAGTCTCACTGGCAAAAGCATCTGAAGCTTCATTAAATGGGAAAATCTGGAAAGGAAATCAAATGAATTTCAACACCTCGCAAGTTCTTCTCGGAACGATGCTGGCAGCGACCTTTATCAGTGGATACTGGATCCACAGCGGCGGATTGCCGCCAGCCACCCTGCCGCTTGCGGTCCATAAATTTGCAGTCCTGGGTGATATCATACTTGTAAACCGAATGTATTTTAAGCATGAACCGGTCCAATCACCCGAAACCATTGCACTGGTGGCAATGGATGCATTTTATCTCGCCAGCATGGTGACCGGAGGCTGGATGGCCATAATCCCCGATGTTCCCGCATTTGTCAGGACAACCCACCAGATCACGCCCTGGCTCAGCCTGGGATCAACCGGAGTTCTTCTGGCTTTGCTGAAATAAATCTTTTGTAATATTATCAGGATATGATAACTCTGGTTTGGAATATTAAAATAAATAAATCCCTTCAGACTAAAAGCGAAACGAACGTCGAGATATCGGTATGGAGATCAGAAAAATCTGTCTCGCTCACACCGGTCCAGGCAATGGCAAGATTCGCTCTGAAGGAAAAATCAAAATAGATAGCCGCAAGCATTCTTCCTGCACTCAGGGTATCAATATCCCCGTTCAGTTTACCCGCAGTCTGAACATTCTTCAACAGGGCAGAAAAAAACGCCTGAGGGGGCTGAACGATCTGTGCCATCACTCCGTCGCGGGCAGATGTAAAACGATACTGACTCATCATTAATATTCTCCAGGTCAGACGTGTCTCATCGTCAACACGGCCGAAGAAAATATCCGCTCCCTTGATCAGAAAGCTTTTCAAATCAAAATTCTCATCACTCTGAAAATACTCCACGGGCGGCACCTTGAATGCAGGAATAATAAGATTTTCCTCAAACCGGTCAAAAATAGCCTGAAGCAGCGCATCCTTATTATCAAAGTATATGTAAAGCGTCGCCGGATTCAGTCCCAACGCTTTCGTAATATCCCTAACAGATACGGCATCAAACCCTTTTTGGGAAAACAATTCCATTGCTTTGGATAAAATCCGGGCCCGGGTTGGGACAGGGTTCATTTCATCTTTTTTGGGTCTCCCCATCAATAATTCCTTCTTTTTTTCATTAATATTAACAAACGTTTGTTTATAATTCCACACTTTTTCATTGTATTTAAATAAACGTTTGTTTATTTTATTTCGTCTTAACAAAGAAGGAGAAGAAAAATGAAGTTGGTTATTGGAATTCTGGCTGCGACAGCGGTCGTTGTTTTTCTGGCGTCTTGCGCAGGAACAAAGGGGAAGGGCGCGCCACGAAGCCTGTATAAAAATAAACAGGCGCAGGAACAGGCTTACAGAAGTTATGATGAAATTATGAAATTCTGGCCTGTGCCCTATGAAGAATTTTGGGTCCCGACGGATTATGGTGAATCTCATGTGATTGTATCGGGTCCGGAGGATGGTTTGCCGATCATCTTGCTCCCCGGTTTATTTGCCGATGCCACCATGTGGTACGCAAATGCAGGGGCCCTGTCAGAAAATTACCGAGTCATCTGTCCGGACCAGATCAGCTATGGCGGAAAAAGCAGGGTTTCGGACAAGGAAGTGAAGAAATTTCTGGATTATAAACTGTGGTTCCTGCAGCACCTTCGGTCTTTCGGATATGATCATGTAACCGTTGCCGGATTATCCTATGGGAGCTGGCAATGTCTGGCCCTCGCTCAGGACATCCCCGAATCCATTGATCATGTGATTATGCTGGATCCATCGGAAACCTTTATTAAAATGGACGGCGGCATTGCCTGGCGAGGCATTAGAGATTTTGCAATTTTTCCAAGCAGGAAAACGCATAAACGCTTTTTCAACTGGATGGGAGACGGGTTCAGCAGTCCAAAATCGGATGTCTGGCTTGAACATATGCTGGATGTGATTGAATGCGGTTCTGTCGGTATGTTTGACATTCCGCAACACCGCATTTATACGAAGGATGAATTGCAGAATATCACCATGCCCATTCTTATCCTTGCCGGAGGGAAACCAATTGTATACAAGGATCCCGATGCATTGGCCCAGGCTGCGGAAATTGCGCTGCCTCATGCCAGAATTGAGATTATTCCGGGAACAGGCCACAGCCTTCATGTGGAAAAACCCGACATCGTCAATGGCCTCATTCTCAATTTCCTCAGCGAAGATTAGATGTGGTTATTTATCAATGGTAATAAATTATGAAACGAGATTCATGGAGAATATTCTTTTTCCCGCAGACAGCTCCACCGCGTCAAAGTGGAAGCAGTGAATATTAAACTGCGATAGACTGCGGCTCCGGTCCGCAGTGACCCTCCGCTGCAACGCAAGCGCAAAATATCCCGGCACATTATCCGAATACTTCGAGCATTATTACATCACCCGTAAAACATGAATCTGTATTAAGAGGGATCGCCACTTATCCGAAAACCGGAACGTCATTCGCAATTTTTTCAAAGGTCATTCTCTGGGCGATTTTCAGGGAATAGCGTTGCTGCAGATTCAGCCAGAATTCCGGAGATACATTATAAAACCGGCCTAAGCGCAGGGCCGTATCCACCGAAATTTCCCGCTTTCCGGAAATGATCTGAGAAATTCGGTTCGGCCGCACTTTCAACGCCCTGGCCAATTCACTCTGAGTAATTCCCATGGGCTCCAGGAATTCTTCCTTAAAAATTTCACCCGGTTTAATCGGTTCAAGGTCTTCCATCTCCCACCTCAATGATAATCAATAATTTGTAGGTCATGGGCGTTATTATCATCCCATTTAAAGGTAATGCGCCTCTGTTTGAAAATACGAATACTGTGATACTCACTTAAATTCCCCTGATTTTTTCCAGGTGATTCCCGGGTGGAATTCGAAGGTCATCAAGACGGATAGCCGCATTTACTATTTCCAGTTTCATTCGTGCCGTCCTTGAGATCTGCTCAAAGGCCGGAATATAGTTATCATTAATTAATTTTCCCGTATCCCGGCAGGCAAAACTCGTTATCATAATGAAATATGACGCTTTACGTAACGCGTTAAGGATGATGATTCATATCATAAATCCGGATGGTTACCGGATGAAGAACCTTCGCAGACGTCTGTCCTATTAAATCGTACATATTCTAATTCACTTCGTCGTCAGGATGACAGACTATTCCCGGATGGATATCATAGCCAGAACCCCCTTCAATTCGCCGTATCCGAAATTAATTTACCTGTGACGGTCAATCTGTTTCGAATTTGCAGGACAAATTCATATTTTTATAATGAGCTTTTATCTTAATATTTGACAGTTCCGCACCAACTCCTTATATTTCGTTATATGACGAATTATAAAGACACAATACAGATCACGGATATCTTCCGGGCCCTTTCAGATCCGGGGCGCTTCCGCATTGTGAAGATGCTGGAGAAAAAGGATCTTTGCGTCTGCGAAATCACGGCCATTCTCGGCCTGGCCCCCTCCACCGTTTCCAAGCATCTCTCCATTCTCCGGGATGCAGGCCTCATCACGGACGACAAGAAGGGGAAATGGGTCAATTATCGCCTCAACATCGATCTGAACAACGAACATCTGCGCTATCTCATTCCCCTGCTCAGGGGCTGGGGCAATGACGATCCCCTGATCCGGCAGGACGGGGCGTCACTCGGCAGCTGTTCGCGGGAAAAGCTCTGCGGACTGGACTCAGAAAGTGTAACAAAAGGAGTATTATGAATTTCCGGGATGAAATCAAACCTCTGTTCTGGATGCTGACTGTCTTCGGCGCCGCCTGGTACCTGCCCGTATCGCTTCCGATTTTTCATGAGGCGCTGCTGTCAGCCTTTAAACTGGCCCAATGGTATGCCCGGGAACATGTGATTCTCTGTCTGATTCCCGCTTTTTTCATTGCCGGTGTCATTGCCGTATTCATCAGCCAGGATGCAGTCATCCGCTATTTCGGCGCAAAGACCCCGAAATGGATATCCTACAGCATCGCCTCCGTATCCGGCACCGTTCTGGCCGTCTGCAGCTGTACCATTCTCCCGCTCTTCGGCGGGATCTACAAACGGGGAGCCGGCATCGGCCCCGCCAGCGCCTTTCTCTACAGCGGCCCGGCCATCAATATTCTGGCCATCATTCTCACCGCCCGCGTTCTCGGCTGGCAGCTGGGCCTGGCCCGGGTGATCTTCGCCGTCCTCTTTTCCATTATTATCGGCCTCCTGATGCAGTTTATATTCAAAGATAATCCGTCCGCATCAAAAGGCGCTTCCATGAATACCGGCGCCTCTGACCCGGGATTCTCCCTGAAAAAGACCGGCCTTCACTTTTTTACTCTCGTCGCCATTCTGGTTTTTGCCAACTGGGGTTCGGTGGGAACAGACAGCGGCATCTGGTCCTGGATTTTCCTCCATAAATGGATGATCACCTCCCTTTTCGGCCTCCTGTTGCTCTTTACTCTGATCCGGGTTGTGGAACTGAAACCCCTGCCCACCCTCGTCGCAGCCATTGCGGTCGCCCTCGTCGCCCTCATCTTCCGCAGTCCTCTCCTGTCCGTCATCACCGCCACCTTTATGCTGAGTCTTCTCCTCGCCTACGGCGGAGAAAAGCCCCAGGAATGGCTTAGCGAAAGCTGGGGCTTCGCCAAGCAGATCCTGCCTCTTCTCGCTCTCGGCGTGCTTGCCGCCGGATTTCTTCTCGGATTTCAGGACAGCAGCCGTGGCCTCATCCCCTCATCCTTCATTTCCTCCCTCGTGGGCGGCAACAGCTTTATAGCCAATTTATTCGCCTCCGTCGCCGGAGCCTTCATGTATTTTGCCACGCTCACCGAAATTCCCATCCTGCAGGGACTTCTCAACGCGGGTATGGGCCAGGGGCCTGCTCTCGCCCTGCTTCTCGCCGGCCCGGCGCTCTCTCTTCCCAGCATGCTGGTCATGCGCAGTATCATGGGGACCCGGAAGACGGTTGTTTTCGTTGCGCTGGTCATCTGCATGGCAACCCTGAGCGGATCCTTCTACGGATATCTGGTTCAGGGCTGATCGGCCGGGCAGGTATCAGATTTTAAAAAAGGAACCGGGCATGACAGTAAAAATATTAATCCTTTGTACGGGTAACAGCTGCCGGAGCCAGATGGCGGAAGCCTTTCTCCGGAATATGGATGAGCGGCTGTGGGTTCGCAGCGGCGGAACCGCCCCCTCATCACAGGTTCATCCCCTAGCCGTCCGGGTCATGGCGGAAAAAGGCATCGATCTGTCCGGAAACCGCCCGACTCATGTGGACAGCTACCGGGATCAGGCCTGGGACTATGTCATCACCGTCTGCGGCCATGCACGTGAAAGCTGTCCCGTCTTTCACGGTGACGTGAAGGAGCGGCTCCACATCGGTTTCGACGATCCCGCCGAAGCCACAGGAAGCGAGGAGCAGGTTCTGCAGGAATTCCGACGCATCCGCGACGAGATTCTGGGCTCCTTCAGCCGCTTTTATCATCATACCCTTGTCAACATGTTAACCGGGCCGAATCCCTGATTTTCAAAGAAAGGACATAAATATGTTAAAAATACAGGTTGTGGGCGGCGGATGCGCCAACTGTAAAAGACTCGCTCAGCTCTGCGAAGAGGTGGTTCAGGAAGGGCAGCTGGAAGCCGATATCGAAAAAGTCACCGATTATAATCGTTTCCCTGATCTGGGTATCTATGTCACACCGGGCCTGGTCGTGAACGGCAAGGTCCTCAGCAGCGGCAAGATCCCCTTCAAATCCACGCTCAGCCGCTGGCTTTTCAACGCCTCGCAGGACAGCCAGGGTGTTCAATGATAAAAATAGAACTGCAGTATTTTCAGGGTTGTCCCAATTCGGATCTGATGATGCAGCGCCTGCAGGAGGCCATTTCACTGAGCGGCCTTGACGCGGATTACCGGGAAATATTGGTTGAAACGCCTGCAAAGGCCGAGGAAGTGAAATTCCGGGGATCGCCCACGGTGCTGGTAAACGGCATGGATCTGGAAAGGCTGCCCGAACCGGAAAAGGGAAATCTGGCCTGTCGCTATTACCGGGAAGGCATTCCCTCGGCGGAAACACTTGTCACCCGAATCCGACAGCTGGGAGGCCTGGAATGAAGCATTTATCCGGAAAACTCAGGGTTATCGACCGATATCTCACCCTTTGGATATTCGCCACTATGGCCGTCGCGGTTGGTCTGGGGTATGCGTCTCCGCGTATCGGCCATTTCTGGAACCGTTTTCAGATGGGGACCACCAATATCCCCATCGCCATCGGGCTGATTCTCATGATGTATCCGCCTCTGGCAAAAGTAAAATATGAGGAACTCCCTGACCTCTTCCGCAACAGGCGGATTCTCGGACTGTCCCTGCTGCAGAACTGGGTTATCGGGCCTGTACTGATGTTTGCGCTGGCCGTTGTTTTTCTGCACGGATACCCTGAATATATGGCAGGACTCATCCTTATCGGACTGGCTCGCTGCATTGCCATGGTCATCGTCTGGAATGAACTCGCCGGCGGTGACACAGAATATGCCGCAGGCCTGGTGGCCCTCAATTCCATTTTTCAGGTTCTGTTCTATTCGCTCTACGCCTATATCTTTCTGACCATTTTGCCATCCTGGCTGGGACTCCGCAGTTTTACCGTGCAGATTTCCATCGGAGAAATCGCCCGGAGCGTCGGGATTTATCTGGGCATTCCCTTTCTCGGCGGCATGCTGACCCGATATGCCGGGATACGGCTGAAGGGAAAAACCTGGTACGAAACACGGTTTATTCCTGCAATCAGCCCCCTCACACTCATTGCCCTCCTCTTCACCATTTTCGTCATGTTTTCCCTGAAGGGGGATGTCATCATCAGAATTCCCATAGACGTGATCCGCATCGCCATTCCGCTGCTGATTTATTTTGTCATCATGTTCCTCATCTCCTTTTTCATGGGACGAAAAATCGGTGCAACTTACGCTGAAACGGCCACCCTGTCCTTCACCGCGGCCTCCAATAATTTCGAGCTGGCGATTGCCGTCGCCGTTGCCGTCTTCGGTATCAATTCGGGAGAAGCCTTCGCTGCCGTGATCGGGCCTCTCGTGGAAGTTCCGGTGCTCATCAGCCTGGTCAATGTGGCGCTGTGGTTCAGGAAAAAGTATTTTGGTATTCAATAAGGAATTTTGAATGTTGTATGCCATTGTAGCACTGATCATTTTTTTGGCTTCTTTTTTGTTTGCCATGCTCGGCCTTGGCGGAGGAATGATTTACGTACCGGTTCTGAAATGGGCCGGATTTTCCGTAAAGGAAGTCGCGATTCCCCTGGGGCTTCTGCTGAACGGTTTAAATACGCTTCTGGCTCTGATTCCGTTTGCCCGCAAGAAACTGGTTGACTGGAGAGGCGGATCCGCCATGGCGGTTTCTGCCCTGATCTTTGCACCCGTCGGAGCTTATTCAGCCGGTTTTGTACCGGTTGATACGCTGTTGATCCTCTTTGCAATTGCTGTTCTGGCGGCGGCAGTCCGGATGGTTTTCTTTGCCAGGAATCCTGAACCGGAACAGATGATGAACATCAGGAAACGGTCCCTCATCGGAGCGGGTGTCGGAGCTTTTGCCGGATTCTCTGGCGGGCTGCTGGGGATTGGCGGCGGTTTTATCATCGCGCCGATCCTGATGTGGATGGGATACAAGACAAAGGAAGCTGCCGCGACGACAGCATTTGTCGTAACTTTTTCGTCCTTTTCCGGGTATCTGGGCCATATGGCTGAAGGACATTTCAACGGACCCTTGACAATTTTTGTAGTTATTGCCGTGATCATCGGTTCACAGCTTGGCGGAAGTTTTATGAGCGGGAAAGCAAAACCCAAATGGGTAAAATCTATCTACGCCATTGTACTTTTTGTGATTGCACTGAAACTGTTCATCGAAGCGATAGGAAGTTAAACAGGAAACCCAATGACCCAACCAATTTAAGCAGGAAAAATCCAGAGGATTCATTTCATACAAATGGTAATTTTTAATTGTAAAGGAGAATAACGATGACACCTGTCAATCCGAACGAATGGCTGGAATTGGGCCAGAAATTTCACGGACATAAATGCCCGGCAATGCCTATGGGATTGCGAGTGGGAGCTGCCGCCATGAATAAATTGGGCGTGGAACGGGCAAAAGACGGACAGCTCACTGCTTTTGTCGATCTGGGTGATGACCATTGTGCCACCTGTTATGCGGATGGCCTCCAGGTAATCATGGGGACGACATTCGGCAAGGGTAATATCCGGAAGACTCATAAAGGAAAATGGGCCGTCATTGTGGTGGACAGAGCAACAGGAAAAGCTGTGCGGGTCACACCCAAAGCCGAAGCCATGCTGGCGAATAAGCAGACGGACTTCTTCAAAGTATACCGGGAAAAAGGCATTCCGGCCAGTCATGTTCCTGATGAAGTTGTTGAACCGCTTGTTCAGAAAGTGATGGGCGCTCCGGCTGAAATGCTCATGAATATTTCCGAAGTATTTGATTATGATCTCGCACCTAAAAAAGACAGTTTTGACAGTTTTGCCTGTGAAGTCTGCGGAGAAATGACGGTCATGGAATATGGCCGCATCAAAGGCGATCTGAAAGTCTGTCAGGATTGTGCGGCAAAGTAAACTCATGCCAGCTCCGTAGTCATAATTATTACAGAGCTGTTTAATTCATTTCGGCGGTACCATGTCACATCATCATGATCATTCCAGTGAATTCACGTCTGAAAAGAACCTGTTTCTGACAATGGCGCTGAATTTTCTGATTACCCTCACTGAAATTATCGGTGGGCTCGTTTCAGGCAGTCTGGCGCTTATGTCAGATGCGCTGCATAATTTCAGTGACGGAATTGCAATGATCATATCATTTATCGCGCTGCGTCTGAGCAAACGTCCCAATACTGCACGATTTACCTTCGGCATGAAACGGGCTGAAGTCATTGCCGCCGTTATTAATGCCAGTACACTTATCATAATCAGTTTCTTCCTGATTAAAGAAGCTGTCGGAAGGTTCTACCATCCTGCACAGGTAGCCGGGAATTTAATGCTGATCGTTGCGAGTGGTGGTTTGGCGGCAAATATCATCGGAACCGTCCTTCTGAAGAAAGGCTCCCGATCAAACCTGAATATCCGGGCAGCTTATTTCCACCTGCTCAGCGATGTGATTTCAAGTATTGCCGTGATTGTCGGTGCGGTTTTCATCATATTCTTCCAGATCACCTGGATTGATCCCGTTCTGACCCTGCTGATCTCCGTTTACATTCTGAAAGAAACGCTCGTAATTGTTAAGGAATCCGTCGAAATCATAATGATGTCCTCCCCCGAGGGAATTGAATTGGACGATATCAGGAAATTTGTGGAATCTATCAATGGAGTGGAAAATATACATCATATACATATTTGGCGGTTGAATGATCAGGATGTACACCTTGAAGCGCATATTGAGGTGAAGGATATGCCTGTCAGCGAAACCTCCGGAATACAAAAGCAGATTGAACAGCAGCTGCACGACAGGTATGCAATCACTCATACTACTTTACAATTTGAGTGTGATCGCTGCGAAACTAAAACAATCATCGCCTGAAAAGAGATGAAAAGGGGAATCAATGTTAAAGGTGAAGGTCCTCGGAAGCGGCTGCCCCAAATGCAAACGGCTTGAACAGAAATTATTACAGCTCAGGCAGGAGAAGCAGCTGGAATTCGAAGTGGAAAAGGTCACTGATATCAATGATATTCTTGCCTATGGCATCATGATGACACCCGGGCTCGTGATCAATGAAAAGGTTGTCTGTGTGGGAAAAGTTCCCTCCGACACTGAATTATTAAACTATCTGGAGGAGTTTGAATCATGAGAACGATTTCCCTCATCCCCTTCTCGGTCCTTCTCATCGGCCTGACTCTCCTATCCTGTTCTCCACGCGGGCAGGAATCTGAAAAATCAGCACAATCGGCGCCCGCCTCGGGTAAAAGCACCCCAAAAACGATGAAGCAATCAGCAGGTGCCGTTACGCTTCCCGTTACCTTTGTAGAATTGGGATCCGTGAATTGCATCCCCTGCAGGAAAATGCAGCCGGTCATGAAGTCGATTGAAACAAACTATGCCGGAATTGTAAACGTTGTGTTCCATGACGTGTGGCAGGATGATCAGAAACATTTTGCAGATGATTTCGGAATCAGAGCCATCCCGACACAGGTTTTTCTGGATGGAAATGGGAAGGAATTCCACAGGCATGAAGGCTATTATCCGGAAAAAGAGATTGCATCCATGCTTGCTGAACATGGAATTCACGTTCCGAAACAATAAAGTCTAAGCTATGCTGGATCTGCTCAGTCAATCGATCTCAGGTTCCCCGGGAATCGCCCTGCTTGCTGCCTTTGGCTGGGGAGTGATTTCCATACTGCTCAGTCCCTGTCATCTTTCGAGTATTCCGCTGATCATTGCTGTTGTCCTTCAGAGAAATACTGCATCATCCAGGAGACCGGCATGGATATTAGCCGGCACTTTTTCAATAGGTATACTGGTCACCATCCTTGGTGTCGGATTTCTGACAGCTCTGGCCGGCCGGATGCTCGGTGATGTTCCCGCACCCTTCAATTGGGCCGTTACCGTCCTCATGATTGCTGCCGGACTGTACCTGATGGATGTAGTACCCCTGGATTGGACGGGTCTGGATATCTCAAAAATGAAGACAGACAGTATTCCGGCGATCTTCGTATTAGGCCTGATATTCGGAACGGCTCTCGGCCCCTGCACCTTCGCATTCCTGATACCGGTGCTGACGGTTGTTTTCTATACAATAAATACCGAAGCGATGTATGCAATTTCATTATTACTTGCTTTTGCCGTCGGACATTCTATTCTGATCATTCTGGCCGGCACACTCATGGAAAAAATACAGTCGTACCTGAAGTGGTCCGGCACATCGCCCATACTTCTCTTTATCCGACGTGGCGCAGGCCTGCTTGTTGTCCTCGGCGGACTGTACAATCTGTTCAAATAACATATAAGGGTCGATGTTACTCAGCGTAAGCCCGACTCAAATAAATAATTCTTGAAATGGTGATCATACTATTTGTGACGAGGGCTGGCAGAAGCCATCCGGATTTTCAATTGACCGTATCAAAAATTCAGAAGTACCCATTCTCTCTCAATAACTTTAACGAAGTTGATCGTTCCCATTTTCCATATTCTTTTTAAATCACATCTGCATAACTCGCTATATATCAGCAGGCAATTACAGTTATAGAATTCTGGAATGTCTTTTCAGCGGCTGCCCCAAATGCATACGGCTTGAGCAACGGTTCAATAAATGGGTTCATGGGGACGCCTCTCCGGCGAAGTGAACGATTCTACCGGTCTGGCCGCCGGTTTGGCCCGGGACCCGGCGGAATATGTGTCATTTCAGATTCCGAACACACTGTCCATTTCGCAGGGATTCGGATTCACATTATTCTTGAATAAGAGTACGATATATCATACACTTGTCAGGGAGGATCCTTCAATGAATTCGATAATTACGGCAGATGAGTTGAAAACAAAGGGAATTTCAATTATTGACCACCTGACTGAAACCCGGGATGAGATGCTAATCACTGTTCAGGGTAAGGAAAAATATGTCATCATGAAGATTGAAAAATATAACCGGCTGAGAGAACTGGAGCTGAAATCAGCTGTTGAAGAAGCCCGGGCAGACTACAATGCGGGAAGAACACATCCCGATTCTATTGAGGCACATCTGCAGCGGCTAAAGGATGTATAAACTCATTTTCACCGAAAGCTTTACAAAGCGAACCGCCAAATTCATCAGAAAACATCCGGAACTAACTGACCCGTATCGCAGTACTTTAGAGCTTCTTCAATTGAATCCATTTCATCCGTCACTAAGACTGCATAAACTTCAGGGAAAGCTGAAGGAACTTTATGCCGTATCAATTAATATTTCGTACAGGATTACCTTACAATTTCTGCTCTCTGAAAATGAAATACTGCTTATCAATATCGGCAGTCATGAACTGGTTTACTGACGGCCACTGGCGAAAAGATCATTTATAAATAATACGTATTTAAAAGAAAATAATATATAATTAGTATATTAGTTAATCTATACACACTATAATGTTGTTTTTTTTACGGCAATCTTTGATTCTCTCAGACCGCCTGTTTCTATGCATAGAATTATTCCTTGACTTGTCCGGCCCACTTTTCTTAACTTCTGCCCTTATGAAAGCGCACGATACCCTTACTTTCTCCTGTTTGAACCGATATTGGCGGTGGTATCCCCCCTCGGCCCCATTCCCGGTAAACTGAAGTCTGGACATTTTCAACCCAAACCCTTCCAATCCATACCGGGAAGGGTTTTTTGTTAATGGGAGTAAAAACAATCTTGAAAAATCATAAATAAAGGAAAACAGCATGCTTATCATTATGGCTCTGAACGCCCCGCGCGAAGACATTCAGACTGTAACCCGAAAAATACGCGATCTGCACTGCACGCCCCACGAAATTCCCGGAGACTCGAAGCTGGCCATCGGTATCACCGGCCCTACAGAATCCCTGAACCGGGTTGATTTTCAGGTGCTGCCCTCGGTCGAAGACGTCGTCCGCGTCACGAAAAAATACAAGCTCGTCAGCCGTATGATGAAAGCGGAGGATACGGTCATCCCCATCGGATCAAAAACCATCGGCGGCAAAGCCCTGCAGATCATCGCCGGGCCCTGTGCCGTCGAAAGCCGCGGGCAGATGTTCGAAATCGCCGGCCAGCTGAAGGAAATGGGTATCGAATTTCTCCGTGGCGGCGCCTATAAACCACGAAGCAGTCCCTACGCCTTTCAGGGCCTGAAGGAGAAGGGGCTTGCCATCCTGGCGGATGTGAAAAAGGAACTGGGGATGAAAATCGTCACCGAAGCGCTGAATGAAGCCAGCCTGCAGGCCGTGGCCGAAGTGGCCGATATTATTCAGATCGGCGCGCGGAATATGCAGAATTTTGCCCTGCTTGAACTGGCCGGACAGACAGGGAAGCCGGTTCTCCTGAAGCGGGGGATGTCCGCAACGGTTGAGGACCTGCTGCTCAGCGCCGAATACATCGTCTCTCAGAATAATTACAATGTCATTCTGTGCGAACGGGGAATACGGACCTTTGAGACCGCGACCCGAAACACGCTGGATCTGAATGCCATCCCGGTCATAAAAAAGAATTCACACCTGCCGGTATTTGTGGATCCGTCCCACGGCATCGGCATCGGGGACAAGGTGCCGGCCATGGCTCTGGCCTCCATCGCCGCCGGTGCAGACGGACTCATCATGGAAGTTCACAGCCATCCCGACCTGGCCCTGTCCGACGGTTACCAGTCTCTCGATCCGCAGACCTTCAAAAGCACGCTGGAAAAAATCCGCCTCCTCGCAACGGTCGTGGACCGGGTTCTGGATATAGATAATCATTAAACTTTCGTGCTATAAAAATCATGATAACGATACAAAAAAGGGGCGCTCACACACCCCTTTCTAAATAATTCAGCTGAATCTATTTTGCTTTGGCGTCCCAGCCATAGCTTTCGTAATGCCAGTCAAACTGTCCGTCCCTGTCGGCATTGATGACCACAAAACCCTCCGGGAACCCGTCATTGGGGCCGCGCCACCAGCTGGCACTCACTGCGCCGCCGGTAATAAACGTCGTATTTTTCCAGACCATCTCCTCCACCACGTGAAGGTGGCCCTGCAGGACAAGCCTGAGATTGTGTCCCTCGAACAGGTTCATGAGCTCGGCGCCATTGTCAAGGGCATCGTAGGATGACAGACTGGCCAGTCCGCCCTTATCGGCCTGGGCCATCAGGGACATAACCGGGATATGGGTGCTGACGGCGATCGGCGTCGCCGCATCCACAGTTTTCAGATCCTCACGGATCCACGTCATCTGCAGCGAATCAATATGCCCGTAATAATGCCGGTCCGGCGTAAACCCGATGCCGTCCAGGAGCATGAAATGCCAGCCATCACGGTCAAAACTCCGATACGTCTTATCCAGATTCAGTCTGTTGAGCGCCATCTTCCGGCCGTATTCCGGATGATCGGGGGACACGCCGCTTTTCTCGTACAAGCCGAATATTTCATGATTTCCAATCGTATTGTAAACCGGCATCCGGAAATCCTTGCTGAGTTTATTGTAAATGGCAAACAGAGAATCTGCCCGCCCATAGTTCTGTCCCAGCGCGTCAAAAACCAGATCGCCGCCTGTAACGACAAAATCGGGATCCAGATCATTCACTTTACGGATCGCCTGGCTCAGGCCCTCTTCCGCGTGCCGTTCCGGCTCCACATGAATATCCGTCATGAATACGAAGCTGAAATCCCGTTTATGTTTTTCTGCCGTACAGCCCGCCATGAGGCCGAGCACGATGACGGCCATGAAAATTTGCCTTGCCCTGAATCCGATCATGTTATTTCCCTTTCTGTGTTTCAAATGATTCCAATGCGGCTCATCCGCACCACAATTTTTCCGTACTCAAATCATTTCGCCTCTATTTTACAATTATTCTTCACCTTCAAAAAGTCCTAAGTCGCAGCTCACAGAATTATAATAACCGTTTCGTTTATATCCGTTTTTTCGCTTAAAATCTTTTGGAATAATTAATAAATTCGCCCGGAAGAACTGAATTCCGGCCCTTACAAATTTGAACAAAAGGAGTGGCGAATTGATAATTTCCTTAAAGAAGAAGAGAGTATGGAAGTACGCAAGGCTTGCGGGATTCACGGCTGTAATAGTTAGTTTATCGATCCCGAATCTGTCCTATGCCTACGATGCCGCATCCTTCTTTCCCCTGAAAAGCGGAGATATTTACACATACAGCTGCCGTAACGCCTCCATGCCGGGCATGATGGAATCCACCGGCTCCCTGACCCTCATTATCGGAGAGGCCGAAACCATGCCCGACGGGAAAACCTATTTCAGGCTTAATTCCCGTAGCATCGGCGGCTGGGATCATATCCGCTATAATGAAAACGACAGCTGCTTTTATACCTGTGACGCCCCCGGTTCCACCGACACCCCGTCCTTTAATTTCAGGGATTTAATTCCGGGTGTCATCCATACGGACAGCCTCAATGAATCCACTGTTTTTGAACGGCAGTGCGAAAGAGTGCTCTCACCTTTTTCCGGCGACAGTCTGCTGCAGGTCAGCTTCCGGAATATCGCGACCAGTATGAATTATCAGATAAATTTTCTGGAAGGTGTCGGCCCGGTACTGGAAGGGTATGACGAAATGGGCTATTCCTGGAGGAGTCTGAAAGAATCCCTCTGTGATGGCAGCTATTGCATCCGACGCGAAAATCTGGAACAGAAGTACCAGGAATTCGCCCGTTATTTTCCTCTGCATGTGGGCGATATCCGGCAGTATGCTGCAAAAAATACGGGGCCTGACAGCCTGACGAATCCGCTCTGTTATACAACCTACCGCATTAGCGGTGACACGCTCATGCCGAATAATCACAGCTATTTCATTCGGGAAAATGTGTCAGACGGATCTCGCAGATATTTCAGAATTGACACCACTGATGCGGTCGTTTATCAATATGATATCAATGCAATTCCGGAGATGGAGGCACGGCTCTACAAACTGGGTACGACAAATTTTGATGCTTCCAATGAATTTCCGGGCCCGAACTGCTCGCTCTACACCCTGTTTCACAGCAATGATTCCACACTGCTGCTTCAGATGAACGGGGTGATCAGTCAGCAATTGACATTCCGGAAAGACATAGGGCTGATCAACACGGCCCTTCAGGGCGGGAGCGACAGCGACGAATGGTTCGTGGCGGCCGTCATTGACAATGTCGAATGGGGACGCTTCGGGGATCCGCTGGCCCTCACACCGGAAACTACTCCTGAGTGTTTCATATTGAAACAGAATTATCCCAATCCCTTCAACCCCGTGACCCGTATCCGTTATATACTTCCGGAACGGGCAGATGTCCGCTTCTCCATTTTTGACATTTCCGGACGTGAAATACGAGCCTGGACCGAGCGTCAGCAAGCGGCCGGAAGCTATGACCTCATCTGGGATGCCACCAATCAGGCCGGGCAGAAGGTAGCCGGCGGGATCTACGTTTATCAGCTGCGGGCCGGATCTGCCAGCCTCACGCAAAAAATGGTTTTCCTGAAATAAATTCCACAATTCGATTTGGATATTGGGATTTATAATTTAGCTATTATTCTATTAGAAATAATACATATTAAAAAATTTCTGAGCAGAACCGGGAACAGATTATTGGTCACCGCGTGCAAAAGATATTAATTTATGGTGACAGGAAAGCGGTATATGAATTCAATGAAAGGTAGAGGTATGAAATTGCGGAAACTTGGAAAAAACGGCCCGGAGGTCTCCGCCCTTGGCCTGGGATGCATGGGAATGAGCCATGGATATGGAAATGTTGCGGATCAGCAGGAAATGATCGCCCTGATACGCAAAGCGGTGGATGCCGGCGTCACGCTGTTTGATACGGCACAGATTTACGGCCCCTTCACCAATGAGGAGCTGGTCGGCAAGGCGCTCGCTCCCGTGCGGGACCGGGTCACCATTGCCACGAAATTCGGCTTCAACTATATTGATGGCCAGGCAGCCGGCCTGAACAGCCGGCCCGAATACATACGAAAAACGACGGAAGATTCGCTCCGGCGCATGGGCATCGAAACGATTGATCTGCTGTACCAGCATCGTGTGGATCCGAATGTTCCCATTGAGGATGTGGCCGGAACAGTTCAGGATCTGATCCGCGAAGGAAAAGCCCGGTATTTCGGGCTGTCCGAGGCCGGTACGCAGAATATCCGCCGGGCCCACGCAGTTCAGCCTGTCACGGCTCTGCAGAGCGAATATTCACTCTGGTGGCGGGAACCTGAAGACGAAATCATTCCGACCTTGGAGGAACTGGGCATCGGGCTGGTGCCCTTCAGTCCCCTCGGCCGGGGCTTCCTCACCGGGTTGATTGACGAGAAAACTCAGTTCGTAACCGGTGATTTCCGGACCACCGTTCCGCGCTTTGATCCTGAAAATCTGAAGGCAAATAGGGCCATAGTGGATATTGTAAAGGAATTTGCATTACTGAAGAACGCATCGCCGGCTCAGATTGCCCTGGCCTGGCTGCTGGCTAAAAAGCCCTGGGTCGTTCCCATCCCCGGCACCACAAAACTATCCCGGCTTGAAGAAAATCTCGCGGCTGTCAGTCTCGCCCTGACCGATGATGAGTTGAAACAGATAGATGAAAAACTGGACCGGATCACTATTCTCGGAAATCGATATTCCGAAGCAACCCAGTCCATGGTCGACCGATGACAAAATTGCGTATATATTTTATAATCAGATAATTACAGGATAAAATTCAGAGAAAACATCGTGTAGGTCACACCGATGCTGGCGGAGATTTCATCCTTCCACTTTTCCCGGTAATAATAATAGGGAAGTTCGTTATCCTCCGAATCATCTCCCATTGTAAATGAATTTGAAAGGATTCTGAAACCGAATTCACCGCCGATGGAAACATGCTCACTCAGATAATATTCCGAGCCAAATCCGAACTTGAATCCGACAAAGTCGAGCGCATCATTGATATAGTCCTCATCCTGCTTGGTCAGCGATTCATCCCACATATCCCAATCATATGCAACCCCGTTATAATCATAATAAACGGTCGTTCCCTTGTCCGTTCCGCTCACAGACGGCATCCACAGGCTGAATTCTCCAACCAGATAGGCTTTCCAGAGATAGAATTTGAGTCCGACTCGGGGCATGATCAGAGTTGCTGTGCCTTCGAAAGTTGAGGTGCTCTCATAACTCATCACGATCCCGCCATTCGCGCCATCGGCCCACTGCGTATCATCGGATGTATATTTCCCCGATATCCGGGCCACATCAACGCCTGCATACGGATTCAGCGGGCCAAGTTTCAGCCCTATACTCGTCCCGGAAATGGGAGACCCCGTGCTGAATGTCGCGGTTATCCCGCTTCGCGCCATCAGGCTGAAGGGCAGGACGATCAGTGCAAAGACACATAAAATGATCTTCTTTTTCATTTTTAACTCCTTTACAAAATTAAGCTGTCTAATCATCCGTACACTATTCATGTACAACTTTAATACACAACAATCTAAGATTTTAACAGGCCCCGGCGCAAAGTATTTCATTCCGATACGGCCTTTTTGACCCGAAATGCTGAAAAAACATCTCACTTTCCTTTTCACCGGAAAAAGGATATCTTCCGCCATGTTTGCCGGAGCCTTTCCCCGTTTATGGTCAATTGCTGTTCTTCACACACTGCCCGGAAAGGTTTCCATCCATATTAATACTGATTCGGAGGTACAATGACAGCTGATAAGGTCTACAACTTTGATGAAATCATCCCGCGCGAAGGGTCGAATTGTCTCAAATGGGATGCGCGGGAAAAAATATTCAACCGCGGCGATATCCTGCCGCTCTGGGTGGCCGATATGGACTTCCGAACCCCGGATTTCATCATTGATGCGCTGAAACACCGATTAAATCACGAAATACTCGGATACACATTCCGGCCTGATTCCTATTTTGAGGCGGTGATCGGCTGGATGAAACGGCGTCACAACTGGAACATCCGCAGGGAATGGATATCATTCAGTCCCGGCGTGGTCGCCGGTCTTTCTCTGGCCATTCAGGCCTTCAGTAAACCGGGAGATTCCATCATCGTCCAGCCCCCAGTGTATTTTCCATTCTTTGATTGCGTCAGGGATGCGGACAGACGGCTGATTGAAAATCCACTTCGGGAGAAGGCGGGACGTTACCATTTTGATCTGGATGATCTGAAATCAAAACTTGACGAAAACACGCGCATGCTTCTGCTCTGCAGTCCTCAGAATCCCGGCGGAACCGTCTGGAGCGAAGAGGAACTGAATGATCTCATGACGCTTTGCCTTGAGCGCGATATTCTGATTGTATCCGATGAAATTCACTCCGACCTGGTATTCCGGCATAAAAAGCATATTCCCCTGGCCAGTCTTTCGGAAGCGGCAGCACGGCAGACCGTCACCCTGACCGCCGCCAGCAAGACCTTCAATATCGCCGGCCTCGCATCATCCGTTGTTATCATTCCCGACCGTGAAAAATGGCTGCGCTATGAAAAAACTCTTCAGACCATGCATCTGGGTAACGGCAATCTCTTCGGAAACATTGCCATGGAAAGCGCCTTTTCCCACGGTGATTCCTGGCTGGATCAGCTTCTCGACTATGTCTGGAACAATTTTCTTTATCTCAGGGATTATTTGGAAACCCGCATCCCGGCGATTAAAGTCATGGAACCGGATGGAACCTATTTAGTGTGGCTGGATATACGAGATCTGGGCATGAATGACCACGATCTCCATGATTTTTTTGTTCAGCAGGCCGGCCTGGGCCTGAATCCAGGAACCCGCTTCGGCCCCGGAGGCGAAGGCCGCATGCGCATTAATATCGCCTGCCCCCGCTCTCTCCTCGAACAGGCCCTCAATAGCCTGGATGCCGCCATATCGAAGTATAATCCTAAATAAGTACGTATAAATATTTAACTATTTTGGGGTAAATCAATTTTAGTGACCATTCGTGAAATCAATAGATGTTTCTGATGACAAGTCAGCGGGAGTGCGGGTGGGCGGAGGTGTACTATTAAAATGGAATCAGCATATAATTTCTTTTCCGTGTCTTTTCGTGTCCTTCGTGGAATAATCTTCCATCCGTGGAATTTCGTGGAATCCGTGGATGTTTTTGTTGGAGGGTCAGCGGAGGTGTACTATTAATATGGAATCAGCGTATAATTTCTTTTCCGTGTCAATTCGTGTCCTTCGTGGAATAATCTTCCATCCGTGTCAATTCATTCGTGTAATCCGTGGACGTTTTTGTTGGTGGGTCAGCGGGAGTGCGGGTCAGCGGATGCGTTATATTAAAACGCACACATTATATATTTTCTTTTCCGTGTACGTTCGTGTAATTCGTGGATTCATTTTCAATCCGTGTCAATTCGTGTCCTTCGTGGAATAATCTTCCATCTGAGTCAATTCGTGTCCTTCGTGGAATAATCTTCCATCTGTGTCAATTCGTGTAATTCGTGGACGTTTCTTCCATCCGCGTTCATCCGTGGTCACTCGGCGACCGGATTTACATCCTTTGACAGATAGATATACACAGCCGGAATGACATAGAGTGTCAGGAATGTGGACAAAATCACACCGCCGACCACCGCCGTTCCCATGGCCACACGGCTCTGAGCGCCTTCCCCGAAGCCGAGGGCAAGGGGTGCGATACCCAGCACCGTGGAGATGCTGGTCATCAGAATGGGGCGGAAACGCGCCGCAGCGGCAGACCGGATAGCATCGCGTTTGCTCAGTCCGGCCTCCTTTCTCTGATCTGCAAATTCCACAATCAGAATTCCGTTTTTCGACACCAGCCCGATCAGCATGATGATACCGATCTGACTGAAAATATTCATGGTAATGTGGAAGTACCACATGGCCAGCAGAGCTCCGGTGAGAGCCAGCGGAACCGTCATCATCACGATAAAGGGTGACACATAGCTTTCGAACTGTGCCGCGAGAACGAGGAAAATGAGGACAAGTGCCAGGCCGAAGGCGAACATCAGACTGGAGGAACTCTCCTTGAAATCCTTCGAATCTCCGGCCAGAGCGGTGCGGAAGGAGTCATCCAGAACGTCTTTGGCAATCCGGTCCATTTCATTCAGTCCTTCGCTGATGGTCTTTCCATTTGCCAGCCCGGCCGATATGGTAGCTGCCACGAAGCGATTGTAGCGGTACAGCTGCGGAGGCGCGGTCTCCTCTTCCAGAGTGATCATATTATCGAACTGTATCATCTCGCCGGCATTGTTCCGCACATACAGCGAGGTCAGATCCAGCGGTTTGTTCCGGTCGCCCCGTTCCAGCTGCCCCAGAATCTGGTACTGCTTGCCGCCCATGAAAAAATACCCGAAACGCTGCCCGCTCAGTGCCAGCTGCAGAGTCTGTCCGATATTCTGTGTCGTCACACCCAGGGAAGCGGCCTTCTCACGATTGATATGAATCCTCAGTTCCGGCTTGGTGAAGCGCAGATCCACATCCGGCTGCTGGAATACGGGACTGGCGTCCACCTTTTCCATGAATTTCGGCAGAATGTCGCGAAGCTTTTCGATGGAAGTGGCCTGCAGTACATACTGAATGGGCCGGCCGGAGCGCCGTCCCCCGAATGTGGACTGCTGGGAAACAAAGGCCCGGGCCTTCGTCTTCGTCCTGACGATCCCCGTCAGCTGATCCGCGATCTGCTGCTGGCTGCGCTCACGCGCCTTCGGATCCGTCAGCATGATACGGAACATAGCAAAACTTCCACCGCGAATATAGTTAATGTATCCTTCCCTTTCCGGAACATTCTCTTCCACAGCTTTGGAAATATCATCGCAATAATCCAGCATGAATTCGTAAGTCGCGCCTTCCGGTGCGGAGGTTGCAATGGAGACCATGCTTCGGTCCTCCAGCGGGGCCATTTCTGCCGGAATATTCTTCCAGAGCAAGGCGATCAACGTAAAGGAAATGAGAATTACGGCCGGCGCCATGACCGGGTGATTCAGAAAATTATCCAGGCTTCTCCGGTAGGATTCATTCAAACTCTGGAAGAAGCGTTCCGTAACCTGGAAAAACCAGCTGTGCCGGCTATGCGGCTTCAGCAGACGGGAAGAGACCATCGGAGTGAGGGACAGGGCCAGAAAGGCTGAGATGGCCACCGCACCGGCAAGCACAACCGAGAATTCACGAAACAGCCGCCCGGTAAGCCCCTGCAGAAACACAATCGGGAGAAAAACAGAAATCAGGGTGATCGTTGTGGCGATAATGGCAAAATAGATTTCCTTTGATCCGGCCTGGGCCGCATCAATCGGATTCATGCCCTCTTCAACTTTTACATAAATATTTTCCATGACCACGATAGCGTCATCCACCACAATACCGATGGCCAGGACGATGGCCAGCAGGGTGAGAACATTGATGGAATAGCCGGCGATATACATGATGAAGAAAGCCCCGATGAGCGAGACTGGAATCACCAGAATAGGGATGAGTGTCGCCCGCCAGTTGCGGAGAAAGAAGTAAATGATCACCACCACCAGGAAGAAGGCGATATATATCGTATCCTTCACTTCCTTGATGGAGGACCGGATATATTTTGTATTGTCAAAACCCACCTTGACCCGAACATCTGCCGGCAGATCCTTTTTAATGTATTCCAGTCGGCGGTACACCTCATCCACGATATCAATCTGGTTTGCTCCGGGCTGCGGAATAATGGCATCCCCCACCATGGGGACACCATCCCGCTTCAGGATACGCTGATAATCCTCCGGACCCAGTTCCGCCCGGCCGATATCCCGGAAGCGGACAATCTGGTCTCCGTTACGCTTGATGATCAGATCGTTGAATTCCTCCGGGGACTTGAGAAGTCCCAGCGTCCGGATTGTCAGGACCGTATTTTCTCCTTCAATGGATCCGGAAGGCAGCTCCACATTTTCACGCTGAATGGCGGTCTGCACATCCATGGGAGTCAGCTTGTAGCCGGCAAGCTTGGCCGGATCCAGCCACAGGCGCATGGCATAACGGCGCTGGCCCCAGATGGCCACGGACGCTACGCCGGAAATGGTCTGAAGCTGCTCCTTGAGCGTCAGTTCCGCGATTTCGGAAATTTCCAGCAGTGACCGTTTGCTGCTTTCCACTGTGAGAAACATGATGGGCGATGCGTCCGCATCCGCCTTCGAAACAGTGGGCGGATCACAGTCCCGGGGTAAATAGCGGGTTGCCTGGGATACTTTGTCCCGGACATCGTTGGCGGCCGTCTCCATATCCACGGATAATTCAAATTCAACCGTAATCCGGCTGCGGCCTTCGCTGCTGGAGCTGGTCAGGCTGCGCACGCCGGGGATGCCGTTGATGGCCTGCTCCAGTGGTTCGGTGATCTGCGTTTCGATCACATCCGAATTTGCGCCCGAATAGCTGGTGCTCACCGATATGACCGGCGGATCCACGCTCGGGAACTCCCGGACACCCAGAAAGGTGAGCCCCACAAATCCGAAAATCAGAATGGCGATGGACATCACCGATGCAAGGACCGGCCTCTCAATACTTACAGATGACAAACTCATATCGCTCTACCGCTCCCTTCCATCCGTGTTGAGCACCGTATCCAGCTTGACCGGAAGCGACTCGCGAAGCTGCAGCATTCCCGTGACCAGGAGCGTATCACCGAAATTCAGGCCATTTACGATCTGAATCTCCGATTCGGTACGCAGCCCTGTATTCACCCTGACTGACGACGCTTTGCCGCCATGAAATACGAATACTTTTTCCCCGTCCATTTCGGGAATGAGTGCCTCACTCGGAATGGCAATCGCATCTTCAATCCGGGACATCTGCAATGTGACCGCGGCATAGCGCCCCGGCTTCAGCTCCTCATTTTCATTGGAATAAAGAGCCCGGATCGTGATGGTTCGTGTATCCACGTTGACTTTGGGATCCACGGCATACACTGAGGCCGGATACTTCATTTTGCTGCCGTCCACCATAAAGCTGACCGGAAAACCAGGCCGAACCTGCGATGCATAACGTTCGGGAATGGAAAATTCTATTTTGAGCGGATTGATTTTAATGAGACGGGCAA
Organism: Fidelibacterota bacterium; assembly: GCA_046735395.1. Lineage (GTDB taxonomy): Bacteria > Fidelibacterota > Fidelibacteria > Fidelibacterales > DSDE01 > JBJKQR01. The sequence continues at coordinate 153,683 of JBJKQR010000018.1, read as the reverse complement.
TGACCGTGGACGGCGTGACATAGGCGCCCTCGCTGAAAAAGCGCAGGCCGATGATTCCGTCAAAGGGCGCCCTCAGTTCGGTTTCCGCGATATGGGCGTGAATCAGGTTAATATCCGCTTCCGTTGTCTGCAGTTCCGTCACGATCTGGTCATAACTTTCCTGGGAAATGGCGTCCTTGCCCAGCAGGGCCCGATGGCGGGATTCCTTCTCTTTCGACAGTTTATACTGCACTTCCAGCTTCTGCAATTGGGCTTGAAGCGGTAAATCGTTAATCTTTGCCAGCAGGTCACCCTTCCGGACCCGGCTGCCTTCCTTGAATTTTATACTGATGATTTTCCCGGATGTCTCAAAACTCAGATCCACTTCTTCATCCGGCTTGAGGGTTCCTGTGGATCGGACCATCTCACTCAGTGCTTTTGCCTTGATAATATATCCGCTCACATTCAGTTTTTTTCGCGAAGCACTCCCGTGCATGGCGGCAGCGCTGCTCTCATGAGCACCACTCCGCAGATAGGGGCGTATTTTAGGATAAATAATCATTCCTGCAATCAAGACGACGATCACGCCGCTGATGATCCGTTTTCCCTTCCAGTTCGTCATAAGTCCGTTTCTTTCAATATTTCTTTGTTGATTTTAATTTCTGATCATGCCAGGCCGCTCATTCTACCAATGGCCGCTTTTTCTGTCTGCGTCCACCTCTCCCCGAGGTCTATCCACATTTCAAAAAGGTCGCAGACTCCCATTTCTCACACTGCCTTTTCGAAAAATCAGTGCGAAATTTAATATATTCTTCGGTTTTGCGGTATATATTTTCATACTCAGCAACGGAAGCGGTGAATTCATTGTCATGGCGAAATCAATCTGACCGATCCGGCCGGAGGCAGATTTCTGCCTTCCTATATCTGAGATTAAACCATTGTATTGTTTATAACCAATATAATTTTTACTATATTCCCAAAACGGAATTATTAATAATTTTGAAAACAACGACAAAAATCCTTAAAGACAAAAATCTGCGAATTCACACTCTCGATGGAATCCTGGAAATGGAAGCTATTCTCGAGTTTCTTGAAAGTGTATTCGAAAGTCCCGGAAGTGATGCGACAGAGCAGAATTCCATCTGGGATTTCAGGACAGCCCGCTTTGATAACGCCACCACGCTGGTACTCATGAAGCTGAAGGAGGTCATCGGGAAACGCTATTGGGCTCCGGGCAGCGACCGGAAATCAGCCATCGTTGTAAATACGATTGACGGCGAAAGCATCATCAGTATGTTCGAATCTATGATGATGCCGCATGTTGCGAAGAACATGGCTGTTTTTTCAAATTTGGATGACGCCATCCGCTGGATTGAAGCCGCCTCCGCAGAAAATAAATAATTGGAATCCGGCAAGGGCCGGCCTCAGAGATAATCTATCCAATCGGCAGAATCAGCAATGAAACCTGTGCAGCCGTCCTCCCCCATCCCTCCTGATGTCAGGGCTCTGGGTTTTGTCTCCTTGTTCATGGACAGTTCCTCCGAATTGATTCACAGTCTTCTTCCCCTATTTCTGGTTACGACACTTGGCGCAGGAATGCTGAGTATCGGCCTCATCGAAGGAATTGCCGAAGCTACAGCCACCATCATCAAAGGTTTCTCCGGGCTGCTCAGTGATTTTCTGAAAAAACGAAAATTCCTCGCCGTACTCGGCTACGGATTGTCGACTCTTTCAAAATTCATATTTCCCCTGGCTGATTCAATTCTTGCCGTTTTTTCGGCGCGCTTCACCGATCGGCTCGGTAAAGGCATCAGGGGTGCTCCGAGAGACGCCCTCATCGCGGATATCACTCCGGCGAATCTGCGTGGAGCCGCCTATGGCCTGCGCCAGGCACTGGATTCGGTCGGCGCCGTGCTCGGGCCTGTTCTGGCCATTCTCGGGATGCTGGTCTTTGCCGGTCATCTCCGCACCGTACTCTGGTTTGCCGTCATTCCGGCGAGTATCTCTCTGGCAATTCTCATAACGGCAGTCCATGAACCATCCGCTGTATCACACAAGGAAGCAAGGGCGTTTCATTTCAAGCATCTGCACCAATTCCCGCATGCTTATTACCGCGTTCTCATTTTCGCATTTCTGTTTGCCATGGCCCGCTTCAGTGAAGCCTTTCTCATTCTCAAGGCCGGAATATCCGGTTTTTCCCTTGCCTGGATTCCGCTGATCATGGTTGTGATGAACATCTTCTATTCTCTGAGCGCCTACCCTGCAGGCAGGGCTGCCGACCACATCAGTTCTCAAAAATTGATAGGGCTGAGTATCTTCTTTCTGATTCTGGCCGATCTGTGTTTTGCCTTCTCCCGATCAGCCGGACTGACGCTCTTCGGAGCCGCACTCTGGGGCACTCACATGGCATTTTCGCAGGGAACTCTGTCCCGCCTGGTCGCCAATACGTCCCCCTCGTCTCTCCGTGGAAGCGCCTTCGGATTTTATCACCTGGTCACAGGTCTGGCCGCACTCGGCGCCAGTCTCAGCGCAGGTTTTCTCTGGTCCCGCTACAGTCCCTCCGCAACGTTCATCGCATCTGCCGTCCTGGCTCTGATGGCCCTTATCGCCGTTCCCGGGATCCGTGAGCGTTCCACTGAAGACCAGAGCCTGGCCCCTGATACCCAAACTCAACGGCAGATGAAAAGGACAGAGGAATGATAAATATCAGCGAACATAACCGGAAGGCCTGGAACCGTCAATGCCGGGAAGGCGGCCCCTGGAGCAGGCCCGTCTCACCGGAAGAGATCCGTGCCGCGGCACATGGAAATCCGAGTATTTATCTGACGCCCAATCGGCCTCTTCCTCTGAACTGGCTTGGTGCCCTGAAAGATGCACAGGTATTATGTCTCGCCTCCGCAGGCGGACAGCAGGCGCCTCTTCTGGCCGCTGCCGGAGCAAAGGTCATCAGTTTTGACAATTCGGACGAACAGCTGGCCCGGGACCGGGAGGTCGCCGACAGGGACGGATTGCAGCTGAATACCATTCGCGGAGATATGCAGGATTTAAGCTGCTTTCAGAACGAGGAATTTGACCTCATCATCCATGCGGTTTCCAACCTCTTCATTCCCCATATCCGGCCGCTGTGGAAAAGCTGTGCCCGCATTCTCAAACCCGGCGGATGCTGTCTGGCCGGGTTTCTCAATCCGCTGTTTTATCTGTTTGATCACGACGAGGCGATGGAATCCGGGCAGCTGGCAGTAAAATACGCCCTTCCCTATTCAGATGAAAAATGCCTGCCGCCCGCAACCTGGCAGAATCTGCTGGAAAGCGGCCAGACCTTGCAGTTCGGGCATTCGCTCGAAGATCAGATTGCCGGACAGATTGAGGCCGGGCTCATCCTCACCGGGTTCTACGAGGACGACTGGAATGACGATGCGACACCATTGAACCGGTACAGCCCCATGTATATCGTCACAAAATCAGAAAAACGTTGATCGTATTCGTATTATAGTTAAATAATTATTTATGTATTATATAGGATTGGGAATATCGATGAATGTGAACTCGGCATCAAATCGCGAGCTGAGCGCATCACGCAGAGCCATGATTCCCGCCTTTTCAGACCGGTAATGTCCCAGATTGATATAATTGATTCCGTAATCCATGGCCATAGCAGGGATATGCTCCTTCGTTTCACCGCAGATGAAGGTGTCACAACCAGCTGCCAGCGCGTCTGACAGAAGGGATGACGCGCCACCCGAAATACAGGCGATACGCCGCGGAATCTCCGGGCCGAAGGGATAGACTTCAAATCCATAGAGTCGCCTTCCGCTCAGCTCGGAGCGAATTCCCTCATCACTGAGTCCGTATTCTCCCAGTTGACGGGAATAGATTTTCAGAATATTGTCCAGCGAATGGCCGGCACTGTTTTCTGCCCGATAGCCCACATTGAGGGGAGAGCGGTTTTCCGCCCCGATCCAGGACAGCAGCACGGCGTTGTTACCTACCTCAGGATGTGCGTCCAGAGGAAGATGGATGCCGAAAACACTGATATTGTGGTTCAGGAGGGTCACTAATTTCTGCCGCAGCGGTCCGGCGATACGCAAAAAATCTTTCCCGAAGAATCCATGGTGTACCAGAATGGCCTCCGCGGACATTTCAACAGCCTTGTCCAGCAGCAGCGTATTCAGGGATACGCCGCAGACAACCCGCGAAATCGTATCGGCGCCCTCCACCTGCAGGCCGTTTGCACAAAAATCCGAAAATTCTTCATAACTGAAGGTCTCCCTCAGCCACTGTTCCAATTCTACACGACGGATCATGACACTCCTAATTCTTTCGTTTCAGCTGATAGCCTTTTTCCTGAAGCCAGGCCTGGATTTTTTCACGGTGGTCTCCCTGAATCAGGATTTCGCCGTCCTTGAAGGAGCCTCCGCTGCCGCAGAGATTTTTCAGATCCCGGGCCAGATTCTTTGCATCCTCGTCCCGTCCGATAAAATTCTCCACGATGGTCATGCCGCTGCCTTTTCGCTTGGAATCGAAAAAAAGTTTCAGGCGCTGGCGATCAGGCGGCAAGGTCTCGGCCTCCTGCCTTTTATCCGTCTCATACTGAAAATCCGGATTGGTTGAATACACAACCCCGACTCTGTGTTTGAAATTTTTTGCCATATCGTCCTTTATCGGATAAGGAGTGTTTTAAGGGTCCGTTCATAAATCGCTTCCCTGCTTCCCGGTTTGCGGAACACAAAACGGATAAAATAGATCCCGGATGACGATCTCCCGCCCGCATCACTGTCCCAAACAAAGGTGTAGCGTCCCGCATCCACGGCAGAGAGGTCCACATTCCTGACCTGCCGCCCCTGCACCGTATAGACCCGGATAGTGATATCCGCCGTTTCCGGAACGTCGTAATCCGCCAGCACACGGCTGTTGAAGGGATTCGGATATCCTGCACCAACCTGAAATTTTCGGGGCAGATCGGTGGAAACGTCCTGCGTTCCCACGATTCTTTCAATAATTGTAAAATGCCGGATCCCGCTTGTCCACAACGAATCATTACGGGTAAAGGTCAGCGTCCAGCCGATTTCCGTATTCAGCGGGAAATGATCCGGAACATTCAGTTCGTAGCTTGTACCGGTTACCGGTTCGCTCAATAACAGCGTATCGGTAAAAAACCGGAGAGTTACTGTGGGAACGGAGGGAGCAAGAGACCAATTGAACGGAATCGGGTCACTGCGGCCACCATTAAAGATATTCCCATCTTCCGGCAACGCATAGTCCGGTTCACTTATAAAGGGCCGCGAACCTATTCCCAGATATCCCAGAGTATGGCTGAACAGCCGGATTTTATCATTATCAGACTGTAGATTTGAAAAATTAAAGGGCATGTAAACCTGATGACGATCCCAGGCCAGCAAAGAGGAAGCCGTATTATTGTCAGACCATAAAGCAACTACGCTTTGCGGATCCGCTGCCTGTACGACATCTTCATCAGCATAATCCGTCCAGTCAATCCCGATACTGGTCGGCAGAAGCGGCTGTCCCGTGCTGTATTCATGATCCTGAGGAATCAGGGCATTGCCCACGTCCCCGTCACTCAGCCAACTGTTGAAACCCAGTACCGTCTGGCAGAAAGACAAATCATTTCGCATCGCGTAACCGGTCTCGCCCCCTTCCAGCAGCATATCGGTTCCCAGCAGGCTTTCATCTATCAGAACATCCCGAAACGATTTGCCAAGGATCTGTTCCGCCTGTCCGTTCATGACAAGGAGTGCCCGGTAGGTTCCGGGGTTCAGCTCCAGACACTGAATCTGGCTGGCCTGACAATAAGGAATGTTAAAAAGCTGGCAGAAGAGCCGGAAATCCTGAATGGTCTCCGTTGGGTCCGTTCCTTTGCTCTGACCGGCATCGGGCGCCTGCCCCTTGATACGGCCCTTGCCTTTGTACAGCCAGTCCGGATATACCAGCAGGATCGTGTCGGCGTCCGTCAGTGTGAGCAGTGTATCCACCTGTCTGTCCGTGCGAATCGGGAAATCGGCCCTTGCTTTTCCGGCGGCTGCAGCTACGACCCTGAAATCCCATTCCGGCAGCTGAAATGAAAAGTTTCCCGTCACATCCGTGCTGTCCTGAACCCGGATCCCGTCCGTATCAAGCAGGTAAAGCGCGGAAGGCAGGCCCTGTCCTGCCTCGTCCCGGACAGTTCCGCTGAAACGGTAAGTCGGGGCTGTGTCCAGAACGATCCGATGCCCGCTCTCTCGGTAAGGCAGCAGGAAAAGAGAATCCATGTCCGAGAAGCCATAGACAGAGATCCGCAGCGCAGTCATCCCGCAGGGCAGATATTCTCCGGTTTCAATCAGCCCTTCACTGTCACTTTTATAAATTTTTTCCGTAAAGCCTGTTCCGGACAGAGTCAGCATAGCATTCGGAACAGGATTGGCGCTGTTATCAAGCAGAACAAAACTTGCCTTTCCCATGGCCTGTTTAATGGGAATTTTTACATGATATGCATTGTATCCGTCCTGAAGAAGGTAGAAATCAGCCTCACCATAGGCCGCAGCTGTCACGCTCACCGTATCCTGATCCCTGAAAAAGAGACTCTGTTCCATATCCCTGTAATAACAGGACGGGGAGGTGTTCAGATCTGAATAAATGTGTGCAGGCAGGTTCGAGGCCAGAGTATCGGACAGTCCGATCTCCGTGCTGACATGAACCGTCACCGGAGGCAAATCGCTGCAGCCACGCAGCGGCAGTGTTTCCCTGAAGTACAGATAGTCCTCTCCCGGGATCCGGCCGAACAAATCCACATCCGGGCCGTAGTGAGGAATCCAGGTCAGGCTGGCCTTGCCGGCAGCATCCGTCAGCACCGTATCGGAGACCTGCCCGGGTTCCTGAAAATACAGTTGAAGTCCTGAAACAGGAGTACCGGAGTTGCTGAGTACGGTTATCTGAACCGCATTGGACCCGAGCACCGTCAGCGTATCCGGAATAATGGTTACAGAACCGGAAAAGGCGATGGATACAGCCTTGCTTACGACAGCATAGCCGGGCGCATTCAGTGTCACACTCACCTGTCCCGGATCATTTAACGGAGAAGGGAGATGGATTCGGATCCCGCCTGCGTCCGGAGTCCAGGAATCGCTCAGCAGCTCAGAACCGGCGCTGACACTTCCCTTGAGATTCGCCGGCATATTCGTGACCGGGATTCGCAGTTCATCGCTTCCCACGGGCAGGCTGTCCGGTATGGCAGCTGAGATGTCCTCGGGCAGCGACCAGAAATTTATCAATGCCGGATCTCCGAATAATTCATAGACTTCCCAGTAATAACCGGTAAAAGTGGATGTGCTTTCATTGACGGCCAGGTTTCCGGCGATAATCAGGGCACTCTGCGGAACGGGACTTCCATCACGAAAAGGTGCGTCATAGGCGCCGATACCGGTTTCCGAGGCTGTAGGTGTGAGTCCGTCACCTACATGATTATAATAGCCGCAGGACCAGTACACATCCTCATCCCAGTATGTATCATTCGTACCGCCGATATAGGCCATGGCGCCGCCGTCATGACGCATCCAGGCTTCGCCGAAACAGGTGGCGTACTGGAATGCGGCCGTCTTGCAGCCGTTGGTTATGACCAGAGGACGCAGATTATCATTGCTCAGGCCGAATATCTGATAATTGGTGATATTCGGATCCACCCAGCTGCTGAAGGAGCCGTGTCCCGTATAATTCAGGAAACCGACACCCGAATTTATTTTATCCAGAATACTGCTCACATCCGCATGGCCGCTGAGAAAGGTCACATCATACCCGGCAGCTGCGGTGAAATACACCTGTCTCGCATAGTCAATGGTCGGAATGCCGAAATAGTCCGTATTTCCATAACTGTCATATCCGGCAATCAGCATGATACTTTTCAAATATTGCCCATCGGCAATGTTCAGCTTTTCATACTCCATGCTTTTTTCCGCCATGAGCCGCGCTTCACCCGCTGTCGCGGCCGGAAAGCGCCCCACCATCAGATCCGGCAGCAGATCTCCGGTCGTAATTGCAGCATAATACAAGTCTGTTACATGAGCCCAGGAACCAATCCGTGAACTCCAGGCCGGAATCTGTTCATTGTCCCCCACCAGCAGCAGATAATCAGGAAAATGCCCCGGATCAGAATTGTACCGGTTTCCGAGCAGGGTACGAAGCTGCTCCGGAGTTCCGCCTGCGGATTCCCAGGATAGAAATTCGACTCTGAATCCGAGGGACGTTTTCCAGGCAATGAATTCACTCAGCGAATCCCTGTAGCTTTCAGGCGCCACCATCATATAGAGCGGATACGTTTGATAATCCGCAGTAGAAAGGGCGGTCAGCGGCAGAGGTCGTGAATCGACGGCACTGTTCAGAATTTCGTCCAGAGCCGCATTCGTCTTCGGAAGTCGGGACGGAACCATTCCATCCATATCCCAGTCGAGCTGTATTGTCATAGTTGTATCAATGGCCAGGCTTTCCTTCGCGGGCGAGTAGCTCAGCGGAGCGGCAGCCAGACGAAACAGATGGCGGTTGCGCATCATTCCCAGGTCCTCGATCTGCACTGTTTCCGATACAGGCAGTTGATAGGCCTGGCTTTCATAAGCTGATTTATTCAACGAAAAGGTTATCGGATCAGAAAGGGATTTGGCCTGACTCGGCTGAGCCGGATAAATCCGCTTGATTCCCGCCGCCAGTGCTGCCAGTCCGAATATCTGCTTTCCGCTGCTCACCACGCGAGCCCGTGCATTCACGGCTCCCGCCGGAAGTTCGATGAGCCGGCTGAATACAGGCAGTTCCGGTTCGCCGACGGTGGCGGACGGATAGGTCCCGTCAATTTTGAGACGCAAGTAGTCGGCGCCACCCGCTCTTACCGTCTCAGTCCGCACGGTTCCGATGTGGAGCTGCACCCGCAGGTGGCCGTCGTTCTGAGCATCGAATTTCAGGTTGCTTTCCTGTCCGGAAACATGGAAATCCGCGGCAGAAAGACTGGTAGAGGCCAGTACAAGAATACCGGAAAATATCATTTGAAGCGTCCTGCTCATACGAAAAGCTAAGGAGCCTGCACGACGCTTCAAACTATTTTTTTCCGAAGCTTCAGCTCCGGTGAGATCGGTCACGTAAAACAAATTGTATCAGAATAAATAATTCAGCCCGATGTATAATCCGCTGCTTCCATCCTGTTTATTCGCTGCGATGCCGTAGTCCACGGCAACAATGAAATTCTGATTCATGGCGATGCGGAAACCACCGCCATAACTCACATGCAGTCCCTCCTTGCTTTCATCCGGGACCGTGGTCAGGGCAGACGGATCGGTAATCGTATAATCGTAGCGGTCATAGACCATTCCGGCGTCTGTGAAGGCATTCAGCGCCAGGTAGATATTCTGGCCGCCTAATACCGTCCGGTAGAATTTCCAGCGAAGTTCCAGATTCGTGTAGGCCATGCCGTCGCCCACAACCCGGTTTCTCATGATTCCCCGCAGGTTCTTTGCCCCGCCCAGGCCATCCTTGGTCTGCTTGCTGTCAAAGACATAGGGCAGCATATAGAAGGGAATGGTCCCGGTCAGCTTCTGATGGATTCCCACGCGATAGACAAAGGACAGGTCATTGGGAATGAGCGTGAAATACTGACGATGAGTCAGAATGAACTTGCTGAAGGAATACTCATTTCCCAGCACACCCGGAGCCGCCAGGATAAGCGCTTCCGTCCAGATACCCTTCATGGGGTTGGGTTCATTGTCGCGGGTATCGTACACCACTCCCACCTTCAGCATATTGTTCAGCCCGCCGTCCTTTTCATCCTGAGCAATGATTCCGGCATTGACATATTCATCATACAGAGTGAGTGAATCCAGCGGCAGCTGGTCCGCTGCGGCCTTCCCCTTGTTCAGGGCCGCCACATCCACGGGGCCGACGGTCGTATTGTACAGGGCGTAACCGGCCAGCCAGCGTAAATGATTTACAGCCTTTACCGCACCCTGAAAATCCGCCTTTACGCGGAACAGGGCCCGGTTATGCTTGTAATAGACCCGGGTCTTGTAACTGTTGCTGGCCTCGTCCACAAAATCCGGATTATAATCACTTTCGTAACCGTTGAATCCGAAAAAGTCCAGGCCTTTCTCTGTATAATAACTGATCTCGGAAGTCACACGAATTCCGGGAATGAGATATTCACTGTCGTAATTCATGGTCGCCGTCCCGCTGCCTTTCGTGGTCTGTGACCATTCGAGATAAATCGAATGATCATAACGCGGATAATGACTCCCGTCGCCATAATCAAAGATATTAGTCAGGGCACCGTAGCGAAATCCCAGATCCGCATCATAGGCGATGGCCGGCAGGACTCCGAAATTGAATCCCTTCTTGACCACATCTTCTGCATTCAGAAATAATATGGATAACAATAGCAAAATCCCTATTCTCTTCATATTCCCTCCTTCGGACTCCCGGTCCGAGATGCTGGTTAATATCGCAATTATTCGTCGTAGACGCCGATCTGACTCAGCTTTTCCCTTCGCCGCGCCAGCAATTCGTCCACGGGCAGATCAATAAGTTTCGAAAGTTCTTCCACCAGTACATTCTTGAGTGTGAATGCGGTTTTATCCACGGAGCGGTGCGCTCCTCCCGGCGGCTCTGCGATGATCCGGTCGGCAATGCCCATCTCCTCCAGATCCCGGGCCGTCACCTTCATGGCCTCCGCAGCTTCATTGGCCCGGGACGCGTCCCGGAACAGAATGGAAGCGCAGCCTTCCGGTGAAATAACCGAGTACCAGGTATTCTCCAGCATGAGCAGACGGTCACCGATCCCGATTCCCAGTGCGCCGCCGCTGGCCCCTTCCCCGATCACCAGATTGATGATGGGAACCCGGAGCCGCGACATTTCAAAAAGATTCCGGGCGATGGCCTCAGCCTGTCCCCGCTCCTCGGCTTCAATTCCCGGATAGGCTCCGATTGTGTCGATGAGCGTCAGAACCGGTTTTCCCAGACGCTCTGCCATCTTCATGAGCCGCAGCGCCTTCCGGTATCCTTCCGGATGGGGCATACCGAAGTTCCGTTTCAGGTTTTCCTTCACATTCCGGCCCTTCTGCTGTCCGATGATCATCACGCCGATACCGCCGATGAGGCCCGTTCCGGCTACGATTGCATCATCTTCACGAAAATTCCGGTCACCCTTGAGTTCAAACCAGTTGTCAACGATGCGATCAATATAATCCAGGGTATAGGGGCGGTCAGGATGCCGCGCGAGCTGTACACGCTGCCAGCGTGTCAGATTTGAATAGGTTTCCTCTATCAGACTGGTCAGCTTCTCGCTGAGACTCAGAATTTCCGAGTCCATGGCAACACCCGAATTCGCCGAGGACTGTTTCAGTTCCTCAATCCGTGCCTCCAGTTCATAAATTTTCTTCTCAAACTCCAGTACAATACGAGCCATTGTTCCCTCTACCGTATTTTAAAAAAAGTTTTCAGCAGGATTTCGATATCCATACTGAAGGAATAATTCCTCATATAGAAGGTCATGAAACGACGGTGCTCGTCAGCGGACAGATCACGGGATCCCTCCATCTGAACCAGTCCGCACCATCCCGGCTTGAAAATCCGATCACTTCCCTCAGGAATTTTCCATACATCTCCCACAAAGGATAAATTACCCTTTATAACTGAAAATAACAAGGGGTACCACCAGCAGCGGATCCGGCCCTTCAACGGGTGTTCCCACCAGGACCAGTGCAACGTTCCGCTCACCATGTCCTTTACTTTCAGTCCCCTCAGCAGACGACAGAAGAGAGCCGGAAGGGCAAATATCAGGATGAGCAGTCCTGACAGCACGACGTCGAAACTTCGCTTCAGCCCACGATAAAATCCCTTGTGCAGCTTATATTCCATGTCCACCATCGAGATCCCGTCCAGTGTTTCGATGCTGGCCTTGCCATAGATCATATTCAGATTTTCCGGTACGATTTTTATATCCACCTTCAGATCCTGGATTGTATTCATAATGGCCATCACATCCGACGTACTGTAGCTGCCGGAGGTAAAGATGAGACAATTCAGCCGTTTCAGGCGAATGATTTCCCGAAGCGACGCCAGGCGTCCGACCGTCCGGGGATGGGAAAAATCCTTATCGATGAATCCGATGAACAGATAGCCGAGTTCGGGCTTTGCCCCCAGAACCTCAGCAATCCGCTGTCCTTCTGCATCCGCCCCGACAATCGCCGTTCTCAGGGACAGCTGTTCCGCCGGATCCTTGCGGGTATTTTTCCGTCGGAATAGTTTCAGAATAAGCCGCCAGCCGGAAATAAAAATGAGAGAAATACTGAAACCGATGAGGAAGGCAATCCGGCTGTGAGCGATGCTGGGGATGAAAAATGTGAAAAATCCGCTGAGAAGGCCTCCTGCGGCCAGCGCTGCCGTGGACCGGACAAAATCGAAGGGACGGCTGCGGTAAAGGCCCAGTGCGGCAGCAGAAATCAGGTACAGCGCATAATAAAGCCCCGTGATCATCAGGTAATCTTCAAACAGATCAAAATTCCCGAATCTCAGCAGAAGAGCGGCAGCAAAACTCAGGTAAAGCAGCAGGCCGTCGAATACCGGTTTCATCAGCCAGCGGCCGACAGTACTGAGGAATTTCAGGGTCAGATGGGCAAATATGCCGACTTTCAGCATGGCCGTAAACAGCAGCGAATACCTCTGGGCAAAATGTTTCTGCACAAAAATGGACATGGCCTTGTAGAACACCAGAATATTATCAAAAGCCGCCTGCTTCGAACTTTCGCCCTTGTAATGGATAATGGTTGTATCAGCCACGTAATGGATCTGCAATCCGGCATCGTTGATCCGATAGCAGAGATCCAGATCTTCGCCATACATGAAAAAGCGGCTGTCAAACCCTTCCAGTTCGCGGATCAGGGCACTGCGGGCAAACATGAAAGATCCGGATATGGCATCAACCGGATAGCTCTGGTCGGGATCCAGGTAGGTCAGATTGTATTTTGCCAGCCTTTTGCTCTTCGGGAAAAGGGTGGACAATCCCAGCATTTTCGGCAGCGTCACCATCGGCGTGGGAAAAGACCGGCGGCAGGCCAGCTGCAGGCTTCCGTCCGAGTTCAGAATCTTGCACCCCGCCATCCCCGCTTCCGGGTGCCCGTCCATATAATCCAGCAGAATCTGCAGCGTATCTTCCTGCAGGATGGTATCGGGATTCAGAAACAGCAGATAACGGCCCAGCACTTCGGGCAAGGCCTGATTATTGGCGGCGCCGAAGCCGCGGTTATCTGCATTGGCAATCAGCCGGATTTCGGGAAACTGGGTTCGGATGAATTCGGGCGTTCCGTCGATGGATGCATTGTCCACGATGAGTATCTGAACCCGCAGATTCGCCGAAGCCTTTTTCAGGGATAATATACACTGGTGCAGGAATTCCCGCACATTGTAGGAGACAATGACAATACTGATGTCTATCGGATTTTCAGACATTCATTCCTGTTCGTTAATAAAAATCAGACTTTTCCGACGAGACTCCAGAATTTCAGGCGCCATACCATCCAGATTGCTTCCCTGACAATCTTTTTGGACATTTTGCTCTGACCTTCCGTTCTGTCCACAAAAATAATGGGGACTTCAAAAAAGCGGAATCCCCCTTTCCAGGCGCGAAAATTCATTTCAATCTGAAAGGAATAGCCCTGGGATTTGACTTTGTCCAGATGAATGGCTTCCAGAACCTTCCGGTTCCAGCATTTGAAACCGGCTGTACCGTCCCTCACAGGCATGCCCGTGACGATGCGGCTGTAAATATTTGCGCCATAGCTGAGAATAAGCCGGCTCATTGGCCAGTACACGACGGACACTCCGTTTACATACCGGGATCCGATTACCCAGTCATTTTTTTCGGCCGCCTCGAACAGGCGGACAAGATCCTTCGGATCATGGGAAAAATCCGCATCCATCTGGGCGATATAATCATAATTTTCAGCGATGGCCCAGCGGAACCCTGCAATATAGGCCGTGCCCAGTCCGGACTTCTTTTCCCGCTCCAGGATAAACAGATTGGGGTTTTCCTTCTGCCGGGCCTTCACGATGTCCGCCGTACCATCCGGTGAATTGTCATCCACGATGAGAATGGACAGATTCTCAATTTTCAATTTGCCGACCGCATCCAGCAGCGCGGCAATATTATCTTTCTCGTTGTAGGTTGGGATTATTACCAGCCGTTTCACGCTGTCGCACCTTTCATAGTTTGTAAAATATCTTTCAGCTTCCGCCGGGGTATCCCGGAAAAGCGGTATACCGCATCATTCTTCAGCCCGCCCATCAGCGGCCGGGGTGCCGGCAGAGAGAGGCTCTCTGTGGAAATCGGATGAATCAGCTCTGTCGGCAGGCCGTACACCTCCGCGATCAGCGTGGCAAATTCAAGCCGGGACAGATATTCCGTTCCGCTGAAATTCACAATACCGCGCGCACCCGCTTTCAGCAGAACATCCGTAGTCTCGGCCAGGTCATCGCTCCAGGTGGGATTATTGTATTGGTCAAATACAATGTTCGCAGGTTTTCCTGCCCGCAGGGTATTCACCACAAAGGAGACAAAGGAGGCCTGTTCCACCGCTGCCCGTCCGAAGAGAACATTTGTGCGGATGATGAGAGCATTGTCCGTGACGGACATTATATCACGTTCCGCCGCCAGTTTCTGACGGCCGTATTCATTGATGGGATTGACCGGATCCGCTTCCGAATAGGGTCCGTTCGCCCCGTCGAAGACATAATCCGAGGAATAATGAACAAAAATCGTGCTGCTCCCGGCACACAGCTGCGCCATGGCTGCCGGGGCATCGTGATTGATCCGGCGGGACAGCTCCGTTTTCATTTCACAGCCATCCACCGACGTAAATGCGGCACAATTGATGAGAACATCCGGCGCAAAGCGGTCAATGATGGCATTCAGCGCGGCCCTGTCTGTGATATCCAGAATTTCGTAATTGCAGTCCACTTCGCCGGCGGCCGGGCAATCGCGTTCGATCCCGGTCAGCAACAAGGTATCTCCGGCCCGGTGAAAATGCCGGGCGACGGCATAACCCAGAACGCCATTGGCGCCGGTCACCAGTATTTTGCGGGTCGTGGTCATGGCAGGACACAGCCTCCGGATTTGAATACGTCCAGTTTTTCACGGAGAGAAGCATCCTGAAGGGAAAGCATCTGCGCGGCAAAAATCACCGCATTGATCATGCCGGCCTTGCCGATGGCAAAGGTTGCGACCGGAACACCACGGGGCATCTGCACCATGGAAAGCAGAGAGTCCAGGCCGCCCAGCGACGGCCCTTCCGTCGGCACTCCCAGCACAGGACGAGCCGTATGGGATGCGATAACACCAGCCAGATGCGCGGCCATACCCGCGACACCGATATATATCTGTCCGCCCGATGCGTCAAAGTCCTGAATAAACCGTTTCAGCTCCTCCGGAGTCCGATGCGCAGACAGAATTCTCCGTTCCGCCTGAAGACCGAACCACGCAAGATAGGAATCGGCCGCATCGATGACGGCCTGATCTGAAGGGGAACCTGAAATAATTGCTATTTTCATCGTCTCCTCATTCTTCTGCATGAAGCAATAATATAGTCTGTTTTTCCTGTAAGGGGAACAGCTCATTTCCCTTTTTTTCCGGCATTTACCGCAATTTATTCCTCTCTGGAAGCCCGCTCTCATGGTCATCGTATTTCCTGAAAAATGTGATCAGAATGACATTATATGGGGCATATTGCCGGCATTCCGGAATATTTCCCTGTTCATTGCTGCGCCCCTGTAGTATTTTCATTCCAGACCCAATCAGGAGTCAGACCATGAATAAAAAGGAAATTCGCGTCATAGGTTTTGATGCGGATGATACACTCTGGATTAATGAGGCATTTTATCAGGAGGCAGAGAACTCACTGTATGAACTGCTTGAACTCTATGCCCGCGGAGACCGTCTGAGTCAGCTTCTGTTCAAGATTGAGATGCAGAATATCCCCATTTACGGGTATGGTGCGAAAAGTTTCACCCTGTCCATGATCGAAACCGCCCTCGCCGTCACCGATGGCAGCATTCCCGGGAAAATTCTGGAAGCCATTATCGCGCTGGGGAAAGATCTCGCCCTGAGGCCTGTCATTCTCAAGGAAGGGGTGCAAAAAACCCTGGAGGCCTTACGGGCCCGACCTTACCAACTCATTCTGGTGACCAAGGGTGATCTTCTGGACCAGAAGCGAAAATTGGAAAAAAGCGGTGTGGAATCCATTTTTCACAACATCGAAATCATGAGCAACAAGAATGATGACGAATATTCCTCGTTGATCGGGAAGCTGGGAATTCATCCCGAAAATTTCCTCATGGTGGGCAATTCCCTGCGCTCCGATATCAGCCCTGTCCTGAGGCTTGGCGGAAAAGCCGTGTACGTTCCCTGCCAGATCACCTGGCAATACGAGATGTCCGACAACATTCCGGAAGACAATCCGAACTTCAGACAGATTGAAAATATGGCGGAACTTCCCGGCCTGCTTGATATCTGAGCAGTCTGTCCGACTGGCTTTCCATATTTTTTGCTAAGCGAAATCCCTAATTTTCTGTAAATTACACCCTATGATCAGGAACTCAGCGTGACAGACAGAATTTTCAAAGGCATCGGCCAGACACGGCTATATGAACGAATATACCGTATCTGCAAAAAAGACCGCGTCGGATCAGCCTATCTGTTCGCCGGCCCCCGCGGTTCAGGAAAAATGTCACTCGCGCTCAATTTCTTTGCAGCCATGAATTGCCGGACGCCATTGGAAAACGGCGAAGCCTGCGGCGAATGCCCGGCCTGTGTAAAATCCAGATCCTTTTCACACCCCAATCTCTTTCTCATCTACGCCGTTCCCCGGAACTCCGGAAAGGATTACAGCAAGGATGCGGATCCCATCGCCCTGCTCTCCGAAAAACAATATGACGATGTCCGGTCCACTCTGGACACCTTCCAGGCGGATCCCTATGAAGGACTGCAGGTGCCCGGCGCATCCCGCATCCTCATCAACAGCATCCGGAAACTGAAAAAGGACCTGAGCCTCAAATCCGAGGAGGACGGATGGCAGTTCGTCATCACCTACCTGGCCGAACAGGCAAATGTGGAAAGTTTCAATTCCCTGCTCAAGATCCTTGAGGAACCGCCGCCGCGCACCACCTTCATCCTCACGACCGAAAAACTCTACGAGCTTCCCGATACCATCAAGAGCCGCTGCCAGATCCTGAACTTCAATCCCGTCGCCGAAACGGATATCATCGAATATCTGAAGACGCAGAAACTCAGTGAAAGCGACGCGTCCCTCATTGCCCGGCTCAGCAGCGGGAATATCCAGAAGGTGAATCGCCATATCCACCAGGGCCTGAGTGACGAAAAATCAACCTTTCTCAGTCTCTGGCGCAATATCATGGGCGGAGAATTCTTCAGCCTGCACGAGCGCGGCCGGGACCTTGGCCAGCTGGCCAAATCAGACCGCACCGCATTCGAAGATTTCTTCCGCATGTTCATCTACTGGTTCCGGGATGCCCAGACCCTGGAGTCCGGCCTCTCACCTACTTCCCTCATCCTCTTCCAGTATCAGCAGGAACTGAGCAAATTTGTCGAATTTTACCCGAATCTCGATTATTACGAACTGATCCGTAAAACCGAGCAAGTCATTGAATTATCAACGAAAAATCTATATATTCCCGCTTTGGCCGGCAGGTTCTTCACGTCCGTCCATCGGGATCTCCAGACAGCACGCAGGAGCACAAAATGAACACGAATTATATAAAAATAGAATTCAAGGGAAATCGGCGGGCCTATTACGTCAATGAAATGGAATACCCCATTGTCAAGAACGATTATCTGGTCGTCCTGACCGACAAGGGCGAGGATATGGGACGGGTCAGCGCCGTGGTGGACAGCCTCTGTGACGGCTGCAATGCCCTCACCGATTTCAAAATCGCCCGGAAAGCCTCCGATGAGGACTGGGATTCCTACCGGGAAAACCAGCAGAAGGAAAAGGATGCCTTCAGGTCCTGTCTTGATATGGTAAAGTCCCTGGGCCTGAACATGAAGCTCATGGATGTGGAATACCAGCTTGACCGGAAAAAAGTGACCTTTTACTATACCGCCGACGAACGTGTGGATTTTCGCGAACTGGTTCGTCAGTTGGCCGGAGTGTTCCGCACACGCATCGAAATGCGGCAGATCGGGGTCCGTGATGAGACCAAGCGGCTCTGCGGGATCGGCACCTGCGGCCTTCCTCTCTGCTGCGGCGAATTCATTGAGAATTTCGAACCGGTGAACACGCAGTTTGCCAAAGATCAGAGCCTGCCCATGAATCCGGCAAAGCTCAGCGGACAATGCGGCAAGCTCAAGTGCTGCCTCCGTTTCGAACATGCTTTTTACAAGCAGACACTGGAGAACTTTCCCCTTCCCGGCGAACCGGTTCTCTATAAGAATAAAAAAGGCTACATCGAAAAAATCAATGTGATTCACCAGAAGGCCGTCTGCAATATGGAGGATGGCAGTATCGAGGAATTCTCCCGCGATCAGGTGGTGGATCTCATTGATAAAGCCCGGAAAAACGGGATGCGCAATCTCAAGCACGGGAATGTGGAAATCCTGGACGGGGACGCCAGTGACCTGAACAAAATCGAAGATAATTGAGGAAGCCTTTCAGTATGTTGTCCAGTAAATATATCACGACACCGATTTACTATGTAAATGACGAACCCCACATCGGCCACGCCTACACGACCATCCTTGCCGATACCATCACCCGCTATAACCGTCTCCGGGACCCGGAATGCTATTTTCTCACGGGAACGGATGAACATGGACAGAAAGTCCAGCAGGCGGCGGAAAAACGCGGTGTCACACCCCTGGCGCACTGTGATGAATACATGGCCCGTTTCAAAAATCTCTGGCAGGAACTGAACATCAGCAATGATGATTTTATCCGGACGACCGAGCCGCGCCACACCGTCATTGTGCGGAAGCTGCTGCAGGATCTCTACGACAGGGGCGATATCTACCGGGCCCAGTATGATGGCCTCTACAGTGTTTCCGAGGAACGCTTCATCACTCAGAAAGAATACGATGAAGGCGGATTCAGGGACGTCCGCACCATTTCCGAGACAAATTATTTCTTCCGCATGAGCAAATACCGTGATCCGCTGGTTGAACATATCAAGAGCCATCCCGAATTCATTCAGCCGGAAAACCGGAAAAATGAAATTCTGGGTTTCCTCGCCAATGATCTGGGAGATCTCTGCATTTCCCGGCCGAAATCCCGGCTGTCCTGGGGCGTTGAGCTCCCCTTTGATGAGGATTATGTCACCTATGTCTGGTTTGATGCGCTCACCAATTATATCTCTGCCATCGGCTACGGATCCGCAGACGACAGCCTCTACCGCCGCCTCTGGCCCGGAACGCATCTGATCGGAAAGGATATTCTCACCACGCACAGCGTCTACTGGCCCACCATGCTCATGGCTGCCGGCCTGCCTCTGCCCCGTACGATCTTTGCCCACGGCTGGTGGATGAGCGAAGGTCAGAAAATGAGCAAGAGCCTGGGAAATTTCATTGACCTGAAGACCATCCGGTCCCACATTCAGGCCGTTGGCGTGGATGCCTTCAAATATTTTCTCGTCAAGGAAGGCCCTCTCTTCGGTGATTCCGACTTCAGCCGTCAGCGTTTTTATCAGACCTATAACACGGATCTGGCCAATGATCTGGGCAATCTGGTCAACCGCATTTTTACCCTGATTCATAAATATTTCCAAGGCACCGTTCCGGAGCCCGGCACACTCGGCGAATCTGAAACGGCCCTGAAAAACGAAGCCGAAGCCCTGTCGCAGAAGATTTTTACGCTGCTCGACCACACCAATCCCGGCCAGGTGCTTCATGAAATTATTTCCTATGTCCGCAGCATCAATAAATACATGGAAGAACAGGCACCCTGGAAACTGGCGAAGAGTGATCTGCCCGCCGCGGGCCGCGTCCTCTATGCATCGCTCGCCAGTCTCAGACTGGCCGCTTCCCTGTTCATGCCGGTATTACCCGAAAAAATGGGTAACTTTTTTACCCTTTTAGGCGAAGATGCCTCTCAGCTCCGGCTCACAGCCTGGGAGAAGCTTCGGCCCGGCACAAACCTGAAAAAGGCAGAAGCCCTGTTTCCACGTTTTGATATGACCAGCCTTGAGCAGGATACGCCCGCTCCCGCTGAAAATAAAAAACCGGAAGAAACTCCCGCCGACCTGATCGGTATTGATGGTTTTAAATCCGTCGATATGCGGGTTGCCGATATTCTGCGCGCCGAACGCGTACCAAAAAGTGACAAACTGCTTCGCCTGTCCGTAGAGGTCGGGGACGAAGAGCGTACTGTGGTGGCCGGTATCGGCAAATGGTATGACCCGGACAGCCTGGTGGGCAAACAGATCATTATGGTCTATAATCTGACACCTGTAACCCTTTTCGGAATCGAGAGCCGCGGCATGCTGCTCACCGCCCAGAAAGACGGAAAACTTGTTCTGATCGGCCCGCAGGGAGATATCCCCTCCGGCGCGGTAATCAAGTAATTTTATACATTTCAATTCAAAACCGGATGATGTCATGCTGACAGATACTCACGCTCATCTGAATTTTGATCCATTTTACCAGGACTGTGATCCCTACATTGACAGGGCCCGTGAAAGCGGTGTCGGAACCATTATCGTTCCGGGTATCGATATTGCCAGTAGTGAAAAGGCAATACTCCTCGCGGACCGTTATCCGGAGGTCTATGCGGCCGTCGGTATTCATCCGCATGATTGTGCAGACAAGCCCGATGATTATCTTCGTATTCTGGAAGAACTGGCCCGCCATCCCAAAGTCGTGGCCATCGGTGAGATCGGGATGGATTTTTTCCGTGACTATGCTCCGGCGGATCTGCAGATGTCCACATTCCGGGATCAGATCGCCCTTGCGTCTGATCTGGATCTGCCCATGATCGTTCACGGGCGTCAGGCTGATGATGCGGTGCGGGAAGCGCTGGATGCGGGGAAATATTTTCGCCTTCAGGCCCACTGCTACACCGGGTCACTGTCCTTTGCGCAGGAACTGCTGGACCGGGGTGCGCTTATCTCCTTCACCAATGTCATCACCTTTGCCGCCGATGTGGCTGCCATCGCGGCGGCCCTTCCCCTTGACCGGCTCATGCTGGAGACCGATTCCCCCTTCATGGCCCCCAAACCCTGGCGGGGAAAGACCTGCGAACCCTTCATGGTGAAGGAAGTTGCCCGTAAATATTCCGAACTCTTCCAGACACCCTTTGAAGACGTGGCCCGGATCTGCGCGGAGTCCGCTCACCGTTTTTTCGGACTGAATGATATGACAGCGAGCCCATCATGAAATATGCAGGACCCAACAGGGCAAAAAAGTCTCTGGGACAGAATTTTCTTACGGACAGCGGCATCATACAGCGAATTCTGCAGACTATTCATGCCGGCCCGGAGCAGTCCGTCATCGAAATCGGCCCGGGACGGGGCGCGATTACGGAAGGCCTGATCGACAGCGGCTGCCGCCTCCACTGCATCGAGTATGACACCCAGCTCTGCCAGACCCTCGGAACACGCTACGGCCGCGAAAAGAATTTTTCCATCACGGAAGCCGATATTCTGCGCTTTGACTGGTCTTCGCTGCTTCCGGTGAACCTTGTCGTCGGCAATCTGCCCTATAATATATCTTCTCAGATCCTGCTCAAAATGTTCGAGGATCATCAGAATATAGATCGTGCCGTCATCATGCTGCAGAAGGAAATGGGCGATCGCGTGGTCGTCGGGCCCGGCTCCAGAACCTATGGCATTCTTTCCGTTTATACGGCTTTTTACGGTGATGCAAAAATGGAATTCATCATCCCACCTGAAGTCTTCACTCCCCGGCCGAAAATCCAGAGCGTCCTGCTCTCCATCGATTTTCACAGGAAAACAGATCCCCGTGTTACAGACCGTGCCGCCTTTCATACCCTTATCCGCACCGCCTTCAACCAGCGACGGAAAACGCTTCGCAACAGCCTGAAAAAATGGTACAGTCCGGAACTGGACTCACAGTTTAACTGGCAGCTCCGCCCCGAAGCACTTTCTCTGGAGGCATTTATCACACTTTACGAATTACTTTCCCGAAATTCTTCCGCCTTTCCCGAATAATTTTCAATTTATAATATAAGTTTCCTGCCGCTCTCAGGACCAACCACCCGCTTTTCCCTTGCGCCTCAGGTGAATTGGCCCTAAACTTCCGCCATGAAAAAGCCTGAGCTGCTCCTGCCTGCAGGGGACATGGAAAAATTGGAGACAGCCTTTGCCTACGGCGCGGATGCGGTTTATGCCGGCGTCCCAGCCTTTTCACTCCGCACCCGTGAGATCGGTTTCCGCCCTGATTCGCTGAAAGATGCCGTGGACCGCAGCCACGAGCTGGGCGGGAAAATCTATCTGGCCATGAATATCTACGCCCACAACCTGAAAGTGGATGCTTTCCTACGGGAACTTGACCGGGTTGCCGGGCTGCAGCCGGATGCCTTCATCATGACAGATCCCGGACTTATCCGGGAAGCCGTTCGTCGCCATCCCTCCATTCCGGTGCATCTCAGCACCCAGTCCAATACCACAAACTGGATGAGCGTCCGTTTCTGGCAGGATCTGGGCGTTCGACGCATTATCCTCAGCCGTGAACTCAAGCTGGACGAAATATCGAAAATGCATGAGGAAGTCCCGGATATTGAACTGGAAGCCTTTGTGCACGGCGCCATCTGCATCGCCTATTCCGGCCGCTGTCTCATCTCCAATTATCTGAATCACCGCGATGCGAACCAGGGAACCTGCACCAACAGCTGCCGCTGGGAATACAAACTGGGCTATGAAAAGGGCAGCATCCGGGATGTGGAAGCAGGCCAGGCACCCCTTGAAAGAATTGAAGACCTGCCTGCAAGCGGATTTTACCTCCGTGAATCCTTCCGGCCGGAAGATAAGTTCCCCATCAGTGAAGACGAATTCGGAACCTATATCATGAATTCCCGCGATCTCTGCGCCATTGAACTGCTTCCCGATATCCTGAATGCCGGGATCTGCAGCCTGAAAGCGGAGGGCCGCACCAAATCAGCCTACTATGTCGCAATGGTCGCCCGCTCCTATCGACAGGCACTGGATAATCTCGCCAACGGAAAGCCATTTGACCCCGAAAATCTGCGGGACCTCATGGCGTTGTCTTCCCGCACCTATACCACCGGATTTTACACCCGCAATCCCCGGCAATTCGGTGAAAATTTCGAAGACGGCTACAGCGCCGACAGCACGCACCGGGTCGTCGGCGTGCTCAAATCCTGGGACCCGCACTCAGGCCTGGCTACAATAACCGTTAAAAACCGCATCCTGCCGGGCATGAAGGTGGATGTGCTCCTGCCGGACCGCACCGAACAACTCATTCTTTCCCGTATTCTGGATGATAAGGGATCCGAACTGGACAGCGCTCACGGCGGTGCGGGAGACGTGCGCATCCCTCTGGATTTTGACCCCGGACAGCACGCATTCTTCAGGGAGAGAACATCCTGATCCAAATATTTTAATCTGAATTATTTCTCATTATTAGCAATATAGTTAATTTATAATATCAGCTGATTTGACCAGGGCGGTCTGATTTCCTCTACTCCATGGGCAGCAGCCGGCCTTTATCGCCCAGTTTCTTCACAAAATATTCCGCGTCCTCCGGGGAGCCGATCCCACGTCCCACATGCATGGGAATGGCCAGCAACGGTTCGATCTCGTTTACCGCCTCCAGGGCCTTGTCCCGGGTCATCACATAAATCCCGCTTACCGGAAGAAGGGCAATATCACAGTTCACATCGGCCATCTCCGGAATCACATCCGTATCACCGCTATGGTAGAGGCTCACGCCACCGCAATTCAGCACATATCCCGTATTCCGATCCTCACGCGGGTGAAAGGCCTGGCCGGGCGCCCGGAATTTATTGGTATTATAAGCCGGCACACAGACACATTCCACTCCGTCCAGAATCAGCGTATCACCCGGCTCCACCCATTTAACAGTATTATCGCTAAGCTTTCCTTTTACCGTAGCCGGTGCAATCACGACAGTTTCCGAGTCACTCAGCGCGGCAATGGATTCGGGATCACAGTGATCCGAATGCCCGTGCGTCACAAAGATCAGATCCGCCTTCGGCCCCTGTCTGATCTGCCAGGGATCAATGTATATGACCGTTCCGCCATAATCAATACGGAACGAATCGTGCCCCAGCCAATGCAGGGATTTTAAAAATTCTTCAGCCTTCATCTGCTTTTCTCCTCCGTTCAGGGACAGAGCAAGCATGAGCAGGAATATCCACCTCATAGCGTCTCCTATCCGATTTTTACCCGGATTTTAACAGAGATTCACCCTTTCATCAAGAAAATAATTAGGTTATAAGTATGACAGATGCATGGACGCGTACCCCTGATTTCTCCCGTTTTTACTGTTTTATTAACCGAATCCCGGTTCCAAGGGAAAAATGATCGCCTTTCATTGCGAAAAAGTGACGGATTTCTTCCGGCTCATCAGGCTTAACCTTGCCGTAAATCATTAATTATTCTAAATTCAGAGAATGCTGCGACGGGTATTTACACACTGTATACTGCTGACATCGGGATATGTCTTGCTGGGTATGGGACAGACCCAGGAAATATCTGCCTACGTCCACAGCGGCACAGGAACCGTTCTGCCCTATGCGGCGGTTCTGTATGACAGCAGCAGTATCCTCGAAATCACCGATCTGGGCCCTGACAGCGACGCGCCAGGCGGCGAATGGCTGCCTCACCTCACGCCCCTTCTGTCTGATCTCAATCTCTACGATGGAAACAACCTTCCCCATCTGGACAGTCTGCTGCTCAGCCGGGGAATCGGAACCTACCTCTACAAAACGGATCATCTCATCTATGCGCGAAAAATCGGATTCATTGATACGCTGGTTGCCCGGTATCTCGACTTTTCACAGCCTGAACCCCTGAATTTTTATCGGGAATTCACCCGCTTTCAGGATAATATGGAAGCCTATCATGCTCTGCCTGATTTTCCTGACTCCCTGCCCCTTCCCTGGCCCGGATCCATCCCTGTAAAACAGATGCGTCAGCTGGATCGGGACCAGCTCATGCTGTGGTTCAGAATTGACGATAAACGGCGTCTGAAGCTAACCGCTGATTTCATGGAGCGCTTTCCCTGCCGTGCCATTGTTCACAGCTCTCCTGAGCTGCTCCGTTCCGCCACCTTTCCCAACGCCGTATTTCTCGTTGACCTCCGAAACGCGTCCGCCTATCTGAAGGGCGATCTGCAGGATGTGGGCGGAGACAGCTTCCTCGATTACAATGATGAATTCCTTATCCTCATGCCACGCTTCACCAGCTTCTGGGAAAGCCTGACCTATTTCAACAATCGGCAGAAACAGACCTATACGGATGAACAGATACTCCAGCTCTATACCGTTATTCCCAATCAGTTTTTTTCGCGCTACTTCGACACCGGCCTCATCGAAGCCGGCGCTCCCGCACAATTCGCCCTCTTTTCCACCTTTCCCTTTTCGCTGCGCTCCATCGTACAGAAAGTCGTTATTTCAGGCAGGGAACGGCATGGCTGCTGAACGGGTTATTAAAATCCTCGCTGCCATCGCCGTCATGGGATCAATCCTGTCCCTGACTGCAGCTGAGCCGCCGGTATTCGAGCATTACCTGATCGGCCATATCTATACCGGATCCAACCATTTTCAAGGGCCATTGTATCTACAAGTCAAGGGTGGCGTGATTCTGGATCTTCAGAAACCCGGGCAGGACGATCTGCCCTTCAGTATTGATTTTTCAAATTTCTGGGCTGTTCCCGCCCTTTCCCTGCCCCTGCAGTTCGTCCAGACCACCGATGACAGTCTGCTGAGCGGGCCCGTCAATACCGAATGTCTCATTGATGACACGCTACTGACCCGCATCCGTAAAGCCCGGGGCTGTGAGGCACAGTCCATCTATCTCCACTACAATCCCCTTTCATCCTCGCCCGCACTGGTTGTAAAATACCTTCCCGGATCAAATGACAAAACACTGAGACCTGTCCTTTTCGACGTCCCCGATGCCGCCTGGCATGATTTCGAACGCTTTTACCAATCCCTGAAACAATATATTTTTTTCGCTCAGGATGACGCGTCAATCCCCTATTCAACTGATATTTTCAGCGGATCTTCCCTGAAACATGCCTGGTTGAGTGCCAGCCGGTCCCATCTCCAAATCTGCAGATATTTCAGCCCGGGGGCCCGGACGGATCTTACTGTTCGGGACAGCCTGGTTTCAGCTGATAAAATGGCCTTCTTCTTTCCCTTTTCCGACAGCCTCCTGTCGGATATTACCCTGAACCCGGACTGTTTTTTCATCTTCCCTGATTTCCCGGCCTATTTCAACTATGCGGGTACAGGGTCCTGCACGCTGCCCACGGACAGGATTCTCATTCGGGATTGCCGGAACTGGCAGACCATCCTCCGCAGCCATCCCACCCTTCCCGTTCTCGACATCATGAGCCGGAATGTAAACCGGTTTTACGAAGGACCCTCCTCTCCCGAGCCGCTTTCTGTGAACGCAGCTGCGTCCATGCTCATCTTCGACGGGAATCCCTTTGCAAAGGGAAGCCGAATCGTCTATACAATGAATAACGGTCAATGCAAGCCTTATGCTGATCCCAACTGACATCACCGGCCGCATTCAGAAAAATGCGCAGATCACCGTTCTCACGGGTGCCGGCATCAGCCGGGAAAGCGGTATTCCCACCTTCAGAGGTGAAGACGGACTCTGGAAGACCTACCGTCCCGAAGAACTTGCCAATCCGGAGGCATTTCGCAGAAATCCCGATCTGGTATGGGAATGGTATCAGTTTCGCCGGACAATAGTTCGAAAAGCCCGTCCCAATGCGGCGCATCTGGCCATCGCGGAACTTGAGGGCCTGTTCCCACGTTTAACCCTCATCACACAGAATGTGGACGGCCTGCATGAACGTGCGGGAAGCCGAAGGATACTGGAGCTTCATGGAAATATTGAGAAAAATATCTGCAGTCACTGTGGGATACGCTACGACATTCAATACCCTCCTGAAGAAAAGACAGCTCCGGTTTGTTCCTGCGGTGCAGCCATCCGGCCGGATATCGTATGGTTCGGTGAAATGCTGAATCCGGAAACGCTTCAGAAGGCGCAGGAAGCCGCAGTCCATTCTGACCTGTTCCTGTCAATCGGAACCAGTTCGGTGGTGTATCCTGCGGCAGCCCTCCCTCTCGCGGCTCTGCAGCACGGTGCGGCTCTCATTGAAATCAACCCGGAAAGGACCGAACTCAGCTCCTATGCCACTGCACATTTTGCCGGAGCTGCCGGTGACATCATGCCGGTTCTGCTTAAAAAATTCAGAGAATTATTAAACTGAAGGATCATATCGAGTGCAAAAAAAACTATTCCTTTCAGCAGCGCTGTCCTTGTACCTCTTCTCGGCGGGCTGCGCGTATTTTAATACTTTTTACAATGCCCAGGAAAAATTCAAAGGTGCGGAAGACACCTACCGGAAGCTGGATGAAAACAGGAAATTTCCCCGTCAGCTGACCCAGGATTATGAATCCGCCATTGCCAAGTCACAGAAAGTGATCGAAAATTTCCCCGACTCCAAATGGGTGGATAATTCCATGTATATTTACGCGGTGTCCAATTACCGACTGGAAAAATATATTGTAGCCCGCAAAATGTTCCGGCGCCTGACTATTGAATTTCCCCAGTCTCCCTATTATCAGGAAGCCATGCTCTGGATCGCACGTTGCAATTATATGAATAATGAAAAGAAACTGGCATTTTCACTCCTGGAGACCTTTACCGAAGATCCGCGCAATACCGATTACATCGGGGATGCCATGATTCTCTACGCTCAACTCGCTGTCGAAGAAGGGAATATGGCCCTGGCAGATACGGCCTACCAGAAAGCGGTGACGATCATTAAAGATAAGGAGCGCAAAGCTGAACTATATTACGAATATGCCAATCATCTCATCAATACCGATCGAATGGACCAGGCCTTACAGGAGCTGGATCAGGTCCGGGAACTCAGCGTAAACCGGGAATTACGGGCCAAAGCCCAGCTGCTCTATGCAAAAGTGTACCGGCTGGAAAAAAACTACGCTGCCTCCGAAAACATCATAAAAGAAATGCTCGTGGATGAAAAATACCAGACACTGTATCCGGACCTGAACCTCGAACTCGCGGAAATTTACCGCAATCTGGGAGACATTGACCGGGCAATAGAGCGAAATAAAAGCATTATTGAGGAGTACCCCAATACCCTTCAGGCGTCTGTCGCCGGCTTTCGAATCGGCGAAATGGAACTCTATCTGCGCGGGGACCTGCTGAAAGCTCAGGAATACTACAATTCCTGTATCCGCAATGACAAGAATTCCTTCGAGGCGGGAGAAAGCAAGAACCGGCTCAAGACCATTATGCAATTTTCCGGTCAGCGGTCACATCTGATCCAGCTTGAGAGAAAAACCCATCAGCTTAAAGATAGCCCTCTTTCTTATTATGAAAGTCTGCTGGACAGTGCCGCAATTGACAGTGCTGCAGCGCTTCAACTCGAATCGTATAAAGTGGATGCGGAAAAATACGTGACCGAGCTGGCAAATCAGGCAGAAATACTTTCCTTTACCTTTTCCCTCCATGATTCAAGCCTAAAAATTTACAGAAATATTGAACGCGATTTTCCCTTTTCCCGAAAACTGCCATGGCTCCTTTATGCCAGGGCTTTCCTGAACAGAACGGAGCTGGGTGACACACTCCGGGCAGACAGCCTGATCAACGAACTCATTTCACGATATCCGGATTCTCCATATACTGCATACGCCTCAGGAAAGGAATTTTCACCCCAAGCTATTCGCGAAGAGGATCAGAAAAAAGTATATCATATCGAATCCACCGCTGATTCCACAGAATCCCACACACTGATCCGACAGTTCATGGCGCTGATTCCCCAGCTTCGGGATACTCTGAGTCTGGCCCAGAGCTGGCATTATCTGGCCTGGATCTATGACAGCGGTCTGAATGACCTCGACAGCGCGCTATATTATTACCAGGTAGTGGCCGACAGTTTCCCGCAAACGTCCTATGCCGAGGACAGTAAATCACGCATTATCAAACTTACAGGCATTATAAATGAAAGCATGCTGAGCGACAGCAGTGCCGCACTGCCGCAGGAAACCCCTGAGGAAAATCAGTCCCATGAATAAATTCCGTCTTTCATCCTTTGTCTCAGCCTGTATGGTGATGGCCATGACCGCCTGCAGTTCCGCACCACGTTATACAACAAATACCACGACGCATCTTCCCGCGCTCCGCAGCGAATCAAAAACCAAATTTATCCCGGTAACCCATAATCCGAAATTAAGTTATCAGAGAACATGGGTGGGCATCGCATCCTGGTATGGCGATGATTTCGTCGGAAAACTCACCGCCAACGGCGAAATCTTTGACAAGCACGCAAAAACTGCGGCCCACAAAACACTTCCGCTGGGAACCATCGTCAAGGTTACCAACCTGGCCAACAACCGAAGCACCAAAGTTCGTATCAATGATCGTGGCCCCTATGTGGAAGGGCGCCTTATCGATTTAAGCTATGCTGCGGCGAAAGAGCTGGGTTTCGATACCCTCGGAACAACACAGGTGCGTCTGCAGGTTATTAAATTTGGTGACAACTCCTATAAAAAATGATGGAGTACAAAATGCGAAAACATCTGTTCATGCTCCTCGGCTTCACGTTCATCATTCTGACGGGCTGCAGCCATTCCGAATCCAAGCCCGAAACCAAACTTCCCGTTTACGGAACATCGCAGGGATCAAAGGTTCTGGGTAACGGGAATATGGTTCTTCTCTTCGGCAACGGATCTGAACAGGACAATCGGGGCTGGTCCTTTCATAATCTCTATATCGGCGACTATTCCCGCGTTATCATGAGAGATTTTCGTCTGGACATTTCCTCCACGCGGGACAGCCTCCAGGAGACACTCTCCTCTTTTCCCTGGTTTGCAGCAACCTATAAAGGAATTAACAGTTCAATAGTTTATCAATATCATGCTTTTGTTCCGGCCTTCGAAAATGCCATCCTGATTTACGGAAGCGTGACCAACCAAAGCCGTAACCGTATTCACGTTTCCATCCAGCCACATTTTCAGTTCGACAGAGAAACCATCTGTGATCATTATGAAAACTACAGCAATCTTTATGCGGATGAATTTATTTTCAGCTACGGATTTTCGGATGACCACAATACGATGAATACGGACGAAATCGCTTCTCCCCGGGAAATGCTGCTGGCGCCGGGCCAGACGAGCGACTTTCGCTATGTCATTGCCATCAGCAAAAACACAAATAAAGCCGCGAATATCTTCCGAAAACTGTCAGTTCTTCCGGATCCTGCCGCCTATGGCACACAGGGATGGACAAAATGGATAAAAAGCGGCATCGAACCCGATTTCGGAGATTCCCTGCTCCGGTCCCTGTACCGCATCAATCTGGCCGGCCTCCGTGCCGTGAACCTGAAGGGAGCTGTTCCCGCGGATCTTTCGGGAGAGTTCATGACGGATTCCCTGCCCCAGATTTATCCCCGGGACGCCTTGATGACGGCCCGTGCCTTTCTGGAAACCGGACACTTTGCGGAGACGGATCAGATCCTGAACTACTGGGTGCAGCGGCCGATGAAGCAGGAAGGGGAGTGGTATGCCCGCTATGATGCTTTCGGAAATCCCAACGATGGCGGAAGCGGCGCACGGTACAACACACCTGAGTGGGACAGCAACGGATATTTTGCATCCCTGATTTATCGCTACCGGCAAATCACCGGGCAGGTTCACGGGGATCTGAATCTCATGCGCTCGCTTCTGCAGTTTCCGGAAGCGCGGCTGCACAGCAACAACCTGCCCTTCGAAGGCGGAATCATAGAATGGCCGGCCTATCTTCCCTCCACGGCAATGAGCCTTACGGCCGCGTACGAACAGGCTGCAAATGTAACCCAGAATACCGGACGTTATCTGGAGTCGGCTGAATTTGCCGCAACCGCTCAAAAACTCGCTTCGGGCCTGCCCACGCTTTTTGATGAATCCCGGAACAGCTATATAGACCAGCGCGACACGCCCACCTGGAACAGCAGCACCATTTTCGGCTGGATCTACGGTTTTCCCGACCATGACGAGCTGCGGCTGAGCACTGAATATTACTGGCAGTTCTGTCGGAAACAGAATGGTGGAATTCAATATTTCGACTCAAAGGGATATGGCGACGATCTGTTCTTCTTCAATACGGCAGCCATGGCAGAATACTATGCATTCAGCGGGCGAGCTGAACGCTATCACACCCTGTTGAACTGGATGACGAAGCATTGCAGCATATTCGGACTTTGTCCGGAGAGAATTGTTTGGCCCTCCGAAACATTTCCGCCTGTCAGCAGCAAAGCATCGCCGCTGACCTGGTCGGGCGCCGAATATGTGATGGCTCTTCTTGAAGGGGCCAGATACGGCATGCTCGGTCAGAATGATACGCTGAGAATGACTGAAGAAAGACATCTGAAAAACAGTCTGTTTCCGGACAGGGTTCTGCAGGACAGCATGGAGATCAGACTTGCGGTGGACAGTCTCTGGACAGGAATACACCTGAACGAGCGTCAGAAGCTTCTGGCTCTGGAAAGCAGGGATTCGGCCGCGGCGAACTGGCCCGTATTCGATATGGATGACTATCCGTCGGAATGCATCGATGGCAAATCCTTTATCATCCCCTTTCGCTGTGATGACAGCACACTTGCGTCCCTCGACTCCGTGACGCTTTCATACGGGCCGGATTCATGGGCCCTCGCCATCGACTCCCTGCAGTACAGATTCATCATATCCACAGGCGACAGCATTCATTACCGAGATCGGAATGAAGCCGCCATCCTCAATCTGTACTTCAGCCGAAAAAATCACAGCACCCGTCGAAAGTTCCCGGTTCAGATCAGGATGCTTTCCCCGCTGCAGCTGGATGTGCCTGAAACCTATTGCAGCGACACGCTGGCACTCTTTGTTTCGAACCGCAGCGCGCAGCCCCGGGTTATCCAGGAACTTCTTACAGCAGATTCTCTTACTTTCACACTGCCCGCCGTGTCGGAACGGAATCTGCTCATTCCTCTTCCTCCCACTCTTGCGCCCGGACCCTTTACGCTGGCCCTCCGGCTGACTGACGACCGGGACAGTGTCGATTACAGCTCGGTTCAGGCCTGCAAAGTCCGGGTCCTTGACCTGTCCGGACTCTGGTACATCGACACCCATGGAAATGAGGAGGAGATGGTGAACGGAGATTACGGAGATATTACCAGCCTCCCCCAGATCACGCTCCCCGATGCCTGGGAAAATCAGGGGTATGAAGGACTGGACGGGATCGTGATCCTGTCGTGCTATACGGTTTTACCGGATCTGAGAAGCAGCCGGATGATACTCTTCCAGATGGGGGCTGTGGACGATGAGGACCGCAGTTTCTTTAACGGACACCTGATCGGTGCCTCTCAGGGCTGGGACAAAGCCAGAAATTACCCGGTGGATCCCCGTTTGATTCGCCGTGACAATGAGAATCTGATCCAGATCCTCGTGAATGACACCGGACATAACGGCGGGCCCTGGAAACAGCCTTTACGATTGATTTATTATTAAATATCGATAATGCGTTACACTATATTACTATTAATTGGCATTTTGCTTCTCGTGGGTGAAACAGCGGCCCAAGCGGACAGGCCCCGAATAGGCCTGGCTCTCGGTGGCGGCGGAGCCAAGGGGCTGGCTCATATCGGCCTGCTGAAAGCCTTTGAGGAAGAAGGGATCCCGGTGGACTATATCGCGGGAGCCAGCGCCGGAGCGCTGATCGGAGGCTGTTATGCGGCCGGGATCAGCCTGGACGAAATGGAGCGGCTGGTTGAAAGCGGCAATATCGGTGATATTTTCATGAATGTAAGTGATCCCGCGTCCACACCCATTGAATATCGTTATGACAATCTTCCCTCTCAGGTCAACCTCCTGATCCGGGAAAACCGCATCGTGAATCCCCTGGCTCTGCTGAATGATGCTCAGGTCAACGAATACCTCTTTATTACAACCGCAGCCGGAAATGCCTACTGCGGGGGCGATTTCAGCCGGCTCTGCCTTCCTTTTGCCTGCGTTACTGCCAATGTGATGACGCGTCAGAAGGAAGTGCTCACTCAGGGAACACTGTGGACGGCGGTCCGCGCATCTCTTGCCTATCCCCTCGCCTATGCGCCCGTCTTCAGCGACAGCAGCGTATACATGGATGGCGGCATCTACGACAATCTTCCCATTGATGCCCTGAAAGAGATGGGAGCCGATATCATTGTCGCGGTCAATGTTTCCGACATCCCCCCGAAAAGCGGGCAGCTTGAGGATATTGAGGACATCTTTGCCCTTCTGTCCAATGTTCTGGCTCCACCCACTGACTCTTTGAACGTCAAAGGCTGGGACTATTTCATACAGGTTGACACGCGAAATATCGGACTTATCGACTTTTCCAGCGGGGCCCAGCTGATCGAAGCCGGTTACAGCAGCGGAAAGAAGGCGGCAGCCCGGATACGCAGAGAGTATAAATTCATGGCCGATACCGCCGCCTTTCACGCGAAACAGAAAGCCTGCCGGACCTATCTCGACGGAAAAAAAATTGCCAGGATCGGCCTGGACGGAAATTTCAGATATCCTCATACCTATATCCGGAACCTTATGGAAACACAGGCGGAAAGCCCATATTCCCCGACAGTTTTTCAAAATGACCTGAAACGCCTGGACGCGTCCGGATTTTTCAGCAGGATCACCACAGATTTTGCCTTTGATCCGGCTGACAGCAGCCTGGATATCACGCTGCACCTGACCGAGGCACCGCCCAGAAAAATACAGGCCGGCCTGTATTATGACAACAGCGGCGGGCTGAATCTTTATGCCGAACAATCCCTGACCGACCTGTTCAAGGGCCGCTTCCATATCAGCAACCGTATTTTCTTCGGAAACTGGCATCAGGGTATCAATCCGGTCCTCCATCTCTTCAATATATATAATCTGCCCCTGCTGAATCTCCGGGTCTCCTCCCGGGTCAGCATGTCCTATGACAAGTACAATTCCGAATCCCGCATTTCCGGCCATGACCGGATCAGCAGTGAAATATGGGATCTGTCCTGGAGCGGTCTGGCCGCCATCGGCTGGAATTCTCTGACGGACATGTCCTTTCACCTGAAAAAGGCAGCGCTTCTGGATCCGCATGAAGGCGGACTGATTTCCATCCCCGGATTACGCAACAACAGCCCCTATATACAGGGATCCGTGAATATTCTCACTTCCACCATTCGCAGGGACATGCCCATTGAAGAAGGCCTGCAAAGCAACATCGCTGTGAGATTCGGAAAGATTTTAAACACACAGTCCCTTCCCGCCACCCTGGAACCGCTTCAGGAAACGTTTCTGATCGGCCAGGCCCGACTTTACCGCGGCATCCGGCCGCTGCGCTCCTTTGCCGTCTACGGAGAGGCCGATATTCGTCGCAGCCGTGGCATTCTCCCTTTCGGCGAATACGACGCCCCGCCAGCGGGTGAGAGCAACCGTTTTACCGCCGACAGCTATCTCCTCACTCAGAATTATCTGTCCCTTTCGCTCGGAATTGCCAACCGCTTTCTGTGGAATGAACTCTGGTTCCATGCCAGTCCCTTTTATCGCTGGTATCAGTTTCACAATACGGATAAGTACGCGGATATAAACGGCGTTGCCCAGGCAGGGATTGACCTGTTCCTGCGCTACCAGTCACTGCTGGGCCCCATCAGTTACGGAATGACGCTCATTGATGCCTCTCAGGGAACCAACGTCCGAACCTGGGCCCGTATCGGATTTATTTTCTGAAATTTCATTTGATGGATTAAAGAGATAAAGATTTTTGCAAATTCTCGTCACGCTGTGTAAATTTCCCTACCTGACACAAAGGTAATCAGAAAGGACGACGAAGGAATCATCATGGAAATATCAAGTCATACCCTGAAACGATTAACCGGGTTGGCCGGGCTGCTTTGTCTGCTTGCGGCGCTCCTGTTCGCACAGGTTCCCGATTCCACGTCCGCCCCTGTCATCCTGATACCGGACAGTCTCTCCCGGGCTCTCAGCGATACGACGGACACGGTTTCAGCGCAACAGCCATTCTGGGTACAGTATAATAAAATACAGGACAGGCTGACCCATTATTATGGAATAGGGAAAAGTCAGGAAAGCCAGCTGGATGCGGACACCCGGGCACGGATTAATTTTGCCCTGAATGTGAATGCTCACGTCACCAGTATGATGGAACATTCCATCAATGAAAAAAATTATCGGGTGAAGGAGAATTTCAGGAATCTGAATCGTGTCAGCAGCGATATCAGCCTACGGGGCTTCAGTATCACGGAACAGTTTGAAGACAAAAAAACGGGAACCTGGTACAGTCTCATGCGCTACAACAAGGATGAATATGACGTCATTGTAAATCAGGAGATCGCCCGCGAGATACAGAGGATGAAGGAAAATAACGAATTCGAGGAAAGCCGCCAGCAGGAAGCTATACGCCATCAGTTCGCGCTATCCATGCTGGGTATAAATAAGGAACGAAGCGAGGAATCCATCCGGAACGAACTGCACAAGCGCAAGGAAGAGCGGCGGAATTACCTTAAGAATAATTATTATGATTTCATTCATACCAAGACATTTTATCGTATCATCAACACTCCGACGGCAGAAGTGCCCGATAACACCCATACCTTCAGCCTGAAAAGCTCCATCCAGCCCCTTGTGCCGCTTGAAGTCGGCTATACTATGAGGCTTTTCAAAGTTTTTGAAGGCGGCGTCAACCTGTATGTCCGCAACTCCACCGTCATCAGCCAGGACAGCCGGGTGAAAATCCAGCTTCTCCCGGGCAGCGGCGAAATCTATCGGACCGCGCTTGCGCTGGGATTTGAACAGTACAGCAGTCACCTGGATCAGGTTGTAAATCTCACTGAAAATTTCGAGGACGTTCCGTTTACCAATTCACTGTTTGTCACCGCAAATGTGAGCCTGCCCGAACAGTATCTGACGCTCTGTATCTTCAATAATAAGCGCGAGACGTCCCTGGCGGCCCTCTGGTTCCCCTTCTTCAAGAACTTCGGACGGAACCTGAGTGTTGCGGGCAATCTGTCCTATACCCGGGATCCGGATTTCCGGAACCGCTTCGACGACCGGCTTCTTTTCGAACCTGGTCTTCATTTCGTCGTTATCCCCCACCGCCTCAATACGACCGTGGCCTATGAACAGAATGAGTATGTAACATTAAACCTGGATTTCCAGTTCTGAGGATATCTTTTCATGGAAAAATCAGTATTGATTCCTCTGGCCGACGGCTTCGAGGAAATTGAGGCCGTAACCGTCATAGATGTGTTACGCAGGGCCGGTGCCCGTGTCGTCACCGCCGGTCTGTCCAAACGAAATATTCACGGATCCCATGGCATTCACATCGTCGCCGATTCGGTTATTGAGGATGAACTTCCCCATGACTGGGACATGATCGTTCTTCCCGGCGACAGCGAAGGCGTAAACAACCTGGCTCAGCATTCTCCCCTCATGGAGAAAATTAAAACCCAGTTATCAGCGGACCGGCATCTCGCTGCTATCTGCGCTGCTCCGGGCCTGCTGGTCAGCAACGACATCATGGGAGACAAAAGCTATACCATGCACCCTGCCGTCCGTCATATTCCACATCTCAGCGGTTATAAAAATCGTTCCACGGCCACGGACGGGCAGCTGATTACCGGCCGCAGTGCCGGGGCCGCCATGGACTTCGCCTTTCTCCTGGTCAAAACACTTTACGGCCCGGAAAAAGTTCGGGAGGTCAACCAGGGCATCCTGTTTTCCGGCGCTGACCTGTGACCGGATCCGCAGCGGAACCAACCCTTTCCATTGCCGCATCAGAACCACTACTGTAATACGGCATCAACACCAAAACAGAGGAAACCTATGCAAAAAGTTCTCAAACTCATTCTGCCTGTATTCCTGATCTTCAGCATCGCTCACGCTGAAGAAGGCATGTTTATGTTAAACGATTATCCTGTTAAGGATTTAAAAAAAGCAGGACTCAAACTGAAGCCCGAGGAGATCTACAGTTCGCAGAAGCCTTCGCTCTCGGACGCAATCGTTCAGATCGGCGGCGGCAGCGGATCCTTCGTCTCGCCCCGGGGCCTGGTCATCACGAACCATCATGTGGCCTTCCGGGCGGCTCAGGAACTCAGCACGACAGAGAATAATCTGCTGGAAAACGGATTCAAATCAACCACAAATGCTGAGGAACTCCCGGCCAGCGGATATCGGGCACGCATCACGGTCGATATGGTCGACGTAACGACCCGGATCCGGACGGCTATTCAGAAAGCCGCGACGCCGGAAGACCGGATCAAATTCATGGAAGCGGAAATCAAGGACATTGTTGCTGAAGCCGAAAGTGCTGACACCACCATCCGCGCGGATGTGAAGAGAATGTATAACGGCCTCAGCTTCATTCTGTTCAAAACCCGCGAGTTTGAAGATATCCGCCTTGTCTACATTCCGCCCCGCTTCATCGGCGAATACGGCGGCGATATTGACAACTGGATGTGGCCGCGCCATACCGGCGATTTTGCCTTCTTCCGGGTTTACGCGGCTCCGGACGGAACTCCGGCCGCCTATTCACCCGACAATGTTCCCTATCAGCCTCTGCATTTCCTGCCCATCTCTTCCAAGGGTGTCAGGCCGGGAAATTTCACCATGATCATCGGTTATCCCGGCAGAACCCAACGGTATATGACAGCCGATTACGCCGATTTTATCCGGAATACGGTCTATCCCAACCGGATTGAAACCTTCGAAACACTTCTCTCATACATGGAGGCCTGCGGTGAAGGAAATCCGGATGTGCAGCTCTCACTGCAGAGCATGAACAAATCCTACAACAATGTTCTGAAGAACAATCAGGGAATGGTCGAAGGGTTTGACAAACTTCATATCATCGACAAGAAAAAGGATGATGAAGCCCGGCTGCAGCATGCCGCCGAAACCAGTGAAAGCGGCGCAGCTTATGCAGACATCACCAAACAGATCGCTCTCCTGGACCAGACGGAGGAAAGCAACTGGGAACGGAATGATGATCTGTCCTGGCTGTTTCGTTCCTCCCGGATTGTCAGCGCAGCCCATACTCTCTACCGCTGGGTTGAGGAACAGGCAAAACCGGATTCACTCCGTGATCTGGGCTACATGAACAGGGATCTGAACCATCTGCTTCTGAGAAACCGCTCCATGGACAGAGGCAGCTATGTACCCTATGAAAAGCGGGCACTCACCTATTTCCTGATGCGCGCCAAGGCTCTTCCTGATGCCCAGTCCATCGACCTGGTCAGGGAAATTATCAGACAGAATCCGAACAAGGACTTTGCGCAGGCTGTCAGTGATTACCTGGATTCCGTTTTCAAGGGCAGCACACTGAAAACAGCCGATGCGCGGGAAAAGGCTTTTTCCATGTCCATGACTGATCTGCTGGCTCTCAATGATCCTCTGATCGCCATGGTCCGCATTCTGGAGGATCAGGATAAAATCATTCGCAATGAGAAGGATAATATTGAAGGCCGGAAACTGATGCTCATGCCTGAATATTTCAAGGCTGTCTCAGCCCTTTCATCCACTCATATCTATCCGGATGCAAATTCCACCGTCCGCCTGACCTACGGAACCGTCAAGGGCTATTCTCCGAAGGACGGCGTCTGGTACACGCCCTTCACCACTCTGGAAGGCATGCTGGCCAAATATAGCGGCGAGGCGCCCTTCAACCTGTCTGACGCATATATGAAGGTGCTGCACAGTCCCCGCAGCGGCAAATATGTGGATAAAAAACTGGGCGATGTTCCGCTCAATTTCCTGCATACCACCGATATCACCGGCGGCAACAGCGGATCGGCAGTGATGAATGCCCGCGGTGAATTCATCGGAACCGCCTTTGACGGGAACTGGGAAGCCATGACCTCCGACTGGCGCTTCGATGAACAGCTCACACGGACCATCTCCGTGGACGCCCGATTCATTCTCTGGTATATCTCCGAATTTGATCATGCCGACCACCTTCTGGATGAAATCGTGATTCACTGAGTTCACCTCAGCTAAACATCCGCATAATACCAAAACAGGCAGAGCGTTTAAGCTTCTGCCTGTTTTTTATTACCGTGAAAAAAATGGTCTGAACGATCAGGATTCGTCAGGCGGCGCCAGGGCAAAATCAATAAAACCCCGGTTCATATCGACACGGGCAAGAATCACGGTCAGCGCATCACCCAGCCGGTAGATTTTCCGCGTTCGCCGCCCCCTCAGCTCAAAATTTTCCTTATCATAGTCCCAGTAATCACCCGGCAATTCACGCCGGGGCACAAAGCCTTCCACGAAGTTTTCCTCGATGACGACGAAGAGTCCGCTTTGCAGCAGGCCCGAAACGGAAGCATGAAATTTCTGTCCGATGCGGTCACTCATGAATTTCAGCTGTTTCCGGCGATGATACTCCCGCTCCGCCTCCACGGCCCTCACTTCCGTTTCCGAGGATTTATTGGCAATAATCCGCAGATCCTCTTCACTGTATCCATGTGTTCCGGTTTTGATCACCGATTTCAGAATGCGGTGTACGATCAGGTCCGGGTAACGGCGGATCGGAGAGGTAAAATGGGTATAGGACTTGAAGGCCAGTCCGAAATGTCCCCGGTTTTTCTGCGAATAACGCGCCTTCATCATGCTTCGCAGCGTAATTTTTTCGATGAATTTTTCCGCTGGATGATCCTGGATGCTGTCCAGCGCCTTCTGAATCACCATCGGGCGAATTTTACCGCTGGGAGGCGGCTGTTCCAGCCCCACTCCCTTCATCAGCCGGAACAGGCGCCGGATATCCTCCGCCTCCGGTTCGTCATGAATCCGAAAGATAAAGGGCAGCTTCGCTTCCCGGGAAAACATGTATTCCGTGACGGTCCGGTTGGCCAGAAGCATGAATTCCTCGATTATGCGATGGCTGTCCAGACGGTCTTTTTTAAAAATATTGACAGGATTCCCCTGCTCATCCAGCTCATAACGCGGTTCGGGCAGGTCAAAATCAATGCTTCCCCACGCGCGGCGCTTGGCGAAAAGCTTCGCCGCCACTGCTTTCATACTCAGAAGGACATCGGCATGATCTCCTTCCTCACCGTCAAGAATCGCCTGCACTTCCTCATAACTGAACCGCCGGCAGCTGTGGATCAGGGATTCATGCAGGGAATACGACAGCAGCTCCGCGTTCTGATCCAGTTCGAACAGTACCGAGACACAGAGCCTGTCCTCATCCGGTTTCAGAGAGCAGAGGTCATTGCTCAGTACCTCCGGCAGCATGGGAATGACCTGCCGCGTAAAATACACGGATGTCCCACGCTGATAGGCATCACCATCAAGGGCGCTGTTTCGCTGAACATATTCGGAAACATCCGCAATGTGCACACCCAGCTGCACGTGGCCGTTATCCAGTTCCTTCAGCGACACGGCATCGTCAAAATCCTTCGCGTCCGCCGGATCGATAGTGAAAACCGTCTCCTGTCTCAGATCCAGTCTTGACTTGGATCCGGTACGCAGTTTCAGCTCACGGGATTCTTTCAGGGACTCCGGGCTGAATTCAATGGGAATATGGAACTGATCCGCAATAAACAGGGCATCGTATTCGACCTGCTCACGGCTGCCGATGATCCGCAGAATCCGTCCATGGGGCCGGGCTGTACCGGTCGGCCACTCAGTAATTTCCACGTCAATGATATCGCCGGTGTTCGGCCGGGTTCCGCCCAGATCATCCAGCACAATATCAAACTTCAGCTGACTGAGCTCGGGAACGGCAATATCTCCGCCCCGCAAACTCTGGTATGAGGCCAGCACACG
The DNA here is from genome assembly GCA_046735395.1 of Fidelibacterota bacterium. Taxonomy (GTDB): domain Bacteria; phylum Fidelibacterota; class Fidelibacteria; order Fidelibacterales; family DSDE01; genus JBJKQR01. The sequence continues at coordinate 112,659 of JBJKQR010000018.1, read as the reverse complement.
GTTTCGGCCCCGTTTTACAATTTTCCGGATCTGGGCATCCGGCTGGCCCCGCAAGGGGCGCGGATACAGCTTTATGGCCACCGTGTCGTCATGAACGGCTCCCCGAAGCTGTGTCTCATCTACTGTCACCCGCTCGCCTTCCGGCGTCACGACCCAGGGCATTCCATGAGCCGGAATCTGCAATATTCCCACCTGCAGGTCCGTCCCGGAATTCAGTCCGTACATATTTCCCTGGAAACGTCCCAGTTTTCCGGCCCGGGCCAGATTCTTCAGCGTATCCCGCAGCTCCGGATAATCGCGCTGGGGAACATTCAGGAAGGAACGAAGGCGTTTGGGTTTCACCTTCATGTTGCTGTGTTCCTGAAACCAGCCCAGAATCTGCGCCGTCAGCGCGTCCGTATCCACTTTATCCATCATACTATCGTCAGTCTTTCTTCAGCATATCACCGGCTTTTTTCTTCAGATCATCCGGAATGGCCTTTTCAACCTTCTTTTCCACTTTCTTGCTTTCATCCACGACCTTCTCGATCTGTTTCTTTCCCGTCTCTATATGCTTTTTCACCGTCTGTTCGGGATTATCGGAGGTCTGCATCACCCAGAAGAGATAAACAGCTAAAATAACGACTATAATCACGGCCCATTTCAGGAGTTTCTTGATCAATGTGAAAACCAGCACAACAGCCAGCACGGCCGCGATGCCCATGTACAGAGGATTATTCAAGAGCGTGTCCATGTATTCTCCTTTTGTTGCTTTTTCATCCGCAATGAATTTGCTGAATAATCAGGGGAAATGAAAGAAGAAAGGCATCGGGCATTGCAGGCAGGTTTCAGCGGATCTGTATCCTGTCCAGCAGGCTGTCCATGAATTCCGTCTCATTTTCAATTTCCACCGACATCCGGATACAGCGGACATCCCGGTCCCGGAGGAATTCACGGGGTAATTTCACATAATCCTTTTCCGTGCAGAGCAGGGTTCCGGATGCGCTTTCATCAAGTTTTTTCAGTCTGAAAGAACGGTATTCCGCATGGTCCGGAAATGCAAAAAAATGATCCGGGCGAAGTGCGAGCTCAGTCAGAGTCTGACGAAAGCCGGAAGGGTCAGCAACACCAGAGAATGCCGTCACCGGAGATGTCAGATCGGAAGGTTCCGGGCCCTGAAAATGAAATTGATAGGCAAAGCAGCCGGACTTCCCCTGCAGATAGGCCGTCACATCCTCCGCGGTCCCCTTCTCATACAGAATACTGTCTGCTGCGGCCAATCGGGTAAGGCTGTCACGGAGATGCCCGACAGGGAAATAGCGTTCCCGGACACCCTGGAAATTTTTTTTGAATATCAGTACATCGCAGTCATGGGCCAGATGACGGTGCTGAAAACCGTCATCCAGTACAATGCAGTCAGCCAGCCCCTGTTTCTCAATATATTCCGCGCCGCTGCAGCGATCTTCCGATACCACAATGGGCAAATCGGGAAAGTGCTGCCGGATCATCATCGGTTCATCGCCGAACTCCCGGGCAGCGCCCTCCGCAGGAGCACCGGTGGGAATGACAGCCAGTCCGCGGGTTTTCCGGCCGTAACCCCGGCTCAGGATCGCAGGTTTCAGCCCCTTTTGCTGCAGAAGGCCGGCCAGTTTCAGTGTCAGCGGCGTCTTCCCCGCACCGCCGATGGTCACACTGCCCACCGACAGAACCGGAATCGCGGGATGACAGATCCGGAACAGCTGCCTGTCATAGAACCAGTGCCGCAACCGGACAACAGGTTCAGGCAGATTTCCCGCTATTCGTAATGCCATAACCAATCAGGATTTGTTAAGGACCTCAAGCATTGTATCAGTAATGATCTGATTGCTGTCGGATTTATAGAGTTTATTCACCAGATTTTTCATTTTTGTCATTTTAATGGGCTGATGCGAATAGGTAAAGAGCTGATCTTCCAGCGCCTGCAGAAGATTCGCGGCCGTGAATCGTCCCTGTACCAGCTCCGGAAAGAGCTCCGACCCGTTGAGAATATTAATGATACCGATAAACTTCAGCCGGGTCAGAGATTTGGCCAGCAGGTAGGAAATACCGCTGACACGATAAAAAATAACCATGGGTTTCAGATGAAAGGCGGTCTGCAGGCTGGCAGTGCCGCTGGCCACAGCCACCGCCGTGGAATGAGCCAGAAGAATATCCAGATTTCCGGAATAACTTGCGTCCGCATGATGCCGCACCTGTTTTTCCCAGAATTCGTCCGGGATAAGCGGAGCCTTGGAAATGGCGATCTGCCAATGCGGATATTTTTCCCTGATGAGATCCAGCGTTTCAACGATGACCGGCATATGACGGGCAATTTCCTGTTCCCGGCTGCCGGGCAGAAAGGAAATGATCGGCAGATCCAGATTGTATCCGTCCCGCAGCAGGGCATCAGCCGGAAATTCACGATTTAGGATCGTATGCCCGAAGGGATGTCCCACATAGGTGGTGGGAATCCGGAACTGGCGGAAAAAGGCCTCCTCAAATGGAAAAATTACAAAAAGGTGATCCACATATTTTTTCAGAAGTTTTACCCGGTTTTCCTTCCAGGCCCAGGCCTGAGGCGCGATGTAGTAGAAAATGGGAATACCGGATCCGTGTAATTTTTCGGCAAGCTTCAGATTGAAGCCCGGATAATCAATCAGGATAATGGCATCCGGCCGCCGCGTCTTTATCTCTTCGAGCAACACCTGAAACATATTGCGAATGAAACCAAGATGACGGATCACTTCGGAAAAACCCATAAAGGCCGTATTCCGGTTATGAAACAGGAGTTCCATCCCTTCCCGGGCCATATAATTCCCGCCGATCCCGAATAGTTTCACCTCCGGGAAACGTTTCTTCAGGTCAATAAGAATATGGGCGCCATTCACATCACCCGACGGATCACCGGCAATCACACATACATTTTTTAAAGTCCGTTGAGGCGTCATATTAAAATAATAATACTTTCAGTACAAGGGCCAGGATAATGACCGAGAGAGAGAACAGGGAGCTTTTTTCGATTTTAATTGTTTTCAGCCAGGGTCGCCGTACTATATCCGCTTTTCTATAAGAACCGGAACCGAGCCGTGGGATCACGCGTGGAACTTCCTGGCAGTACGCAGAATAGGGTTCGCCGAATTTTTCGGCCAGAACCGATTCCTCGAGCCGGATGATCAGGGCATACTGAAAAATAAAGTAAGCAACAGTAAGGGCAAGCAGAAGGGGAAGCCAGGGCCCGCCGCCCAGAACGACAAGGCCGATATAAATGAGAAAATTTCCCACGTAGAGCGGATTGCGCACATGGGCATACATGCCCCATGTAATCAGGTTGGGAGCGCCTGCGGTGCGGGTCCGTGAAGGTGCCCCGATACTTCGTAATGCCGAAAGCCGAACCCATTCGCCGAGAAGGATGATCAGCAGGCCGATTCCGGCACCGGTCGGCTGCGGCTCAGCGCTGTAAATCAGCATCAGAGCCAGAGGAATGGGCAGCTGCCCGCGGTATTTGAAAATAAACTCCTTAATTCCCATGAATAATCCTGTCCTTTATCCGAAAAGCCAGATCCAGCGCCCTGACGGCATCCGTACTGGTTACGGGGGGTTCACTGTTTGTGACAATGCTCTTTATGAAGGATTCAAACTCCAGTTTGAGAGCATTATGGCTGCTGCTCTGTATCTGCCGGTAAGCGATTCCCTTATTGTATTGCGAGGGAATCTTGGCCATGATACGCTCCGTGTCCAGGCTCTCCGGATCGACATTTTCCCGGATTTCGTATATTTCGGCCTTCTGATTCAGCATATCCAGCGAGATATAGCGATTCCGCTGAAAGATACGGGTTTTGCGCATTTTCCCGGGCGCAATGCGGCTGCAGGTCATGTTGGCCACACAGCCATTCTCGAACTCGAGCCGCGCATTGACAATATCGATTTCCTCACTGAGAACCTTCGTTCCCGATGCATGAATGGTACGAACATCCGAGTTCACCAGATGCTGCACCATGTCCAGATCATGGATCATCAGTTCATGAACAACCGGAATATCAATTCCCCGGTAGGGGTTGAACTGTCCCATGCGGTGCACTTCAATGAATTCCGGCTTCAGATCCGTCTGTTTCGACAATTCCATGAATACCGGATTGAAGCGCTCGATAAAGCCCACCGTCACCTTCACGCCTTTTTCCTCTGCCAGGGATCTGAGGGCAATCCCCTCCTCCAGCGTCTGGGTAAAGGGTTTTTCCACAAAGGCATGACGGCCTTTTTCCACGGCTTCGCGGGCGATTTCGTAGTGTGCATAGGTAGGCGTAACCACATCAATCACATCGGCCGCGTCGATCAGATCCGACTGGGGCATGTAGGGAATTCCGAATTCCCGTTGTATCAGATTCTGCTTCAGCTTATCAATATCACAGAATCCGACCAGCTCCACATCCTTTACCTGAAGCCAGTTCTTCAGATGCGGCAGGCCGAACTGGCCGATGCCAAAAATTCCAAGCTTCAGTTTATTCGCCATGGGCGTAATTTAAGAATAGCAGATTTGAAAACAAACGGATAAGCGGACTCTGTGAGTGCCTGTATATCCGCGCAGAAAACCCGTTCCCTCGTGCTCAGCGTTTGACCCGGGCATTCCCGGCCCAGATACTCCAGATCTGTTCCTCGTCGGCAGGCTGGGCATAATCGGTCAGCATGGTGGCTGCCAGCGCCCCGGACGCCCACCCGAACTGCAGACACTTCTGTGCGTCCCAGCCCTTCAGTATACCATAGAGCAGGCCGCCCACAAAGCCGTCACCGCCGCCGATCCGGTCCAGAACCGGTATTTCCCGGGGCTCAGCCACTTCCCATTTGCCGCCGCTCCAGAGCAGAGCGCCCCAATTGTGGGTATTTGCGCTCACCACTTCCCGAAGGGTGGTGGCAAACAGCGATGCGCCCGGATAGGCCGCTCTGACCCGTCCGATCATATCGCGAAAACTGTCAATCTTTGAGCTGAGGTCCTTTCCCCCGGCTTCCGGGCCTTCAATTCCGAGACACAGCTGAAAATCTTCCTCATTCCCAACCAGAATATCAGACACACCGGCAATTTCGGAAAAGAGATGACGAAGTTCGGTTTCCCGGCCTTTCCAGAAGGAGGCCCGATGATTCAGATCGAAGGAGATGAGCGTGCCGGTTTTTTTCGCAGCCCGGGCCAGCTCGAGGCAGAAGCGTCCCGTGTCCGGGCTGAGCGCGGCGATCAATCCGGACAGATGGAGTATTCCCACGCCTTCCCGGCTGAAAAGACGATCCAGGTCAAAATCCTTCACATTCAGAATCCGTCCCACTTCACCGGCTCTGTCATTATGCACGCGGGGACCGCGGAGGCCGAAACCGCTGTCGGCGATATTAAACTGGTGCCGGTAGCCCCAGGGATCACCCTGTTCAATCTCCGGGCCTTCATAATCCATCATGCGGCGCCTCAGATTGCTCTTTATCATAGCCGCGATGGGACTCCCCTTCACAAAATTCGTGAGGACTTTCACCGGCTGCCCGAGATACGAAACCACACTGGCAACATTGGTTTCCGCAGACGTCGCCTGCATCATAAAATTTTCCGCACTCTGCACCGGCTGACGGTCTGTCGGCGTGATCCGCACGCCCATACTGGTCGCCACAACCAGTGACCAGCGTTTCCCGCTCTGTATCTTTGCACCCATGATCATTTTCCTTTCAATTTTCCTGATAACTTCTCAGAACAGCCCTGTTTTTTTCAAATCCGATCCGGGAATCAGGACTGGCTTAACCGGTTACTTTACCGGTTAAGTAATTTGCGGAGTTTTTCCTGACTTTTCAATACTTTTCTGATCCCGGCACCGGCTTATTGACGGGGCGGGTCAGCTATTCAGCTTAGAGGATTTCTTCGATCTTTTTCAGGAGAAAGGGCCAGCCCCGGCCCATTCCCTGGAAGGCGTTGCGCCCAAGCTCCGTATCCGCATCGAATCCGGCATGCTCCAGAGACAGTCGCGTGGAAGCGCCCTCGGCCGCAAGTTCCCAGGTAATCACCGTATCCAGCATCCCGGGCGAGAAACTGTAACGAAAATAAGACTGCGGTACAACTTTTTCGACCACACAATGCTGTTTCCCGAAGGGTGCGCCCATATCCAGGTCAAATTCAGCACCTTCCTCGGCCCGAACATCCCCGGGGGCCCACCATTTCGCCAGCAGCTCCCCTTCCGTCAGCGCCCGCCACACCGCGTCCACAGGCTTATTTATCATTTGCTCAAGCTTGATACTTCTTCTGTCCGACATGATTTCCCCTTACCGTAATTTCACTATGCATTTTTTCAAAAAAAGAAAAAACGTTTCTTTTTGCTCTGTTTCCGGGCTTTTCTCATGATTTCGAGCTGCTTCTTTTCGAAATCAGGGCTGAGCATCTGCATGATTTCACCCCAGCCGGGGAAGCCGCCCACATTCCGGTCATCGATATAGACATCAGCCAGAATTTTTCTGCTCATCGTGTCCGTATTAAATTTTTCGCCCGGCATACTTGAATTGATCGCGAAGAATTCCACACCGTTATTCCGGCAGTATTCCACCGCTTCGTCCAGTTCATTGCCTGACCGGTAGGTCCAGAGTATCAGCTTATGTCCCTGCTTCTTGAGTTCCTTCAGTGCCTCGAAGGCAAAGAGCCGTTCCTCTCCAATGCGGGGGTACTTGTGTTCGACAATCGTTCCGTCAAAATCAACTGCAATAATCATTGATTAAATTTCCCTTTATTCTGTGTTTTTATTAATGCTTCAATACGTGATTGGAAGTCCGCAGAACCGGCGGTCACAGATCCGTCCCGATGAATCTGTCCCTCTCTTTCGGACGCGGCTTCAAAGATGCTGTTTTCCAGGCTTTCCACATTCCGGAGATAAGCCGGGCCTGACCGTTTAAGGAGCGGAACGATATTCAGATAATTTTCCTTGTCACCCCGCGTATCGGGAATGCATTCCGCCTTGGCAGCAAGTCCAGCGGCATTCAGCGGACAGTGTCCGTCCTCACCCCGCTTCAGAATTGACGGATAATGGTCCCGGTCACCGACCCACACGGGAAGTGCAGGCGTGGTGAGCGGCCAGCCGGGAATAACCCACATCAGCGTATTTTCCGGATTTTCATCCTTTTTCACACCCTGTACCGCCATCACGGACACGGTCCAGGTATTGACGACATAATCCTGAAAAGGCATGAATTTTTCATCTGCCCGGCGCGGAATCCGCACCTTGCGAAGATTGATGCCCGTATATCCGTTTACGAGATTGCGGCTCGCCTTGCGAATCAGAAATTCCGCATTCAGAGGAGTCCCCTCGGGAGAATTAAACAGCGCTTCGGTGGCCGCATAGCGGATATATCCGTGGCCGCGATCCTTTTCGCCGGAAAAGGAATAATTGGTTCTCAGCAGATAGCCCTCCGGCGCGGTCTGCGGATCATTCACGTCGTATTTGCGAAAACTGCTGCAGCCGGTCTCGTAATAGGCCGCACCGCCCTCCGCATCGATCACGCCGAAATTTGCCGACAGCCCCCAGAAGGTCACGGAATCACTCAGCAGTTTTTCGAAATCCGCCAGGTTTCTGCATCGGGACAGGGCCAGTTTCATGAATTCCCCTTCCCGGTCCATTCTGCAGCCGCAGTCGTGGCCGAAATTCACATTGTAGGAATGGGTATTCATGATGGCAAAACCGGTTTCATTGGCGCCCATCCATACATTTTCACGGTTCGTATCCTCGCAGTTGATGATACCGGTGAAGCTGTAGCCGTCTCCCTGGAAATAGTCCAGCGCATTTTCGACGGATCCGCTGTCCCGGAGCTTCCAGAGCAGCGGGCGGCCGTCAGCGGTGGCGCGTCCGGATATGACGGCAGAGGTGCAGGCAAATCCCTGCACAGACATCAGAAGTAAGGCAATCAGTAAAGTCAGTCGTTTCATTTATTTCCCCAGAAATTCCATAAATTTTGCAAATGCGATGTCAACGGCTGCGGTGGCCGTGGACAGGTGAGTTCCGCCGTCCACCGGCACAAAGGTCACGTCACAGCCGCGGGCCTTGAAGTCATTATAGGCGTTTTCCGAATTCAGATAGGGAACCGTCTCATCCGCCGTTCCATGAATCAACAGCATGGGCGTTTTCGGCGTCCAGCCTAACAGCGAATTCTCCGCGACGGTCGTCTCCACATCCGTTTCATTTCCGCTCAGATAGGACGTGACGAAGTCCGGCTTGAGCAGATCGGTCATATCGGCAGGCAGCTGGCTGCCGATGTAGCTGCTCCCGTGATCGCCGTTGAAAAGGGCCGGCATCTGCGGCGCCAGGTCCGAAGCGAAAAATGAACTCAGCCGGTTCCATTTATAATAATAATCATAGCTCGTGAGTAAAAACCCCATGATCACCGAACTGGAATAATCCGATCTGCTGAGGATGGTATCCACTGTCGTGGACAGGTCAAAGGGCCCGGCCATGGGAACAGAATATTTCAGATCAAACTCGTCGCTGTACAGAGTTTCAATGGCTTTCTGCGTTGCCAGCGTGGCATATCCGCCTTCCGAATAGCCGGCCAGATAGACATCACCGCTCAGTTTAACCTTCCTTTCATCGCAGTATTCCCGGGCGGCCCGCATAAAATCAACGACCGCATCAGCTGTATAATCCGCAATAATATAGGGATGCATGGCGGATGACTGGCCCATGCCGATATAATCGGGAATACAGGTGAGATATCCGCCCATCGCCGACAATACACCGAGAAATCCTTCCGGAGAATTGGTGATGAAAACAGACGCAACAGAATCCCGGTCCGTCTGAGTTCCATGCTGGATGCTGAGAAGCGGAAAGGACGCAGCAGGAATCGAATAGGTGGCATCATCCACCGGAATGAACAGAGCTCCCGAGGCCTGAATCAGTTCTCCGTCCCGGCCTTCCGTATAATAGCTGAGCCGCATGGCGGTCACACCATATTCGGGGGACGCAAAATCGGGCAGGTCGCCGGCCGGCACATTTGCGGTCAGCCAGGCGGCATTGAGACTGATGATCTGCTGTGATGAAATGAGCCCGCCCCTCGCCGGCTCATCCTTGGTATTGCTCACGGTGTCGCAGGCGTTCACAAAGAACAGGATAAACAGCCCGGACAACAGCATGGAAAACTGAAATCTGAGTTTCATAGCAAACTCCTCCCTGAAAGCTTTTTTTCAGATAAAAAATACATCCAAAACGAGGGAATAACAAAAAATAATTCCATTCCATACTCTCTGTCTCTTCCGGAACCGGATTCAGGCTTGGCGGAATGGGCTTCGGGACAGCCGGTATTTTTCGGATCACCGTTCAAATTTGCCTCTCGTGCAGGGACCCGAATATATGACATTTAGGAAAATTATGGCAATTGATTATTCCCGGCAGTAACAATGAGGCTTCGGAATGTGATCAGGAATACTTGGGGCTGGGGCCATATTTATTCACCTGAAAATCACCGTCCTGCAGCACCACAACCAGATACCAGATCCAGCCGACAATCGGAATAATCAGGATAAGTCCGAACCAGGCGCTTTTACCCACGTCATGAAGACGCCGGACCGTGACACTGATACCGGGAATGAGAAACACCAGCGTTGTCAGGGCATACAAGGCTCCACCGCTTCCGCCCGCTCCATCCAGAATCAAAGCCGCCACGGCAAAAACAAGCTCAAAGAGTCCGAATCCCCAATACTCCATTCTCCGGGCGCGGCCCCGAAAGGTTGCGTATTTGCTGAATGCGGCCACAAATCCTTCCCAGGGATTCATGCGTGCTTTTTTCCCCGACCCCGGAATGAAACCGTCCGTCGCCTGGGATTTCAGCAGGACCCCGCATTTGACACAGAGTTCCTGATTTGACTGTGTCTCCTTTCCGCAATTCTGACAGAAATTTTTCTCCAGCAGCGGCCTCACACCGCAGGACAGACAGATCTCCGCGTTTTCACTGACTTCATTCCCGCAATTTCTGCAATACATCTATCGTTCTCCTTATGATTTTTCAAAAAATCAAACTTAATTGCTTAAAATTTTCCCGAATCTAATTTGATCGGGCCCCGGGAATCAAGGAATATTTTAGTGAAAATCTTTTCCGGCAGCCCGAATTTCCACGACAATAACGCGATGCGTCAGCCTGATAATTCATCTCCAAATTAAGACTTGACAAAAATTTGACAAATCAGTAAAATCCGGCATCCGGGGTTTTCTGTACATAGGCTGATGATGTATTAGAAATTAAGATTGACTTTCCCCATATTCACAAAGACAAAACATAAAGGCAAAAACACTCGTGAGCAAGAAGGAATCAACGGTTATTACAACAGATGCGGATTTCACGATAGGGACCCTGCAGGCTTTAAAAATCAAGGAGTTGCAGAAGCTTGCCAATGAATATGAAATCCCAGGCATTCTCACACAGAAGAAGCAGGATATCATTTTCAGCATACTGCAGGCCCAGGCCGAATTCAAGGGAAACCTCTTTGAGATGGGTGTACTGGAAATTATGCCCGACGGCTACGGATTTCTGAGAAGCCAGTCCAATAATTACATAAATAACAGCACTGATTTATATGTTTCTCCGGCACAGATCAAGCGCCTCGGCCTGAAAACCGGCCATATCATTGCCGGATCGGTTCGTCCGCCGAAGAATAATGAACGGTTTTTCTCGCTGATCAGCATCGAGAGCGTCAATGACCAGAGCCCGGAAGTGGCCAAGATTCCCATGCCTTTCGACACCCTCACGCCGCTGAATCCTGAACAGCGCCTGTCGCTGGAAAACAATCCCAAGGATTACAGCATGCGCATCATGGACCTGCTCACGCCTATCGGCAAGGGACAGAGAGGGCTCATCGTGGCCCAGCCCAAGACCGGAAAGACTGTTCTTCTGCAGAAAATGGCCAACAGCATCATCGCCAATCATCCGGAAGTCACCGTGATCGTCCTTCTCATCGACGAGCGGCCGGAGGAAGTGACCGACATGCAGCGGAATGTGGACGCGGAAGTGGTCTCTTCCACCTTCGACGAACCGCCGGAACGCCATGTGCAGGTTGCGGACATGGTTCTGGAAAAGGCCAAGCGTATCGTGGAATTCGGTTCGGATGTGGTCATCCTGCTGGACTCCATCACCCGCCTCGCCCGTGCCCACAACTCGGTGGTGCCCCATTCCGGAAAGATCCTGTCCGGTGGTATTGACAGCAATGCCCTCCACCGTCCCAAACGCTTCTTCGGTTCCGCACGGAATATCGAAGGCGGCGGAAGCCTCACCATCCTGGCCACTGCACTGACTGAAACCGGCTCACGCATGGATGATGTCATCTTTGAAGAATTCAAGGGAACCGGTAATATGGAACTGGTTCTGGATCGCCGCCTGAGCGACCGCAGAATCTTCCCGGCCATTGACATCAACCGCTCCGGAACGCGTAAGGAAGAACTGCTCATGTCCCGCGGCGAACTGGCCCGGGTATGGATCCTGCGCAAACTCCTGAACGAGATGTCGCCGGTGGAAGCCATGGAATTCCTGCTTGAAAAAATGGGACAGTCCAAGAATAATAAAGAATTTCTACGAACAATGAATTCATAAACGGGGAGTTGCGGTTTTGGAATCGATGGCCTACATCCTGCATACCGAACGACCTTTTACCGCCAATGCCATGACCCTGCGGAATTTCTTCATCGAAATCGACCCGAAGGGAAAACTGGCTGATATGGTTACCGGGAACATGCGGAATCGTTTCAATTATCCGCGCATTCAGTTCACGGTTGTCAAACAGCAGCCCATCCTTGTGGGCATCAATGAAGGAATAAAGATCGTCGCCGATGTCCTGAAGAATATCGAGATGATTTCAGTTTCCTTCATCAACTGGGTTGTGGAAGAGGTTGAAGAAAGTTACAGCAAAGCAAATTTTGACGATTTGGATCATATCTATAATTACGAATTCCTGAATCCCTGGGTTGCCCTCAGTGACCAGCATCTGGGCCGCTACAAGTACTTCTACGGCTCGGAGCGGGTGGGTTATCTGAATAAGATCCTGAACAAGAATATCATCTTTATCATCAAGGAATTTCAGAAGCTTCCGGAATACAAGGTCATCAATAAAATCCGGATGAACGGATTGAAGCCCATGATTGATGAAAGCCTGAATGCGGGCATGTTCACCGGTGATTTTCAGGTTAATATCAAACTTCCGAATTTCATCGGCATGGGAAATGCCATATCCCGGGGCTACGGCACCGTCCGGCTGATCAATTCCTTCAAGGAAAAGGCCCCGCGGGAGACGGACGAGGAAGTGAACGGCAACCTGATCACCTCCGTAACCAAGAAATGATCCGGATGCGGGGGACAGGCCGCTTTCTTTTATTAATTTTTTCACATTTATATACAGATAAGTAGGAAAATATGACTGAAATTCAGGATATAAAGACGTTCAGACGGGGTTTTGCCTGTCCCGGCCCCTGTGTACTGGTCCGGCTCCTTCTGCTGATCGCCCTGGCCATCGGCGTGGATCAGGCGACAAAAATCTATGCCCGGGATCATTTTCAGGATCAGGGCACCATTCAGGTCGTGGGCAATTTTTTCGTGATCCATTATGCCGAAAACGACGGATCCTTTCTCAGTCTGGGCTCCACCCTGCCCGAACCTCTGAAATTTCTGCTGCTCACCCTTCTGCCCGTGGCCGTACTGCTGTATTTCACCGTTTACATGGTTTTTCACACGGATCTGGCCACGAAGGAGCGGGTCACGCTGGCTGTCATTCTGGCCGGGGGATACAGCAATATCGTCGACCGCATCCTCTTTCACGGCTGGGTGACCGATTTTCTCCATTTTTCGCTGGGCTTTGTCCGCACCGGCATCCTGAATGTTGCCGACATGTATATCACTTTCGGGGTCATCTTCTTTCTTTATCTTCAATATGTGAAGGAAAAGGAACGGAAAGCACAATTGGCAGCCGAAATGTCTTCAGAATCCGACGAAAACCGCTCTGAAGTCAGCCCGGACACCGACGACTCCCTTCATTAATATCCTAAATAATCGACTGATTTAAACGATATCCGTCAGCCTTCGGAAGACAGGCCCGCCTTATCTACAATCTGGCGGCAGGCAGGACAGAAAACCGCGTCTTTCTGATCAATGTCTTCCACATAGGTTGAACTCCGCATGACGCAGCTGGGATTGAGACAGTGGCGAAGGCCGAACATATGGCCCAGCTCATGAAGAATTTCCTTGAGAAAACGGCGGCGGAACAAATCCTCATCCCGGGGCATTCCGTAGCGCTCATTTTTCAGGCGGTAGGACGATGCGATGCCCGCGTCCCCTCCCAGATAGGCCTGTCCGAAGATATAGGTCAGAATGGGGATAAACAGATCCGCGTCGAGGATTCCCAGAATTCGGGTTCCGAAGAACTGGTTCCGGGACTCGTGCAGGGTTTTCAGAAGGTCGTCCCCGTTATACTGACGCCGCTGGGGATCAAAACAGGCGGCCAGATCTATGCGCAGCTGTCCGGCAAATACCCCGCAGGCGAATTCCCTGTCAACCCCCTCAATGAGAAAATTGATCAGGTCCGGCTCATAGGGCGTAAGCGGAATGAGGGTGATCCCGTTCATTGTGACGCGATCCGATGCATCATGCCTTGCTGTCCGGCTGGCTCAGCCCGTACTTTTTGATTTTATTGTAAAGGGTGACCCGGTCCACCTTCAGAGCCTTCGCAGACCGTGATACATTCCAGGAATATTTTGACAGAATATTCGCAATATGCTGTTTTTCCAGATCCTCCAGGCTCTCCACCGATGAATAAACCTGATCAGCCGCCAGCGGCAGGTCCTTGATACGGATTTCCTTGCCGTTTCCCACGACGATGGCGCGCTCGATAATATTTTCCAGTTCCCGCACATTTCCCGGATAATCATATTCCTGCAGGCGCTGCAGAGCCAGGCTGTCAATGGACATCTTGGGACGGTTCATGGCCCGGCAGTATTTCCCGATGAAATAATCGATGAGGGCAGCAATATCATCGGGCCGTTCCCGCAGGGCCGGCAGCACGATATTTACCACATTCAGACGATAGTAGAGATCTTCCCGAAAGGTTCCCGCCTGCACCAGCGACTTCAGATCCTTGTTCGTCGCAGCAATGATTCGAAAATCCGAGGAGATGTCCTTCTGGCCGCCGACGCGCATGAACTGTTTGGTTTCGAGCACGCGCAGAAGCTCGATCTGCATTTTCGTGGAGATGGTGGCGATTTCGTCCAGAAACAGCGTGCCGCCGTCCGCCATTTCAAATTTTCCCTTCCGGTGGTACTGGGCTCCGGTGAAGGCGCCCTTTTCATGGCCGAAGAGTTCGGACTCGAGAAGGCTTTCGGACAGCGCTCCGCAATGGACCGAGATGAGCGGGAAGAATTTCCGTCCCGAATTGCTGTGAATGGCCCGGGCGATCAGTTCCTTGCCCGTACCGCTTTCGCCGGTGATGATGACGGTCGAATCGCTCTGCGCGACGGTCTGCACCTCCTGCAGAACCCGGGTCATCGGGCCGGAGCTCCCGATGATGTCATCAATATTTTCCAGATCCACCAGCTTTTCCTTGAGGGTCGCATTCTCACTGCTGAGCGCCACCTGTTTCATGGCATTGCGGATGAGGTGGCTCAGATCGTCCGGATCGAAGGGTTTGGTCACGTAATCGTAGGCTCCGTCCTTCAGGGCCTGCACAGCCGTATCCACGGCAGCAAAGGCCGTCATGATGATGACGATCGCATCCTTGTTCAGCGCCCGGATCCGCCGGTGCATTTCCAGGCCGTCCATTCCGGGCATCTTGATGTCCGCCAGAATAATGTCAAACTGCTCATCCTCCAGCAGAGACAGGGCGCTTTTGGCATTTTCAGCCGTCTTCACCGAGTAGCCATCCTCCACAAACCAGTTATACAAGGAATCCCGAACGCTCAATTCATCATCGACAATGAGTATGGTTCTGCTCTGAGCCATTTCCCTCTCCTTCATGTTGTCATAATTATTCATTCACCAGCGGCAGATATAAATGCACCTTTGTTCCCACTCCGACGGTGGACTCCACCCGGATCCGCCCCTTGTGGCTTTCCACGATTCCGTGGACGACAGACAGCCCCAGCCCGATACCGCTTGCCTTCTGCTTGCGGGAAAAGAAGGGTTCGAAGATATGCGGCAGATCCTCCTCGGAGATGCCCACACCATTGTCCGCAATCTGTATATGAAGAAAGTCGCTGCCCTCCTCATTCTCCGAGGAAAACAGAATTTCACCATTATGATCCACGGCCTCGGAGGCATTCACCAGCAGGGCAATGCAGGCCTGCTTTATCTGATTTGCGGAGCAGTGAACCAGGTCATAGGCCGCCGAAAACTGCGTACTGAAGGAAATATCCGCCATTTTCATGGGATGAACCATGAGATCATAGGTTTCCCTGAGCACCTGCTGCAGATGAATGTTCTCAAAATGTTTCTGGTCCTTGCGTGAAAAATCCAGCAGGCCCTTCACGATGTCCCCGCAGCGCTTGGTTTCCTTTTCAATCATGTTCAGATGACTGAGGATCGTTTCCTTCTTTTCCTCCGGAAAATCCTGCTTGCTGATCTGCTTGTTCACCAGTTTGGTATAGGTCAGGACGCCTGCCAGAGGATTATTGATCTCATGCGCCACCGACGAGGAAAGTTTACCCAGCGATGCCATCCGTTCGATGTGAATGAGCTCCTTCTGCGTTTCCCGCAGCTCTTCGGTCTTCTTCTGAACCTTGTATTCCAGCTGACGGCTCCAGACCTGCAGTTCGCTGTTTGCCCTGTCGAGCTGGTCCAGCATCTTGTTGAAGGCACGGGACACCTTGTTCATATCGCTGAGCTGGTCCTCGCTCTCCTCCAGACGGGTCGACAGTTCCCCGGCCGCCACCGCCTCACTGGCTTCAATCATCTGCAGAAGCGGCATGCGGATTTTCCGCCGGGTAAACAGGATTATTCCCACGATGAACAGAACCGTCATCAGGGAAGCCAGCTCAAAATAATTCACCGTGGTCTCACTCAATGCCTTGTCCAGAGATTCGAGAGGAATTTTGATAACCAGGGCGCCGAGACGGACATCCGTTTCCTCGTGCACATGACAGTCCGCCTGCCAGCAGGACGGATTATTCAGAATGGGAGAAATGATGAGCAGCTGACGGCGAATGGTTGTGTAGTCGCTGTCCGGATCCATGATCTCCGGTGAAATCACATGATAGCTTTTTTCGCTCTGAAGAAAGAGCCCGTCCTGAGGAACATGACAGGAACGGCAGTCGGGATTGCAGCGCTGGGCATCAATATGCTCCTGCCAATGCTCATCCAGCGTGTAGACCAGACTGTCATTCTGGTCATACAGATTCACCTCGTCAATCCCCGGCATTTCCTTCATCAGCCGCATGGTCTTCTTCAGTTCATCCTTGTTATTTTCCAGCATGCTGGAATAGAGACTGCCCTCCACCACGTAGGCAATACGGGTTCCGCACTGTTCCAGAACGGATTTGAGATGCTCCTCATTCGTGGAGCGGAAGATAAGGGCAAAACTGATGTAGAGGAGCAGTGACAGAACAATGATGACATAAACAACCTGGCTGTAAATGGACGAGCGCCAGCTGATATATTTTTTCAACACTCTTGATCTCACAACATCTCCCTGTTGAAAATATTTACAATTTGACTCCCGTTTTTAAAATACTGGGAATCCCTGACATTTTCATCTGATATTTTGAGCGGCTGCTCAATGCGTAATAAATATTTAAAATAAATTGAAAGGAAACAGAAAAACGGGCGCAGAGAAAGGGAAGTCCGCACCCGCTCTTCAACCAGTCAGTCGAGAAATGCCTTCTGAAAATCCGTCCAGACTTCCGAAGGCAGGG
Source organism: Fidelibacterota bacterium (assembly GCA_046735395.1). Classification (GTDB taxonomy): domain Bacteria; phylum Fidelibacterota; class Fidelibacteria; order Fidelibacterales; family DSDE01; genus JBJKQR01. The sequence goes on along the minus strand of JBJKQR010000018.1, from coordinate 95,788 downwards.
AAGACAGGGTATGATCCATAATTTCACCACCATCCTGGAGTGTGACCAGAGGCGTATCCGGACTGTGGCGGGCCAGGCTTTCACCGAGAAAATCCTTGAAGCGCGTCAGTTCGTCATTCAGATAGCGCGACGCATCGTCGGCCAGAAAACAGTCGCGGGTATCACCGATCCAGTCATTGGGCATGATCTTTATCATCCAGCCCTTTGCATAGGGATCCACATTGATAATGCCCGGATCCTCCAGTACCCGCGGATTGATGCCCCTGATCCGGCCGCTCACCGGGCTGTGCACTTTCAGAACTTTATCGCCCTTTTTCAATTCACCCAGAATATCACCCTTGCGAACCTCATCGCCGCTTTTTCTCAGCAGCGTCACCGCCACATCACCGGTGAGATGCTGAATGAGATCATCCACACCGACCTTGGCGTCCCCGTCCGAACCAAGAAAGGCCCAGGTATGCTGGCGCGTCACGAATACGCCGCGGGGAATTTTCAGAACCGCCCGGGTCAGGGCCCGGATCCGGCTGCCGATCCCGGAGCTCACCTTCACATGACGGTTCAGCACGATCCAGAAGGGAATGAGAACCAGGAAAAAAGCAATGGTCAGCACATATTCCATCCCCTTGGTGGCAAAGATGTTCACGTAAGAAAATCCATCCATTTTATCTCCTTTCAAATTTTATTGTTTCAGATCTGTCCCATTCGGACAAGCATATCATCAATGATGTTCCTCCACCCAGTCCGGGGCCTTGCGGAGCACGGGCATGCGGAGAACGATCCAGCGGAAGACCCAGATCTCGGCTGAAATCACAGCCAGAGTGACAACGATTTCCTGCCAGGAGGGATAATAGTGAAAGGGGGCGTCCCATTTAAACCCGATAATGCTGATATTCAGACGGTTGAGGGCGATACCCAGAATGGTGAGGATGGCCGCCGTCTTGATCAGCGTGATTTTGCGTGTCCGGTAGCTGTAGAAGTAGAGAATCATGGGCAGCAGAGTCAGGCCGATCATTTCCAGCAGATACCAGGCTCCCATCCGCGTCATCAGATACACCTGATTCTGCTGGTGAATGAGGATGAGGATCTGCAGGAAAAAATAGACGAACATGGTCCCGGCACAAACCTTGGACAGGCCGTGCAGGATGGCATAATGCTTTTCATGACTGCCTTCCTCAAGCTGGTCCGAGAAAACCTTGTGGCTGATGGATCCTTCGAAGATCACCATGGAAAGCCCGCCGAAGACGGAGGTCACCACAAACAGTACCGGAATGAGGCTGTTGTACCAGAGAGGATGAATTTTGTCCCTTGCCATCAGGAATAGGGCACCCAGGCCGCTCTGATGCAGACTGGACAGGGTAATTCCGAAAATCACGGCGCCCAGAGTCAGGCGCGACAGAAACCGGCGCAGGCTTGGCGCATTCATCCATTCTGCGATGGCCGGTGAAAATTCGATGAACAGCGCCAGCATATAGAGGAGAAAATGCCAGGCGACGAGGAAGAGCACGGAGGACACGCCGAAATTATTCCCGATGACCGGATTCACCACATGCCAGGGCCGCCCCAGATCCAGCAGCAGCGCGCCGGAATAGAAGACATAGGCGAGAAACCCCGTTAGAACCGTAGCCCGCGCGATGGGGTAATATTTCTTCATGTTCAGGATGTAAACCATGAAGACCAGCACGTAGGCGCCGCCGGCAAAGGCCACGCCGGTCACCACGTCAAAACCGATCCACAGCCCCCAGGGAAATTCCTGGTTCAGATTGGTGATGCTTCCGATTCCGTACATGAAGCGGTAAACAATGAGGATAAACCCCAGAATCATGATCGGCACCGTGATGAGGTTAAACGGAGTCAGAACCTTTCCCTTGGGTTTCAGTTCATTGAGAAAAAATTCCCAGCGGCTGTTTTTATCCGGCCCGGAAGATTCCATCGGCATATTGATCTGGCTCATAATTTATCCTCCTCATCTTTTGATTTGCTGGCTTCATAGATACCGAGCAGTGCGGCCGGTAACAGAATATCCACAGGAGCAATGCTGGATATGAATCCTTTGGTCAGCTCCGGATAGGCTTTATTCTGAATATCCGTCCTGAATCCGATTTCTTCGAAGGGAACGGGGCTGAGATAGAGAAATCCGGTTCCGCCGGCTTCCAGCTCCCCGTATATATGATCCACGTACATGCCGGGATTCTCCACAATGCGCCGCCGGGCCTCATCCATCATCTCACGGCGGGTTCCGAACAGGAGCGCCTCATTGGGACAGTTTTCCACGCAGGCCGGCAGCTCACCCTCCGCCAGACGTTCGTAGCACATGGTGCATTTTTCGATTTTAGGGTTGGCTGAGAGAAATTCGAACTTGGGCATGTCAAAGGGACAGGAAATCATGCAGAAGCGGCAGCCCATGCATTTATCTCCCCGCCAGATCACCGGGCCTTCCTCCGTCTTGTGCATGGCCTGGGTCAGACAGGCGGCGTCACAGGCCGGCTGATTGCAGTGCATGCACTGCGTCTTGACATATACTTCGCCCTGACTCGTATCATAGCAATTCACGACGGTTCGGTGGTTCTCATCCGTCTTTCTCACCTCACCGGCCATCGGTTCCCCCACCGGATCCGGAAGCCCGTGAGCTTCGCTGCAGGACCATTCGCAGGTCTGACAGCCTACACATCGGGTGGAATCATAGAGAATCGCCTTGAATTCCGTCGATGACTGCGGCTGATGACGGGCCTTCAGGCTGCTTTTTCCCAGCGTCAGGCCGGCCCCGGCCACACCCAGGGTTTTCAGAAAATTTCGTCTGTTCAATGTCATGATTTATCCTCTTCGTTTGAGTGGTTGCTTCACATTCATTTTTCAGGAATTGTATCAAGCTGACCGGAAGACTCCAGGAAGCGGGTCTGAAATTCTTCCCAGATTTCCGGGCCGAAATCCTTCAGAACCTGATCCTTCAGGATACCGCCATCCTGCATGACGGCCACCGGCATACCGGGGAGCGTCGCCGCAGACAGAGAGGCGAAGAAATCCTTCACCCGTGTGAATTCAGCATTGATCCACCGTGCGGCCGATTCGGACTGAAACAGAATGCGGCTGTCACGTTTATAATCGTCCGCTTCCACGAGGTAAATCCACCCTTTTTCGTAAGGTGAATGATTGAGCTGGGTTGCATCCCGGTGCAGGGTCTCGTTGGAAATCTTTATGCTCCCCGTCACCGGTGAACGAAGTTCAAGCCGTTTCCCGTTCTGGATGAGACTCAGAAAGACTTCGCCCTTTTTAACCCGTTCTCCGGAATTTTTCATGATAATATCCGAAACCGGCCCAACCAGGTGCTGCAGAAAATCGTCAATTCCGATGCGTATGCGGCCGTATTCGTCCATATGTGTCCAGGTATGGCCCGCATCGTACTTCAGTCCGCGAGGCAACACCACCGTCTTTTCATCGAAAAAACCCTGAAAAAGAGAAGCGGCGCCAAGGGCTGCCGCTTCCCGCTTGCGTCTCATCATGAGCATCGCATCGATGCCGATGCAGACCATGAAGAAAACGATGATTGCTGCTACTACCATTTTATGCTCCTTTCATTTGCTTCCACTTTCTACCCTATCAAAGGCAGTGCCAATATTTTCAACAGCCGTTAATTGCCACAATATCAACACTTTACAGAAATCAAGATTCATATGACATGATTAAGATGTTGAATATATCAACATACGCTTCGGCAATTCGCCGGGTTAATCATTAATTTTTATAAAGATAAATAGTTTGTAGAATAATTCTACATTTGTTGATTAATTAAACAAATTGCCGGAACAATCTTCAAGCAAAGCGAAAGCCGAAGTCCGGGAACCCTGTTTCACATCACAGCTTACTTCCGCAATTACAACAACATAGGCTCTATTTATTCAGATTTTAAATAAATCGCGAAAATTGTTTAAAAATTCCACTTCACGGCAAGTGTGGGATTGATAGTCCAGTCCGAGGAGATCAGATTATGAGAGACTTCCACTTCCGAACCCAGGTTGAGGTGGCTTCCGAGAGGAAACCAGAACTGAGGTTCGCTGAGGAGCACCGCTTTTCTACCGGTATCCGCCGATGATTTTGACGACCACAGATCCATAAAGCCGCTCAGCATCAGATGATGGTTCAGACAGGGTGCATTCCACACCAGCGTGAGCTGTCCGTCCCGGCCATCGGAGGCCCTGGGATCGAAGCGGTACAGAAAATCTGCACTGAAACTGAAGGGAAGCCCGGGAAACAGGATCCGCGTACCGGCGAGCCAGATGGGGCCCATGGGCCCCCAGGGGGCGGTCCCGTCATTGTATTGAAGCGTCGCCTGGCAGTTTTTCAGCGGCAGATTCACGTAGCGTGATATTTCCATATAGGCCTGACTGGCCGACCGATGCCCCTGCGGCTGATCGTAATTCATGTCAATAAACAGAAACGTCGCGCCGTATTCATCCGGCTTGAACATCGCCAGTGTAGTCGTAAAATAATGCCGATCCGTGCCGAAATCGTAATGCAGCTGAAGATCCTGTGCTCCGAGCAAACCCGCCCAGAAAACCCAAATCCATGCAAATCGCTTCATTGTTCACCCCTGATACTTATATTTTATTCGGTGATCCGGATCGAAACCGGAAATCCTGAAAGAATTTACGAGCGGAACAAAGGCCTGTCAACAGCTATACAATATGAAATTTTCGCAAAGAAAGAATTATTCAGCCAGAACCGTCTTCAGATATTGTCCTGTATAGGATCGGGACGCGACAGCGATCTGCTCGGGGCTGCCTTCAGCAATGATCTCACCGCCCTTGTCTCCGCCCTCATAACCGATATCGATGATATGATCCGCCGTCTTGATCACATCCAGATTATGTTCGATGACCAGCACGGTGTTGCCCTTTTCAACAAGACGCGTCAGAACCGTGATGAGCAGAGCCACATCCGCGAAGTGAAGACCGGTAGTCGGCTCATCCAGCACGTAGAGAGTCCGGCCCGTCCCGATGCGGGACAATTCGGTAGCCAGCTTGATACGCTGAGCCTCGCCGCCGGACAGTGTGGTGGCCTGCTGGCCGAGCTTGATATATCCCAGTCCCACATCCACGAGCGTCTGCAGCTTTCGTTTCACCGCCGGATGCCGGCTGAAGAAGTCCAGCGCCTCCTCCACGGTCATTTCCAGCACATCGGAGATGGTACGGCCACGGTAGCGGATCTCGAGGGTTTCGCGGTTATAGCGCATTCCCTTGCATTCCTCGCAGCGCACGTAGACATCCGGCAGAAAATGCATTTCAATTTTCCGGATTCCGTCACCTTCGCAGGCCTCACAGCGCCCGCCCTTCACATTGAAGGAAAAACGCCCCGGCTGATATCCGCGGATCTTTGATTCGGGCACATTGGAAAAGAGTTCGCGAATATGGGTAAAGACACCGGTATAGGTTGCCGGATTGCTGCGCGGCGTCCTTCCGATGGGTGACTGATCGATGGAAATAATTTTGTCGAGAAATTCAACACCTGTCAGATTTTCAGAGGGCAGGGGATTATCTTTCGTGGCATGCATGAGTTTCCGGTTCAGCAGCGGCACCAGGGTCTCGTTCACGAGAGAACTTTTTCCCGATCCGCTCACACCGGTGACACAGACCAGTTTGCCCAGAGGCAGGTTCAGGGTCACCTTCTTTAAATTATTCCCGGTCGCGCCGGAGAGAACAAGTTTTTTTCCGTTGCCCTTATTCCGTCTCTTCGGCACCGGAATGGACTTCTGTTTGCTCAGGTACAGGCCCGTTTCGGACTGCGTGCAGTTTTTTACTACATCGAGAGGCCCGGAGCAGACCACATGGCCGCCGTGAATTCCGGCACCGGGGCCCACGTCCACAATCCAGTCCGCGGCCTCCATTGTTTCCTGATCATGTTCGATGACGATCACGGAATTTCCCAGGTCCCGCAGATGCTTGAGCGTGGCGAGCAGCCGGTCATTATCACGCTGATGCAGTCCGATACTCGGTTCGTCCAGAATATAGAGTACACCCATCAGCCGTGAACCGATCTGAGTGGCCAGGCGGATCCGCTGAGCTTCGCCGCCGGACAGCGACCCGGCGTGCCGGTTGAGGGTGAGATAGCCCAGGCCCACATCGTTTAAAAAACCGAGGCGCGCCTGAATTTCCTGCAGAATCTGCCGGGCAATCTGTGAATCCGTTTCATTCAGGGTCAGGGTCCGGAAAAATTCGTGAGAGGTTTCAATACTCATGGAGGACACATCGGTAATGCTCCTGCCCTGAATCAGGACCGCATTTGCGGACCGTTTCAGACGGCTGCCGCCGCAGACCCGGCAGTCCTGAATGCTCATGAAGCGTTCGATCCAGTCCCGGATACTTCCGGAGCGGGTCTGGTGATAGCGGCGGGTCAGATTATTGATCACACCTTCGTAATGCCCCCGGTAAGCTCCGGACCATTTGCTGCTCTCGTACTGAATCAGCAGATCCTCGCCTTCGCCGGTCCCGTAGAGCAGAACGTGCTGAACCTTCGGATCCAGTTTGCTCCAGGGAGTGGTGAATTTGAAATTATATTCCTTGGACAGGCTCTTCAGAAAGGAACTGTAATAGGAGCCGCGGGGCTGTTCACCCAGGGGAAGGATAGCGCCCTGCAGCAGGCTTTTCCGTTTGTCGGGCACTACAAGATCCGGAGAAATCTCCCGCTGCGTACCCAGGCCTCCGCAGGCCGGGCAGGCGCCCAGGGGATTATTGAAGGAAAAAAGCCGGGGAGACAATTCCTCAAAATTGATGTCCTCATGATTGGGACAGGCATAATTTTCCGAATATTTGTGTTCCTTCACGCCCTGCTCATCCACCAGTATATTGCCGTTCCCCATTTTCAGGGCTAGCTCCACGCTTTCGGTGAGACGTGATTTTATATTGTCATTGACGACCAGCCTGTCGACAATGAGATCGATACTGTGTTTTTTGTTTTTATCGAGGACGATCTGAGTAGTCAGCGCCAGAATTTTCCCGTCCACCCGCAGACGGAGAAAGCCTTCCTTGCGCATTTCCGCGAAGAGTTCCCGGAATTCCCCCTTCCGCTCGGTGACCAGAGGCGCCATGATCTGAAGTTTTGCACCCACCGGAAAGGTGAGAACCGTATCGACGATCTGCTGAACGGTCATCTTCGACACGCGGGTTCCGCAGATATAGCAGTGCGGCACGCCGATGCGCGCATAGAGCAGGCGCAGATAATCGTGAATTTCCGTTACAGTCCCGACGGTGGAACGCGGATTCCGGTGCGTACTCTTCTGCTCGATGGAAATGGCCGGCGACAGCCCTTCAATATTGTCCACATCCGGTTTTTCCATGAGACCGAGAAACTGACGGGCATAGCTGGACAGGCTCTCCACATAGCGCCTCTGCCCTTCCGCATACAGTGTGTCAAAAGCCAGGGAACTCTTTCCCGAACCGCTCAATCCGGTGATGACCACCAGTTTGTCCCGGGGAATTTCCAGATCAACATTCTTGAGATTGTGCTCCCGCGCACCCTTTATAATTATTTTATCGTGAAGCATTTTTCCTCGATCATTTAACCACGAAGGTACAAAATTCAGCCGCAACGGGAAAGGAGTAATTGGATTTTGCAGCTCTCCTTTCCGGACTCGGCCCGTCCCCGTGACGAAGGATTCTGAATTATTACAAAAACGGGACTGTTCTCTAAAAACAATCCCGTTACGATGACAAATGATCATACCGGGCGAATGCATATACATCCGCCGGATGAGTATAAAATTATTCGGCGAAGACGCTCAGAAAATAAATGGTCTCGGCGCTACCGTCCAGGGTCGGTTCATTCGTTGAATAATCCCAGATATCATCATGAAAGACGGCAGGCCCGGACTGAAAAGCGGCGTATTTATCGGGCCGAAGCAGCTTGACACCCTTCAGGCTGTGATAAATGGTAGCGTAGACAGGCCCGTCATTGAGCGCACCCACGATGAGAGAATCGGTAAACAGGGTTGTGGGCGAGTGGGGATAATGGGGATATTCACCGTATGCGGGAATGCCCACGATCTGCGTGCAGCCCCAGGGATTCCGTCCCAGCAGCCAGTCACGGTGTGCCTCCATGAGCTGGTGGTACTGCGTGTCTCCGGTCATCTTTTCATAGAGAAGGCATTCGGTGACGAAAGCCGCAGCCAGATTATTCGAGCACCAGATGAAAGGAATGCCGATGTCATAGGGAGACTGATCCGCCCGTTTTTTCACGGCTTCGATATTCTGCCGGTAATAGTCCGCCAGCTGCTGCTGCACTTTCTCTCCCGCAACGCGAAACAGCGCATAATGTCCCATGTTCATGAAGGGATAATATTCATAATGGCGGGCCGTATCGGCACCCATCCAGGACTCGGTTCCGGCCTTTTCGGCAAAACGGGTCGCATCCTTGAGATATTTTTTCTCGCCGGTAATGCGAAACAGTTCGGCCGCGCCCCATTCCATATCATCGGCCCAGGTGATTTCCGTGTAGCGGTAGGGAGACAGGCAGGGCGTGCCTTCCTGACATCCGGGCTGTTTCAGGCCCATTTCATACACTTCAATCCCGGCTTTTTTACAGATTTCGGCATAGAGCGGGTCATTCAGATCGTTTTTCCAGATGTCCCAGGCCATGGCCATGGCCGCCGCATAGCGCCCGGCCAGATTTGCAATTCCGGTAGACGTGTTTTTCCACTTCTTCAGGCCCTGAGGTTTTCCCGAGGCATAATAGGCGGTGCGGTACTGCCCTTTGCCCCATTCGTAATTGGCCGTGTCGAGATAGGGCAGCTTGAACCCGATATGGTCCCGGTCATCGGCCACCTGATGAAAAAGCTGATCCGGCTGAGGATGCATCTTCAGCATCCAGTCCAGACCCCATTTCGCTTCATCCAGAATATCCGGAATCCCGTTGGCTCCGGGCTGTCCCAGGGCATTGACGCGGTCGCCGTACTTTCCCTTATTTTCCGAATAGGCAAAAAGGAGGCGACAGACGGAATTTCCCGAGGTCATGAGATAGCGCAGATGGTCGCCCGCATCGTGCCAGCCGCCGCTCACATCAATGTACGTGGAGTCAGGCATGGGGCCGTACATGGTCCGGCCGTCCTTTGCATGACAGACTTCATCGAAGAAGGGATTGTAACCGCAGCGCTGTTCCTGCATGTAGGTAATGACCGATTCGAAATATGTCTGATAAACATCCTTTCCGATTCTGAATTCCGCTGAGCTGCTATCGCTTCCGCTCATTTTCAGGCGGTACTGTCCCGGCCTGTGGAAGGCGGAAAAGTCGAGAATGTAATTATAATTGAAATCTCCCCAGCTTCCGGTCATTCTGCCCACGGCATCGGGGCCGTAAACCCGTTTCCCGCTGGCCGCATCAATGATTTCAAAGGTGGATGAGGAAAAATCGGAAGTGGAAAAGGCCAGAGCCTGCTTGCTCTCATCAGGCAGATATCCGACCTGATTAACCCGGATATGAATGGCCTCAGCCGCCGTCCCGGACAGGGCCAGAACCAGAACCGCCACCATGGCAGCGAAAATGCTATTTTTCATAAAACTCTCCTGAACGTATTTTCAGATTTTAAAGGGGTGTCAGTGGGCGAGACCGAGGGAAATGGTATGAACTCCGGAAAAAATTCCAAAATCCTGATAGGCATAATCCAGCCGCACATGAGTCCCGGCCATCTCGTGCCGGATACCGAATCCGAAGGTCAGCCCCCGTTCATCATAATTCATCATGTAGCCGCTCCGAAGTATCAAAGTTCCGGCGTAACAGTATTCCGCACCTATTTTCAGCTTTTCCTTGAAGTCCCGGGGATGAACGGATTCAAAGCCCACAAACAGAGAATGGACGGAGGAATTCACATCGAGGTAAGTCAGAGGGGCAAACCCCAGACTGAAACTCACGGCAAAGGGAAAGGGAAATTTAGCCGATTCCCGTTCATATTTGATTTCCCTGGAAATATTTGTCATCACAGCCCCGAAGCGGATACCATGACTGTTGAAATCATAGGTGGTTCCGATATCGAGGGCCGGTTCACCGAGCCGGTATTTCTGCTTGCCGATCACCAGCGTCGTGTCGTCCACGTCCTTTCCTTCGAGGGCAATCCAGGCCGAGCCCAGATCCTGGATGGCATATTTTGCCTTCAGTCCCCAGGAAAAGCGGTCACTGACCTTCCGGGCATAGGTGACACCCGTCGCCATGGCCATGGGTGAAAAGGGTCCGGTCGTTTCAAAACCCAGTTCATTGGCAGCCCGGCGAGTTCCCGTCAGCTCTCCGTAATCCATGGAAAGCAGATCCACGCCCAGCACGCCCAAACGGCCGAGTTTGGTCGCTACGGTAAAGGAGCTGTGATTGATATCGGCGATGCCGTTCGTATAATTCGCGGCGAAATCGAAACCTGTTTCCATCCAGGCCAGGCCCGAAGGATTCCAGAATGAGGCGTTTGCGTCCCGGCTGGAAACCAGCCCCAGGCCACCCCGGCCGATGGCTTCGGCGGAAATGGCGTTATCCAGAAAACGAAATCCGGTCTGAGCCTTTTTTTCTATATCGGCAAAAGCCAGGCTGGAAACCAGCAGGACAAGGCAGACCGGAGTGAAAAATTTATAATGATATCTCATGATTCAGTCCTTTCTATCTGACCAGGACAAATTTTGTGAATTTGTCCGGCAGTTTTGTCCCGTCCAGGGTTTCGGCATTGATGACAGCCAGGATATAGATTCCGGGGCTGACATACTGATTATTGTCTGTTTTCTGAAACCAGAGTTCCTGGTCTGTGCCGATGTGACTGGTTTTGTAAATGAAATCACCCGTTTCCGTGTAGATCCGCAGATCACATTTATAGGGAAGATTGGCGAACATGATCTGATTTTCCTCACCGGGAAAGCCCAGGGCACCGGCAACAACGGTGGCCGGGTTCGGCACGACGACCACATCACTGCTGCTGTCCAGGCCCTTTTTGAAGGGAATGGCCGGGAGAGCCGTGCGGTTTGCATAGCGGGAACTTTCCAGCTTCTGCCCGGGATGGAGGCCGTCTGTATTCTGACTTCCGTCATCCAGTGCCGTCACCGCATAATAGTAGGCCGTTCCCCGGATCACGTCCGTATCGATGTATTCCGTCACCGCTCTGTCCGTGGTTTCGAAAATCAGTTCCCATTTTTCGCCGCTGTACTTATCATCGGGTGCACCCACCATGGATGCGCCTTTTTTACGGTATACGCGCCAGGCGGCCCAGTCATCGACTTTTGTATCCGGATCCCTGAAATAATCGGAATTGGGATAGGACCAGTTGACCAGAACGCGGTCCGCATCGCTTTTCACATCAATATAGGGAGACGGAAGCGGATCGGGAATGTCCAGCCCGCGGTTCCAGGCCCAGTTGGCCCGGTCAAAGGCCTTCTGCAGCGAATCCTTTCCGGTAAGGACCAGAGAATCCTTTTCCGCATCGTCGATATCACCATTGAACCAGGCCCTGCCGATACTGTCGGCGGCATTCCAGTCCATGGATCCCACACCCAGCGCGTACACAGCACAGATGGAATCACAGGTGTTTCCCTGTTTCTGCAATTCGTAGGGGCCGACCGTGATGAAACGCATGGGCCCTTTCTGGGAGGTTCCATCGGCAATAAATCCCTCCGTGATGGGATCCAGAGGAAATTTCCCCCGGTCATCGTCTCCGATATAGGTATCACGCAGGCCAGGATCACGCCGTCCCCACAGATCGTCCGCAATGGTGGCATGGGGCATGGAATAGGGCTGATCGGTGTTGTCATCCGCAGGACTGAAGGAATTTTTTGCGGAATGCAGCAATGCGAATCCGGGAATCTGAGGCGAGGTCAGATGGCCAGTCACCTGATCCGGATCTCCGCTGTCATCGGACGATCCATTCGCATAAGGTTTGATACCCGGCGTCTTATAATCGTAATAGTAGGCAATCTTCAGAGAATTCCGGGGCCCTGAATGGGGCAGAGACAGGGTCGCCTCAAACCAGGAATCCAGATCATCCTCGCCTTCGTAGGCAAATCCGCCGCGCGTGGCATATTCGCCGGCCTTCGAAGGGCCGAAACTGAAGGACAGGGGCCACCAGAGCCGCAGGGTCTGATCCGGAAAAACATCACTCGTATCCGGATTTTCAATGGGCGGCTTGGTCTCTCCTGTAAACTTATAGGTCGCTTTCCAGATCAGATAATTTTCATGATTAGGATTGGAAAAGCCATAAAGTTCGACTTTGACGCGGATACCCCAGAAGGGAATGATATCTTCCCAGACGGCTTCCATATCCGACTTCAGATCGGGATACACCTCCCAGGGATATTCCTGATTCTGCCGGATCCCATCCACGTAAATAGCCGGGGGCGCGGTCCGTCGCCGTTCCCAGGAATAGACATTCTTTCCGGGACTGGTGTAGGGTGTGGGAAGTTTCTGCGTCTGCCCATGCTGATTGACAAAGCCATTGTCATCCGGAGCGACCGGATTGAAGATCTGGTAGAGCATATTGCTGTACCACTGATCCTGGGGATAATTGAAAATTTCCTCAATGGTGGACGTAGAACCTGTCAGCATCCAGCTGTACTGAGTCGTGAACTGGCCCTCACCGTTGACCTTTTTCAGATCCATTTTGATCGCGTTCACATCCATGAACATGGGCGGCCCGGACTGCTTTTTCTGGCCTGAAGCCATGAAGGGCAACAGCACAATGGCAAGAACCAGCACTATTTTTCTATGTTTATGTATCATGATTTCCTCTCGCTTATTAATATTCTTTCAGAGTCTCACTCAGAATGAGTAACGGAATCCGACAAGGATGCGGCGAGGATTGAGAAAGATCGGCGCCGTGTACCAGCCTGTATCGATATAGTCCTTGTTAAATTCTCCCCATTTGTCGTTTCCGTGGTTTTTGATCACGTCCACGACTTCACCCGTCGTCTTGTCCACCACCTGTTCATCCTCCTCGTACCAGAAGCGCAGTGATTCCTTGTAGCGGGAATATTGTGCCGTGCTCATGCCGCCGATATTCAGACGTTTCTGGTTGAGCAGGTTGTTCACGGTAATGACAAATTCCGCATTGAGGCGGCCCACCCGGAAACTCTTCGATGCTCTCAGGTCCACATTGAAATAGTCCACCACATCCACCTTGAACTGTTTTCCGGTAATGGGGTCATATTTCATGACAATCTTGCCGCCATCCCGCCATTCGGACTGAAAATCGGCTTTAAATCCGCCCAGAAGTCCCCATTTCGGGGGAGTATGCAGATTGACATTGAAATGGGCTTCGGGAGCCGGCTCCGTGGTGGAAATATTTGCGCTTCGCTGAACGTCGGCATTCTGGACCTTGTTTTCATACACGGTGGAGAGTCCGGTGCGGCCATAGCTTTTCAGAATATATTCGTAATTTCCCCAGAAAGTGAGGAAACGGCCCATATTCTTTTCCAGCCGCATTTCCACACCACGGATGTCCGAGTAGGCATCGGGAAAATATTTGATCACAGAAAATTCCTGCCAGTAATTCACAAAGGTTCTGGACAGTGGATCATTGCTCACATCCTTGTAGTACAGGGTGGTCGAGAAGAGAAAGGATTTGAGAAACTGCTGTTCGTATCCGAATTCGTAGAGGACGGTTTTTCCCATTTCCAGATCGGGAGAGGGAATGGCCGCCTGGTTTCCGGATATCACCATGTTGTACAGAAAGGTCATATTCGGTCGCTGATAGGCATGTCCGAAATTGAAATACATCTTGCTGCGGGTCGTGACCGGAAAGGACACACCGAGACGCGGCGACAGTTTGAGCTGCCCCTTGCTGCCGAGAGAGGGCCAGCCCGGCGGATCACCGAGCTGATCGCGGATGGCCAGCCAGCGTTCAAAGGATCCGAACTGTCCCGGTAGGTAATTATAGTTAAGATTGTAGAAATTGGAAAAATCCTCATCGAGGGGCAGCCTGAGGTCGTAGGCGCTGCGGTTGGCATTGAAATAGTCCGCCCTCATGCCGATATTCGCGATCATTCCCTCGAATTCCAGTTTATCCTGCATATAGGCACCCAGTTCCAGCGGTTTGGCGTCATAATACTGCCAGGTATCCAGCGTCCACATCTTCTCCGACTGCAGCCAGGTTCCCGAATACACATGGGACTGATCGTATTTCAGCTCCAGTCCGGTTTCAAACTGATTGAAGCGGTTGAGCTGCGCGGTGAGATCCCAGCGCAGGGACGCGGACCAGGAGTAGGAGGAATCCACCTGCTGCAGGCCGCCGTAGATGAGAAACATGTCATCCAGATCCTTGCCCATGTTGGTTGAGCCGTTGGGTGTGCCGATACGCGGATAATTCAGAACCGGAAAACTGTCGAGCATGGTCCAGGCAGCATCCTGACTGCTGTCGGCCACCATGGGATCTATCATGTTGTCATTGTATGTCACTTCCAGATTCAGTGTGTAATACACCCGCGGCGACAGAGTATGATTCAGTTTCAGGCCGGACATGAACCAGCGCTGGGTGAGTTCCTGGAGCTGGCTCTTGTTGTACATGTCAATGAATCCGTTCTGGCTGCCAAGAATACTGGCCTGCTGGCGGACGGATGACTGGTTGTTATTGAGAAAACTGAAACGACTTGAATAATCCACAAGCGCACCGCCCATGGATGACGGCCTGTTGGAGGTATTCGTGCTCACCTTTCCGTACAGCGCATTGACAGACACCTTCATCTTGTCACTCATCTTCGTCGTCATTTTGAACTGGCCGTTGTAGTCGAGGTAATAGTCCCGCGGCCCGATGGGATAGGCAAACTGCGTTTTTTCCAGCTTCCCGCCGAGCAGAAAAGTCGAATTTTTCGTAAAGGGCATGGGGCCGGTCAGTGTTCCCTCCGCGTAGATATCCGGATCATTGAAATAACTGTATTCGGGATGCTGAATGAGCCACAGCTGCCGCTTCTGTTCTGCCGTCAGCTTCTGCTTTTTGGGAAATCCGATGATGGTCTGATTCTTGGTTCCCGTATTCTTGTCGTTCCAGCCTTTGAAAGTTCGCAGTTCTTCCGGAAATCCGGGGGCAAGCAGAGAATCCTCTTTCGGAACACCATCCATGGCGTAGCTTTTCCAGGTCTCATCGGACGGGTCATACCACTTGAAGCTCGTATCGGCATACACCTTGTAAAGCCAGGAATTTTTTGAATAGGGATCTTCACCGAAATATTTCTTCTGACCTGCCGGGGCATAATCGAATTTCATGGAAAAATCATAGCGGTCCCGGGAGCCTTCCTTGGTCACGGCATTGACCATACCCGAACGGAAACCGCCGTATTTGGCTTCGAAACCACCGGTCAGCACCTGCATTTCCGATACGGATGTGGAATTGAAGGAAAGATAGGAATTTCCCGAACGCGGATCCCGGGCGGAGATTCCATCGAGACGCACATCTGTCTCCTGCACGGCACCACCGCGGATGGAAATACCGTTTCCGTCATTGTCCGCAACCACTTCCACACCCTTGATGTTATTGACAAATTCATCCAGACGGATCTGGGGACTTTCCACCAGCCGGTCTGTGGTGATGATTTCCTGGGTACCGGATACGTCCGGCTTGATAATTTCACCTGCCGCCGTAACCTGCACCGCCTCCATTTTCAGAACCGTCTCATCCAGAACAAAATCCACATTGACCGTTCTGTCCATGTTGACCTGAATCTGATTGATCTCCAGGCCCTTGTAGCCCATCATCGTCGTTTTGACGGTGTATGTACCGGGCACGATATTGAGAATGAAATAGTATCCATCGGCATCTGCAGCAGCACCCTGAACCATTTCCAGATTCTCCATGCGTCCGTCTTTCCAGACACCGGTGATCATAACATTGGCTCCGGGAATCCCGTCACCGGTCTTCCTGTCGGTAACCCGTCCCATGATTTTGCCGTTTCCTGCAAAAAGTGCCCGGACCGGCAGCAGTGTCATGATCAGAAACAGCACGACAGTCAGTTTTCCTGTTCCACTCCTCATAAATCCCCCATTAACTTGAAAGGACGTCCAAAAATCAGACCATTCCCTGTTCATATGATACTCCCTTCATGCAGATTCTCTGATGATCAGCTGAAGTTCGAGAGAAATTTTTATCGGTTCGGCCACTTCGCCTTCAATCAGGGCAATCAGCTGTTCCGCCGCATTTTTGCCGATTCGCAGCATGGGCAGTTTTACCGTTGTCAGAGTCGGGCTGGAAAATTTAGCCAGTTCAATATCATTGAATCCGATGACGGCGATCTCATCCGGAACGGAAATATTTCGAGTTTTCAGCTTATCAATAACAGCAATGGCCGTGTAATCATTGGTACAGATAATGGCATCGGGCCGGGAAGATCCGCCGGTCCAGAGATCAATATCCGCGTTGGCCCGTCCTGCCCCGGAATAAATAAGCAGACGCTCATCAAAGGGAAGCCCCGTCTGTTGAAGTCCATCCCGATAGCCCTGCAGCTGATCGATGCCGTTCTGTTCCAGCTGGCTGCCGGCGACGAAGGCAATCCGTCTGCAGCCTTTTTCATACAGATACCGCACTACGTTGATATTTGCGGCCCTCATGTCCGTATCGATAAAATTATACTGCCCGTTTTCCGGACGGTGATTGATGAGAATATAGGGAAATCCCGATTCAGCCAGATTCTGAAGATGCGGATCGTCGATGCGGGGTTTCAGCATGATGATTCCGTCAACCAGCTTGCTGTTGGCAATACCCAGATAGCCGTTCTGTGCGATATCCTCGTCATCCACCGGATAAATCATGAGCCGGTAATCCTTTTCCTTCAGTTCCGCCATGACCCCGGCCAATATCTGGGACAGATAATTGTCTAAAAATATCTGCTCGGTCTTCGGAATAATGATGCCGATGGTTCTGGACCGCATGCTGGACAGGCTTCGGGCCAGTAGGTTCGGCGTGTAATCCAGCATTTTCACAATCCGGAGAATGCGTTCGCGCGTGCTTTCCTTCACATAACCCTTGCCGCTGACGACACGGGATACCGTCATGGATGTGACGCCGGCAATTTCGGCAATATCCTTGAGCGTTATTTTACCCGACTTCCCGTTTCTCATCGCTTCCCTGCCCGGATTTCACCGGGCCATTCCTTAGTAACTTTATGCAAGTATAGTGAAAACTCGCTGGAAAAAACAGAGATTATTATAAAAAATGTTATCGATAAAAATAATATTGCATTCAAGCATCAAAGGTCATAAACTGTTAACGATAAAATATTAGAAATGCGTTTTCCTGCGGACAGCAGCTTTTGAGGCGGGAGACACAACATCAAGGAGCGGACATGACCATTATAGCGGTTGATCTGGGCGGTACAAAATCCTCCTCTGCCCTGATGGCGGAAAACGGTGAAATCCTGAACCGTCAGAAGACGGAGATAGCCGGGAAATCCGGTGTGCAGGTCAGTGAAATCATTCAGAAGCAGGTAAAGAAACTGATACAGGCCGCCCATGACACGGGAGACAAGCCTGAAGGCATCGGTGTGTCCGTCCCGGGCATCTATCATGTGGACCGGGGTGAAGTCTGGGCCCCCAATATTCCGGGCTGGACAGATTACCCCCTGAAAAAGGATCTGGAAGCGATCAGCGATGGGATTCCCATCTTCATCGAGAGCGACCGGAGCTGCTATATTCTCGGCGAAGTGTGGCAGGGACATGCGAAAAACTGCCGGAATGCCGTATTTCTTGCCGTCGGCACCGGTATCGGGGCGGGCATCCTGGTGGATGGAAAGATTCTCCACGGACAGAGTAACATCGCCGGTGCCACCGGCTGGATGGCCCTGAATAAACCCTTCCGGGAAGGCTATGAAAAATTCGGCTGCTTCGAATATAACGCAAGTGGTGACGGACTGGCCCGGGTTGCCATGGATCTGCTGAACAGCGCCCCGGACTATTACGGACTGCTGCGCCGGCCCCTTCCCGAACATATTACCTCCTACGATGTATTTGAAGCCTTCGACGCGAGCGATACCCTGGCCATCACGGTGATCAATCAGGCCATCGAATACTGGGGCATGGCCGCAGCCAATTATATCAGCATCTTCAATCCGGAAATCATCATTTTCGGCGGCGGCGTCTTCGGCCCGGCGCGAAAATTCATTCCCCAGATTCGTCAGGAGGCGGGACGCTGGGCCCAGCCCATCGCCTTCAGGGAAACACTTATCGAAGCCTCGGACATCGGCGCGGACGCCGGCCTGTTCGGAGCGGGAAAACTGGCCCTCATGCAGGGCTGTGAAGGAGAAATATAATGTCCACACAGAACATGGCACGGTATTCAGCCTACATAGGCATGCTCATTTTCGGCATGGCCATGCTATCCCTCGGATCAGCCAGCGCCTATCTCACCGGAGATCGACAGCTCAGTCAGCTCACTCTCGCCTCGCTGTCGGCGCTGCTGCCGGCCGGAATCCTGGTCGGATCCATGATCTTCGGCCCCATCGTGGACCGTTTCGGTTACCGCTTTCTGCTGGCTTACAGTACTCTGGGGATTGCTGTCGGATTTCTGCTCATTTCCATGACCGGCTCCCTCCTGCTGCTGCAGCTGTCCTTTTTTCTCATCGGCTTCGGCGGCGGCGCTGTCAATGGCGGAACCAACGCGCTGGTGGCCGACATCAGTGAAAGTGACAAAGGCGCCGGCCTGAGCCTGCTGGGTGTCTTTTACGGAATCGGCGCCCTGGGTATGCCCCTGCTCATCGGCCTTTTCAACCGCTATATATCCAATCAGACCCTGCTTCAGTTTTTTGCTTTCCTGGTTTTCCTCACCTTTATCCGCTTTCTGTTTGCCACATTTCCCGAACCCAAGCAGAATCAGGGTTTTCCCATTGCCCAGGGTCTGAAACTTCTGAAACAGCCGGTTCTGCTGCTCATGGGATTTTTTCTCTTCTTTGAAAGCGGCATCGAGGGCATCAGCAACACCTGGACCGCGGCCTACCTTCGCGACAGCGCAGGAATTTCCACCGAACACAGTCTCTACGCCCTGTCCATCATGATTCTGGCCCTGACTCTCACCCGCCTCGTCCTCGGCTCCCTCCTGAAAAAATATTCATCAATTGCCGTGCTGGCTCTGTCCCTGCTCATTATTTTCTGCGGAAGCCTTCTTCTCAATTTTGCCTCCGGGCTCAATACGGCCGTCCTCGGACTGATCCTGCTCGGTATCGGCAGCGCCGCCGGTTTCCCCGTCATTCTCGGTTATGTGGGCGACCTGTTCTCCGATTTATCAGGAACAGCCTTTTCCGTAGCTCTGGTCATCGCTCTCATCGGGAATTCCGGCCTGAATTTTCTGGTGGGACTTTTGTCCAGCATGGATAAACTATCACTCTTTCCCGGCCTGATCAGCATCTCTGCGATCATCATGTCCGGCCTCTTAATCATCATCGCAAACACGGTTGCGTCCTCGACGGCACAACAAAAATGAAAAGGTAACGAAATGCTTGCACAACAATGGCTGAAAAATGCCCACGACGTCATGAACAAAATCGAAACTACTCAGATGGATAATATCCGCAAAGCGGCGGAAGTCATGGCTGACAGTATCAGCGCCGGCCGCTGGGTCCACACCTTCGGCTGCGGCCACGCCACCCTTCCCATCGAAGAAATGTATCCCCGCATCGGCGGTTTCGTCGGTTTTCATCCCATGATCGAACTGCCGCTCACCTTTTTTACCCGCATCACCGGGGAAATGGGGGTTCATCAGTTTATTTTTCTCGAACGGATGGAAGGTTACGGCAAGGAAATCATGCGCGGCTATGATTTTGACAGCCGAGACTGCATGTGGATCTTTTCCCATACCGGCGTCAATGCCGTCAATATCGATGTGGCCATCCGGGCCAAGGAACTGGGAATGAAACTGATCGTCTTCGGGTCTGCCGGGGAAGGTTATTCCCGCAGCACCGCCCACAGCGGAGGAAAGAATCTCTTTCAGCTCGCGGATATCGTCGTGGATAACTGCACTCCCATCGGAGACGCCTCTGTGGATCTGAAGAATCACGTGGACAAGATCGGACCGCTGTCCACCATGGCCTTTGTCACAGCCGTGTGGATGACCGTGACCACTGTCGCGGAGATTCTGGCGGACCGCGGCGAAAAACTGCATATCCATCCCAGCCACAACCTGGGTGATCCCAAGTCACGGGAACGCCTCACCGAAGCTCTCGACGAATATAAACGCCGCGTCAAAGTCCTATAAATGTAAAAATCCCCGGCTGAGCTCTCTGCCCGGCCGGGGAATATTTTTCCTATTCATCCGAACAGGTTAGGACCTAAAATCTTTATCCTTCTTTAAATTATTCCATACCTTAAATTTAATCTTGACATTTTTGTCAAGATTCGCGTAAACTTCGACCCCGGCAGAGAACTGCCCGAAGCGTTGAGGAGACCATGAGAGAAAAAGACAAAGAAATCCGTGACCTGGCCAACCGGGACTACGAGTACGGATTTGTGACGGATATAGAGACGGAGATGGCGCCGAAAGGCCTGGATGAATCCATTGTCCGCTTCATTTCGGCCAAGAAGCAGGAGCCGGAATTCATGCTGGAATGGCGCCTGAAGGCATATCGCCGCTGGCAGGACATGAAGGAACCGGACTGGGCCTTCATCAGCTATCCGCCCATCGACTACCAGGACGCCTATTATTATGCCGCACCGAAAAAGGACGGCCCCAAATCACTGGACGAAGTGGATCCGGAACTTCTGGCCACCTTTGACAAACTGGGCATTCCGCTGGAAGAGCGGGAAGCGCTGGCCGGGGTTGCCGTTGACGCCGTCTTTGATTCGGTCTCAGTGGCTACGACCTACAAGGACAAACTGGAGGAGCTGGGCGTCATTTTTCTGCCCATTTCCGAAGCGCTGAAAAAATATCCGGACCTGGTCCGCACATACCTGGGTTCCGTTGTTCCCGTCAGTGACAATTTCTTTGCGGCTCTGAATTCCGCCGTATTCAGCGACGGAACCTTCGTCTACGTGCCCAAGGGGGTCCGCTGCCCCATGGAGCTCTCCACCTATTTTCGTATCAACGCGTCCAAGACGGGCCAGTTCGAGCGAACCCTCATCATTGCCGATGAAGATGCCTACGTCTCCTATCTGGAAGGCTGCACGGCACCGGCCCGGGACGAAAACCAGCTTCACGCCGCCGTGGTGGAAATCATTGCTCACGACCGGGCCGAAGTCAAATATTCCACCGTGCAGAACTGGTATGCCGGTGATAAGGACGGAAAAGGCGGGATATACAATTTCGTCACCAAGCGCGGCCTGGCTCACCGGGATGCGAAAATATCCTGGACTCAGGTGGAAACCGGTTCCGCCATCACCTGGAAATACCCCAGCGTCATATTGAAAGGCGACAACAGCGTGGGTGAATTCTACTCGGTGGCCGTCACCAACAATCATCAGCAGGCCGACACGGGCACAAAGATGATTCACCTGGGAAAAAATACCCGGTCCACTATTATCTCAAAAGGAATCAGCGCCGGCAGATCCAA
The DNA here is from genome assembly GCA_046735395.1 of Fidelibacterota bacterium. Taxonomy (GTDB): domain Bacteria; phylum Fidelibacterota; class Fidelibacteria; order Fidelibacterales; family DSDE01; genus JBJKQR01. The sequence goes on along the minus strand of JBJKQR010000018.1, from coordinate 74,324 downwards.
TAACAGTTACCGGGGACTGGTCCGGGTGGCGAAAAACGCCGACGGTGCCCGGAATTACAGCCAGTGCGACTCCCTGCTCATCGGTGACAAATGCGGCGCCCACACCTTTCCCTATCTGGAAGTGGACAACCCGGGAGCCCGTATCGAGCACGAAGCCACCACCTCAAAAATTTCCGAAGACCAGATCTTCTACTGCAACCAGCGGGGCATCAGCACGGAAGACGCCATCGGCATTATTGTCAATGGCTATGCCCGGGAAGTCTTTAAAAAACTGCCCATGGAATTTGCCGTCGAAGCGCAGAAGCTCCTCGCGGTCAGCCTGGAAGGCAGTGTGGGCTGACAGGGGGAGATAATGATTCCGACCATGCATCAAAATATTAAAATGAAAGATATGTACAGGAAACCGCAATGCTGAATATTAAAAATTTACAGGCCAATGTGGGCGGCAATGCCATCCTGAAAGGGATTAATCTGGAAGTTCATGCCGGAGAAGTTCATGCCATCATGGGGCCGAACGGAAGTGGAAAAAGCACACTGGCTCACGTCCTCGCCGGCCGTCCCGGCTATGAGGTCACCGGCGGACAGGTTGACTATATGGGGCAGAATCTGATGGATATGACTCCGGAAGTCCGCGCCAGGGAAGGCGTCTTTCTGGCCTTTCAGTATCCTATCGAAATTCCGGGCGTCAATAATACCTCCTTTCTGAAGACAGCGCTGAATGAGATCCGCAAACACCGCAATCTGGACGAACTGGATGCCATGGATTTTCTGGCCATGATCAAGCAGAAGATGGAACTGGTGGATATTGACCAGAAGCTTCTGAACCGGCCTGTGAACGAAGGATTTTCCGGTGGCGAGAAAAAACGCAATGAAATTCTTCAGCTGGCGGTTCTGGACCCGCGGCTGGCCATTCTGGACGAAACGGATTCGGGCCTGGATATTGATGCGCTGAAAATTGTGGCCCATGGTGTGAACCGTTTCAAGAACAAGAACAACGCTGTCATCATGGTGACGCATTATCAACGGCTCCTCGACTATATCGTCCCCGATTTCGTCCATGTTCTCTACAAGGGACGCATCGTGAAATCCGGCGACAAGGATCTGGCTCTCGAGCTGGAAAAACGCGGATATGACTGGATCAAGGAAGAAGCTGACAGGGACTGAGCATGAATTCAAACAGTAAAACCGACTGGAACCGACAGTTTCACGAACGTCGCAGCGACGGCCTCGCGCCCTTTTTTCTCGAACGGCAGCAGACGGCATTTGAAGCCTTCCGCGACACACCCTTTCCCCATAGCGGAATGGAGGAATGGAAATACACTCATTTAGACGATCTCATGAACACGGCCTATTCCCCCGTTCCGGATGCCAGGCCCGAAACCCTGCCCTCACAGCTTGTCTATAAATATTCCTTCACGGATATGAAACGCATCATTCTGGTCTTCGTGAACGGGCATTTTTCCGCCGCCCATTCCCAGCTGGAAAAAAGATCGGACTGCCCGGCCGTGATCAGCAGTCTCCGGGAGGCTCTGAATACCTATCCGGACATCGTGAAAAAACATTTCAACACCCACTGCCGGAACGGGAATGATAAATTTTCGCTCATGAATACGGCTCTCAGCCCCGACGGCGCCTTTGTTTATATTCCCGACAATACGGAGCTGAAGGAAGCGGTGCACATCATGTACCTGTCCACCGGTCTGAATCGTCCCTTTTATACCCAGCCCCGGAACCTTATCGTGCTGGGAAAAAACAGCAGCGCCACCGTGGTGGAAACCTACAACGGACTGGACACAAACCCCTATCTGACGAACAGCGGGGCTGAAGTATATGTCGACGACAACGCCTCCCTGCGCTACCACAAGGTTCAGCTCGAATCCATGAACAGCACCCATCTGTCCAGCACCACCGCCATTCTCGAGCAGGATGCCCGCTTTCTCTCCACCAGTATCAATTTCGGCGGGGTCCTGAACCGCAACAATATTGACGCTGTCCTGAACGGCAGCGGCGCCCGCTGCGACCTCTACGGCCTCTACATGGGCAAGGACAGCCAGCACTTCGACAACCGCACACTCATCCACCACGTCGCTCCCCGCTCGGAAAGCAATCAGATCTATAAAGGAATTCTGGATGAACATTCCCGGGGCGTCTTCAACGGACAGATCCTTGTCGAACGGGATGCACAGAAAATCAATGCCCGGCAGCTGAACAAGAATCTCCTTCTTTCTCCCGACGCCAAAGCGGATTCCAAGCCTCAGCTGAAAATATTTGCCGATGACGTGAAATGCAGCCACGGCGCGACCGTGGGACAGCTGGACGAGGATGCGCTGTTCTACCTGCGCAGCCGGGGCATCGGCGAGGATGTGGCCCGCTCCATGCTGACCTATGCCTTCGCCTCCGATATTATCGATTCTGTCATCGTGGGCTCTGTCCGCTTTTATCTGTATTCCGCCCTGCTCAACCGCCTCGGCAAAGGCTGGGAACAGCTCTAATTTTTTCACCGATTTTGTATAATAAATAGTTAATGCGTTGATGCGCAGACGGGGAAGAATTCGTTGGCGGGTTGGCGGGTTTATCGTAAAAAACTCAATCCTACAATATTATGAAACTGTCATTCCGGACAACTCCATCGGAGTGAAACGGAGACGGGGGCGATCCGGAATCTCCTTAATTCTGTTGTACACCAGATTCTTGTACACATCACACCTCGCCTTCAATGGCAAGAGATTGCGGGTCAAGCCCGCAATGACAAAAGGCTTCGGCTCCGCTCAGCCACCGAGTGATACCACTCAGCCACTGTCGGTTTCGTTCCAGTCAAAATTTCACCTTTCACCCTTCCTCTTTCTTCCTGCCTCCTGCCTCCAAGCTCCTGGCTCCTTATGCCTTTCAACTCGCCTGCCGCGTCGAAGTGGAGCGAAGCGAAACATAGACGGGCGGATCAGGTCCGCAGTGACGTACTAAGGCGGGTTGACGGGTTCATGCGGAAGAAACGAAATTTGCCTACTCGATACTCGATACTCGCTACTCGATACTCGATACTGGATACTGGATACAGCCCTCCCAAATCAAAAATGCCTTTTCGCCGGCGATTTTCTTATATTCTGCCAAAGCCACGGAGAATCGGATGATCCGTAAAATTCTCATCGCCAATCGGGGAGAAATTGCCATTCGCGTCATGCGCAGCTGTCGGGAAATGGGCATCAGGACGGTTGCGCTGTTCAGCGAAGCGGACCGCATGTCGCCCCACGTTCTCTACGCAGATGAAGCCTGGCCCCTGAAAGGAAATCTCAGCAGCGAAAGCTATCTGGACATACACCAGGTCATGGATATATTGATCCGCTCCGGCGCGGATGCCGTCCATCCCGGCTACGGATTCCTGTCCGAAAACACCCGTTTCGCCGCAGAGGTTGAGAAGGCCGGAAAATGCTTCATCGGCCCGGATGCGGAAGCCATTGGCATCATGGGCGACAAGACAGCCGCACGTCAGGCGGTTTCGGCCCGTAACGTTCCACTGGTACCCGGATCCGCTGTTCTGTCCTCATCCGGGGACGCGGTTCCGGAAGCGGAGCGCATCGGCTACCCCGTCCTCGTCAAGGCAGCCGGTGGCGGCGGCGGTAAAGGCATGCATCGCGTGGATTCACCCGAACAGCTTCAGGCCGCGGTGGAAAAGGCCGGGCGTGAAGCGGCCGCAGCCTTCGGAGACGGACGGATCTATCTGGAAAAATATATTGAGAATCCTCATCATATCGAGTTTCAGATCCTGGCTGACACCCGGGGCACTATTATCCACCTGAATGAAAGAGAATGCAGCATACAGCGGCGTTTTCAGAAGGTCATCGAAGAAAGCCCCTCTCCTCTCCTGACTCCCGAGCTGCGGAAAAGTATGGGGGACGCCGCGGTGGAAGTGGCGCGAAGCTGTCATTATACCGGCGCCGGAACGGTGGAATTCCTGGCTGATGAATCGGGACATTTTTATTTCCTGGAGATGAATACCCGACTTCAGGTCGAGCATCCGGTCACTGAGATGCTCACGGGAATAGATCTGGTTCGGGAACAGATCCGCATCGCGGACGGCCACCCGCTCGCCCACAGCCAGGACGGGATACGGCAGCTGGGACATGCCATGGAATGCCGGATCTATGCGGAAGACAGCGGGAATAATTTTATGCCGAGTACGGGAACTGTCTCCTGGTGCCGGATTCCGGACGGCCCGGGCATTCGCTTCGACGGAGCCCTGCAGCCCGGCCTTGTGGTCTCGCCCTATTATGACCCCATGATCGGAAAACTCATCTGCTGGGGAAATGACCGGCCGGAAGTCCTGGCCCGCATGCAGAGGGCGCTGGATGAATTCGTGATTTTCGGCGTTCAGACCTCCATCCCCTTCTGTTCGTCCGTGATCAGCCACCCTGATTTTCAGAACGGACATTACAGCACCCATTTTATAGATGAGAACAGGGCGGCGCTCTCCGGGAACGGGGTCGATACCGGCCTCAGTCAGGCCGCCGGACTTGCAGCCCTGCATCATTTTATTGATACGCAGAAAAAACGGAAACCTGAGCCCCAACGTGACATTAAAGAACGGAATTCCGGCTGGAAAAACCGGAAATACCCTTCCTGAGGCGAAACCATGATGAAAAGCTATCAGATTCAAAGCGGCGATAAAACCTACACCATCGAGATCAATCCGGAAGACCTCTGTTCCCGGCCTGTCATAGACGGACGGGCAGTGGAACCGGACTGCCGGAAACTCGCCGATAACTGCTACAGCCTCATTTTCGAAAACCGATCCCTGCTCATTCACGTTCAGGACGAACATCCCCATTACCGGATCACCTCCAATTCGTCCGCATTGACGGTTGAGCTGAAAGACGACATGGACCTGCTGCTGGAAAAGCTGGGCATGGTGCAGGTCGGGGAAAAGACGGAAACTCTGCTCAAGGCCAGCATCCCGGGCCTGGTGAAAAAAATCGAAGTTGCCGCCGGCGACACGGTCGAAAAAGGCCAGGGCCTGATGATTCTGGAAGCCATGAAAATGGAAAACGAGATCGTTGCGCCGGTCACGGGCAGCATCAGGGAAATATTTGTAAAGGAGGGGGATACACTGGAAAAGAACGTGAAACTTATGGAGATCACCCACGCATGAATTTCAGTATGAAAACACTCATCGGTGCCGGTCTGGGCTGGGTCCTTCTCGGACCCATCGGCGCGCTGATCGGCGGATTTATCGGAGCAAGGCTTGATGATGAACTGACTCCCGGGCCATATTCAGAATCCGGACGGCAGCGAAGCGGCCATCGCACCCACCCCGGAGATTTTTATGCCTCCCTGATGATTATTTTTGCCTATGTCATCAAATCGGACAAAAAGATCCGCAAAGTGGAAATGGACTATGTGCGCCGTTACCTCTCCTCCGGCATCAGCCAACCCGCCATGGTTCAGGAACTCATGATGCTGCTGGAACAGCTGCTGCAGCGGCCCATCATCATTCAGGAGGTTGCGCAGCAGATTGCATCCTACATGGATTTTCCGTCCCGGATACAGCTGATTCATCTGCTCTTCAACCTGAGCCTGTCCGACGGCGAGCTGCACGAAGACGAAAAACGGGCGATTCACGAGATCACTCTGCTTCTGGGACTGAACGAACGCGATTATGAGAGCATTTACAGCGCCTATCATAAAAATGACGCCGGCGCCTTTTATAAAATCCTCGAAGTGACGCCCGAGGCCACGGACGAAGAAATCAAACACGCCTACAAGAAACTCGCCCTGCTCTATCACCCGGACAAGGTATCCCATCTCGGCCCGGATCTCGTCAAGGCCGCCGAGGAAAAATTCAAAATCATCAACGAGGCCTATTCATCCATCCGCAGAGAACGGGGATTCTGAAGCCATGACCCGCATATTCGGATACGGACTGCTCACCTGGGACCATTTTCTGTCCCTGTCTCACTTTCCGGGTCCGGACGAAAAAACCCGGGCAACAGGACTGGTCGAAGCGCCGGGCGGACCAGTACCCGCAGCGCTTGGATTCTGCGCCCGCTCCGGCCTAAATGCTGTACTGGCGGCCCGCATCGGGGACGATCTCTGGGGTAAGGCCCTGGCCGAACGGCTTACGGCGGAAGGGCTGGACTGCCGCTATCTGATCAGAGAAGCGGAGATGCCGACAGCGCGGGCGACCATTCTCACCGAGACGCGGCATGGCAGGCGATCGGTCATTCTCAGCCCGGAACCGCCCTCCGGCCACCCCCTCCAAGCTCTGCCCGAATCCTTTGCCGATGAGATGCAGCCCGGAGACTATCTGCTGCTCGATGCCCGCGACGGTGACACTTCCCGCCGGCTCGCCGCAGCCGCCCGGGAAAGAGGCGTCCGTATTATGGTGGATCCGGGGGCCCGAACTCTTGATCTCTGCTACTGGGAAAGCCTGATTGACATTCTCATTGTTTCCAAGGATTTCATCCTGCGGAATTATGGAGAAATCGATCTCTTCACGGCCGTTCGCAATCTCGCCGCCGGAAAAATTTCCCTCGCTGCCATCACACTTGGCCCCGGAGGCCTGCTCTGGAGCACGGGTGAAAATTCCGATTTCATTCCGGCCCGCAAAGTGGAAACCATCGATAGCACCGGTGCCGGCGACATCCTGCACGGAGCCTGTCTCTACGCCCTGGCGAAAAATCAGGGCTACCGGGAAAGCCTGGAATTTGCTGCCGCTGCTGCTGCCTGGTCCACCTGCTTCACCGGTGTCTTTTCTCCCGAAATCACTGCGGATGGTGTCTGTCAGCATTTCGGTCTTAAAACATTTTAATTCAAGAACGGAGGCCTTATGTCACTGTCTTACGAAGACAGGGTATTACGTGAAAATTTAAATGCTGAGCTTCTTCCCCGGTTGCACAAGGACGGGCTGGAAGCCTTATCAACCCTTCTCGGGAAAAGCGGCGCGGGATCAGAATTTACAGGCTGGCTCTCCCTGCCCGAACAGTCTCCCGAATCCCTGTCGGAACTCAGTGAAACGGCACGGGAAATCCACGACAGCGGTGACCTTCTCGTCTGTATCGGTATCGGAGGGTCCTATCTGGGCGCGAAGGCCGTCATCTCAGCCCTCTGGCCCCACTCCGACCGCATCCGCTTTGCCGGCCATCATCTGAGCCCCTACGAACTGTCGTCCCTGCTCAATGAACTGGAAAACCGGGATTTCTATATCAATGTCATTTCCAAATCGGGCACAACCACCGAACCGGGCGTCGTCTTCCGCATCCTGAAAAACCTCGCTGAAAAGAAATATGGCCCAAAAACGTCTCGGCGCATCATAGCCACGACGGATGGATCCCGGGGAGCTCTGAAAACCCTGGCGGAGTCCAGCGGTTACCGGAGTTATGTCATTCCCGATGACGTGGGCGGACGCTTTTCCGTCCTCACACCGGTCGGGCTTCTGCCCATCCTGGCCGCCGGAGCGGATCTGAAAAAAATTCTCCGTGGCGCCTCCGACGCGCTGCACCGGTACACACAGCCGGATGAAGCGAATATTTCCCTGCGCTATGCTGTCAACCGGCAGGCCCTTCGTCAATCCGGTAAGGCCATTGAAATTCTCGCTAATTTTGAGCCCCGTCTGCATTTCATGTCCGAATGGTGGAAACAGCTCTACGGCGAAAGTGAAGGGAAGAACGGACTGGGACTCTTTCCGGCTTCCGTGGATTTCACCACCGATCTTCACTCCATGGGACAATGGATTCAGGACGGAGTCCGGAATATTCTCGAAACCTTTGTCATGATCCGCAAATATCCCGTGGACCTGAATATTCCCTCTGATGCACAGAATCTGGACAAGCTCAATTACCTGGCCGGGCGCACGCTGAGCGAGGTGAATGAAAAAGCCTACCTGGGAACCCTGTCCGCCCATCAGGACGGCGGCGTGCCCGTATCAAGCTTATTTCTGGATCACCTGGAGGAAGAACATCTTTTCCATCTTTTCGTTATGTTCGAAATTGCCGTGGCGATTTCGGGATACATGCAGAAGATCAATCCCTTTGACCAGCCGGGTGTGGAAGCCTATAAAAGCAATATGTTCCGGCTTCTGGGAAAACCGGGTTAATAATATTTATTCGGAATAATCGGCTATAGCCGTCTAATGTTTCAGATGCTCACGAAGATGAGCGATATATTTACGGTCTGTTTTCATAATATGTTTGCTGTACCAGTTGCTTAGAAATTCTATCATCTGCCGGATATCCTTCACATCCATTGAATAATAATCCGATGCGATGTCATTCACTTTTTCCACGAAAAACTGATGTTCGATAATATGCTGGTCCATCTGCGGATACGCCGTTTCCTCAAAGAATGCTTCCTCGGTGGCAAAATGCTCGGACACATAATTGATCAGGTCATCAATAATCTGCTCGAAATCACGGCTTTCCGGTTCATCCTCCTGATACGCATTCAGCTCATTCAGCAGATTCATGAGTCCTCTGTGCTGCGCGTCGATCAGGTCAATGCCTACTGAATAATCATCATTCCATTCTAATTGAGCCATCGTTCATTTCCCCGTTTATGAATCAATTTACTCGGAATGATCAAATGAAATCAAACGGAAAAGAGCCGGTTTTACGTTAATGTGATGAAAATCTCCGTCCTCATCTCTCCTTTTGCAGGGAAGGCGCTTCTTGACCTTCTGGCCGGAGTTGAGTAATTTCCTGCCAGTATATGAGGAGACAAGTATGGAATGGCGAGCAAGCCACATATTGGTAAAGGACAAGGCGCTGGCCGATGCCCTGTCAAAAAAAATTAAAAATGGCGCGAATTTCGCCGCCATTGCCCGGGAATTCAGCACCTGCCCCAGCAAATCCAAAGGCGGAGACCTGGGTTGGTTCGGCCCCGGACAGATGGTGAAGGAATTTGAAGCAGCTGTCATCAAACTGGGAAACGGGCGCATCAGTCAGCCGGTGCGGACCCAGTTCGGCTTTCATATTATCCGTAAAACCGGCCAGAAATAGGAGAATCCATGGCAACACAGGTCAAATGGGAAACCATAAAGAATTATAAGGATATCCTCTTCGGATATCATGATGGCATGGCGCGCATCAGCATCAACCGGCCGCAGGTTCATAATGCCTTTACACCGGTCACGGTCAGCGAAATGATCGATGCCATGAACATCTGCCGCGATGATGAACGGATCCGTGTCATTCTGCTCACGGGAGAAGGCGGTAAGGCCTTCTGCAGCGGCGGAGACCAGAGCGTCCGCGGACATGGCGGCTATGTGAGCGAGGGCGATGTTCCCCGGCTCAATGTGCTGGACCTCCAGAAAATGATCCGCAGTATTCCCAAGGTTGTCATTGCTCTGGTGGCCGGCTGGGCCATCGGCGGAGGCCATGTGCTCCACGTCGTCTGCGATCTCAGCATTGCCGCTGACAATGCCCGTTTCGGCCAGACCGGCCCGAAAGTCGGCAGCTTCGACGGCGGCTTCGGCGCTTCCTACCTCGCCCGTGTCGTCGGCCAGAAAAAAGCGCGGGAAATCTGGTTTCTCTGCGATCAGTATGACGCCCAGGATGCCCTGAACATGGGCCTGGTCAATAAAGTGGTTCCTCTCGCGGATCTGGAAAAAACAGGGATAGAGTGGGCGCAGAAGATCATGGACAAAAGCCCCCTCGCCATTCGTATGCTGAAAAGCGCCTTCAATGCCGAACTGGACGGACAGGCCGGTATTCAGGAACTTGCCGGAAACGCGACCCTTCTCTACTATCTCAGTGAAGAGGCCAAGGAAGGCCGGGACGCCTTTCTGGAAAAGCGGAAACCGGACTTCTCAAAATTTCCGAAATTTCCCTGAGGCCCTTTCATGGCGGCCGATGCAGGCGGTCTGGTAAAACTGCCTGAACAGATATTTTTTGATTTTGCCCATCCGGGAAAGTGGGACGGGCAGCTGCGTCATCACAAAATCGGAGAGGAATTCGTGCCGGCGCTTGATTTTTGCCGGGACTGGCTCGCCGGCCGGCACTCATTTCCGGTGCAGAGCAGCGGCAGTACAGGTGAACCCCGGACCATTTCACTGCCCAGGAAAATAATGGAAGAGTCCGCCCGCAGAACGTTGGATCATTTCCATCTGCAGCCGGGCATGACCGTATTCAATCCTCTCGGTTCTCACAGTATCGCCGGTAAAATGATGATGGTTCGCGCCATGGTCGGCGGCCTGGTCTGTACGTTGCTGAAACCCTCCACCCGGATCGGCGCGGACATTCCGGACGGATACCGGGCCGATTTTGCAGCCATGCTGCCCCTGCAGCTTCATGCGCTTCTGGAAGAAACTGAAGCGGCTCGGATCGAAAAGGCCTTCCCCATAATCCTACTGGGCGGAGGACCCATTTCCCATGAACTCAGCGCTGCAGCCCGGACTCTGAAATCACAGGTATGGCACGGCTACGGCATGACCGAAAGCGCCTCCCATATTGCGCTCCGCCGTGTGAATGGTGACGAAAAATCCGATGATTACAGTCCTCTGCCCGGGATTCGCCTCCGTCTGTCGGAGGATCAGCGGCTGATTGTGACCGGGGATCAGGACCTGATAACCAATGACATTGCCGAGATTCTTCCCACCGGAACCTTCCGCATTCTGGGGCGGGCCGATGACGCCATCAACAGCGGCGGACTGAAAATTCATCCCGAGTCTCTCGAAGCCGAACTGTTTTCCTTTCTGCCCGGGACTCACAATCCTCAGAACTTCTGTCTGTCATCCCTTCCGGATGCGGCCCTCGGCGAAAAATGCGTCCTCGTAACCACCTCATCTTCATTTACGCAGCACGATTTCAAGGACTGGATACTTCGGCTCAGACAACAGAAACAACTCAACAGAAATCTCCTGCCCAAAGCTCTGATCACCGTCCACTCCTTCCCTTTTACTTCCAATGGGAAACTTCGCAGATCCCGGCTCAGATCCGACCTGTCTGAAATGGACCCGCAACTGTAGTTCGAATATTCTGTACTAATTTATCTGCATAAAAAAAGGCGGCTTCCAAAGAAACCGCCTTTTTCAGCTTATCCGGGAGGGAATGTCTATTTATTGGGGAGTCCGTGGCGAAAGGCTGACGCTTCACCCGAAACGGCCGTTCCGCGCAATTCCGGAGAGAGACCCAGCCGGCGGCCGGCATGATTCATCGGCGTACCCGTGAAATCGTCATCTTCACAATTGATAATTCCGTCTCCATCGGCGTCACCGGCATTATCATTGATTCCGTCCCCGTTTTCATCCACAAAGCGGGAACCGCTGTTGCCATTTCCGGCAGAAACATAGTCCGGATCCAGTCCGTTCGGAATTCCGTCCCCGTCACTGTCGGGAGCCAGATCGTAATAGCCATCGCCATTCTCGTCAATAAATCCGGCGCCGCTTCCGCAGGTCTGCGCATTCAATGTTCCCAGTCCCAGTACCAGGATGCTCATCAGCAGGGTCATGGTTGTTCTTCTCATTTCAAGTCTCCTTTTGCTTTGTTTTGAAACAGATGGGACAAAGAACATGCCAAATCAATTATATATTGATAATAAATGACTTATAGGAAATACCCGAGATATGTAACCGCTTTACAAACGACCAAATTGTCGAATTATCAGCCGATCTTGTCGAAAAGGGAACCTTTATGAAGGATTCAGCTCAGAGATTGAGCGTAGGTTGCGTACTTTTTATCTTCCATCATGATATGATCAAGTATCCAGTCATAGAGAAACTTCTTGAATTTACGGAAATCCTCTTCCGTTTCCATGGGGTTGCGGGTGATCTCATGAAGCTGCACGATCAAATCATTATGAATTTCAATATGCCGGTACAGATCCGGAAAATTGATGGATTTCATATGTTTTTCCTCAAAATCGAAATGCAGTTTTGCATGCTCGAAGATCTTATCAATAAAATAGACGGCTTCATCCAGAGTGGCGTGAAAGATGGCGTTCCCCAGCTCAAAAAGACGCCGGTGCTGCTCATCAATAACCGAATGTCCCACGGAATACTCATCGCTCCATTCAAACAGGATTGGCATGCTGGCCCCACTTAGTTGTTTGAAGGATTTTAACTGTTTAAACTCACGATTTCAACAGGAAAAACCTGGAAGGCCCGAAGCGGCAGAATCCGGATGTGGATTCAGAACAGAAACTTATGTATTGAAATGATGGAAATTGCTGATTTTCATCAGCCGGATTAAACCTCAGCGCAGGGTGTCCGACAGCATCCGGTCTATGACAGGTTTAACCAGATTTTCCATGACCTTATATCCGTCCCGGTTCGGATGCACCAGATTCCGTTCAGAGGTATATTCCGGCACTTTCAGCCCGCCCTGATCATCAGCCATGTCAGAATAATAATCCACATAGGGAATGTGATTCATCTCCGCATAGGCTTTGATAAGCTTATTCAGCTCAATGACCTTGGGCGCCGGTTCCAGCCCGTGATGCCAGGGAAAATCAATGGCCGGCAGCACGGAGCAGAGAATCACCCGTATATCATGTGCCGTTGCCATATCCACCATGGAAAAGATGTTGTCCGCCATCTCCTGAATAGTTTCTGCTCCACTGTTCTGTGCGATGTCATTGATTCCGGCCAGAATAACCACAACCGCCGGTTTCAGGCCGATGACATCCGCCCGGAAGCGAAGCAGCATCTGTGCCGTAACCTGGCCGCTGATGCCGCGGTCGATATAGCCGTTCGTCTCAAAAAATTCAGGACTTTTCACTATCCAGGACTCGGTGATGGAATTGCCCATGAATACAACCCGGTCCGGATCCGCAGCCTGGGACTGAAGGGCGGCATTCGCATCCCGGTATTTGTCAAAATTCGTATAGCTGTTAATATCAACCTTTGCCTGGCCCAGCGCCAGGGCGCTGAATGTCCAGAACACCAGTATGGTTCGGATCCGTTTCATTTCCCTGCTCCTTCGACAATTCTTAAATGTACTTTAATAAATACCATGTTTAATTACAATTGTTGTATTCACAACAATCATATAAACAACTATTGTGCATGCATTCTTGCCTGTCAGCGGCCGACAATCATTTGCAATCATCACAGATTTTCAGGATTAATCCGCGTTTATTTCCTATGGAAATGGTCCGAACTGAATTGGTGTTCAGTTTCAGATTCTGTATCTCCCGACGGAATTACGCGGGATTATAAAAAAAATGATTTGGGAATCATTAATACCTCACCGCCGTAAAGCTTCCGCTGCGGTCCACGCCCATAATACCGGCATGCTGCCAGCTTCCGCTGATTTTTTCACCGGACCGCTCACCATACAGCCAGGTATTATCATCAATCATATTCGGATTAAGGGAGATCCGGAGACTGGTTCCGTCCATTGAACCAATCAGGGTTCCGCCGTCACGATTCAGACGCCACGATCCGCCCAATATGGTCGTGTCATTTCGGGACAGAAAAATCTTTCCGCTCATCAGGCGGACTCCGGATGTATCGAATAATGTAAGATGTCCCTCAAACGTCCCGTTCAGACTGTCAAGTGACGGAGATTCGGGCGTTGAACATGTAATCAATACGATTGCAGACAGCACGGCAACCATGATATATCCTGACTTTTTCATCCTGTCCTCCCTTAGCCTTCAGCTTATCAAAAGCCACGTATCCGCAGCAAAACACTGATATTTTCATCTTTTCCAACGCATTCCAGAATCCTGATAATTTAACTCAATGAAATATAAGGAAGTAGATGCATTGCGCCACCTGTTTTTTTTAAACCTGGCAGTTTTAATCTTATATCTGTATAAAAAACGCGAAAATTGCGGAACTTATGTCTTTTGCAGCGCCTTCTGGGTTGCAATGAGCAGATCGTACTTCAGAATGGGCTTGGTGAGATACACGGCAACCCCCATGGCCATGGCCTTCCGGCGGTTGATGATATCACTCTGGCCGGTACAGAGTATGATAGGGATATCGGGACGGATTCCCAGGGCTTTCTGTGAAAATTCGGCACCGGTCATATAGGGCATCGTCATATCGGTGATGATGAGATCGAAGCGTTCAGGATGCAGCCTGAAATCTTCCAGCGCCTGAACCGCGTTATTGTATACTGTCACCTGGTAGCCATTTTTTGACAGGTGCAGACTGATAATCTCGGTGACGAGGACTTCATCATCAATGATGAGAACCCGTTCACCGGACCCGGCCGGTGCATCAGGAAATTCTTCACTTCCCGCGGTTTCCGCCCTGTCACCGTGAACGGGTAAATGGACAGTAACCTGTGTACCTTTGTTGGCTTCGCTGTCAATGGATATATATCCTCCGTGACTGGAAACAATTCCATGCACGACTGCCAGTCCGAGGCCTGTTCCTTCGCCGTCGGACTTGGTTGTGAAATAGGGTTCGAAAATCCGGTCCCGGATATCAGCCGGGATCCCTGTCCCCGTATCGGCTACGATGAGCCTGGCATAGCGGCCCGGGGCAATGTGGCTGCTTTCCCCGTCGCCATCATGGATTTCCCGTTCGCACACCATGACACTGAGAGTCCCGCCCCTCTCACGCATGGCGTGGTAGGCATTGATACAGAGGTTCATGATGACCTGATTGATCTGGGTCGGATCAGCCATAACAGCTCCGGTATGGGCAATATCCTCCACAATGTCAATGGTCGTGGGGATGGAGCTGCGCAGCATTTTCAGGGATTCCTTGATAATGAGCGAAATTTCCACGGGATGCTTGGACTGGTCCACGCGCCGGCTGAAGGTCAGTATCTGTTTTACCAGATCCCGGGCCCGTTCAGCGCCTTTTTTAATCTGCTTCAGCTGCTTGGTACGCTTGTCCATATCCGTTTCATCGATGGCATACTCCGTATATCCGAAGATAACGGACAGAATATTATTGAAATCGTGAGCGATTCCACCGGCCAGTGTGCCGATAGCTTCCATTTTCTGGGCCTGCTGCAGCCGTTTTTCCAGATCCTTCCGGTCTTCCTCTGCCTGCTTCCTTTCCGTAATATCCTCCAGGACACCGAGTACTCCATACACGTCTCCGCTGTCCGTATGGAGGGGCACTTTGGTCGTATCCACCCAGAGGCGTGTTCCATCTGCCTGCTGAAGCGGTTCGATGATGTGAACTTTGGGTTTGTTGCTGCGCATGACTTCATGGTCGTCAGCTCGATACGCCTCTGCCTCCTGGCGCGGCCAGGGCAATTCAAAATCAGTTTTTCCGATAATTTCTTCCGGATCATCATAACCGATGGCCCGGGCGAAGACTTTGTTACAGCCCAGATACCGTCCTTCCATATCCTTCCAGAATATGGACTGGAGGGTTGTATCCAGAATCTGCTTAAGGGTGTTGCGATTTTCCTTGAGAGTAGCTTCCGCATTGATGCGTTCCGCGATTTCCTTTTCCAGATTTTTTGTATCCCTCTGAACCCGTGTTCTCAGCCGTGTATTGAAAAACACCAGGCCTGCAAAAGCCAGACTGCCCGCAAAAATGGCAATGGCGATGGTATAGATACTGGAAAATTCATGTTCCAGAGGCGCGCGGATCGAAGTGATAGCACGGATTTCGCCGATCCGTTCATTGAAACCGCCTTCACCGGGATAGCGTCGCTGCAGTTCCAGCGGTGCATCTTCCCGATTGCCATGACATTTCAGGCATTCCTTTGTATTCTGCAGAAAGGGGAGCGCGACATAGAGAACCCTCTGCCCGTCGATGGTCGTAATATGCTTGTAGGATTTGATATCCCGATGCGTATTGAACATTTCAATCAGTTTCGCTTCCAGAGAATCAGCCTTATTAATCGGATTCCGCGGATTGTTTGCCGCCATTTTGTAGTATAATTCCGGATACCCGGCTTTCTTGCGCTCCAGATTGTAGAAGGCATGCTGATTCCTGACAAAATAGGATGAGGACATAAGTTCCGGCGCATAAAAATCCGAATCAATCCGGCCCTCCTCCTGAAATTTCGTCGTTGCCGGAATCAGTATTTCCTGAATATAATCATGCACACCCATCTGAGACAGCAGCAGACTGGTGATGTTTTCTTCCGCCTTGGACAGAACATAGCGTTCGAACATCCAGGAAAAGGCGGTAGCTGCGACGACCATCACGATGAAAATAACAACAATGGACCGCAGTGTTCTCTTATTAATGAGTCCGCGCTTCAGATTGTCAAATTGATAGGGCATTGTGTCTCTGCAAAATTCCGGAATACCTATTGATCTGATATAATTCCGATTTCGCCATTATCAAGACCAATTTTCTCCTTATTATCAGCATACTTACACCTTTCACTTAAAGTTAATACAGAGATTTTCAAACTGCTACTAAATAAAATCCGGCCGGATTTCACGGCAATCGGCCGATTTTTCCTTCAGGTTGTGTTTCTATTTGTAGAAAATTCACTGTGTGAACTAATTAAAGCTTGACATGAATTTCACTTTCTCGTATGTTTATGCATACACAGGAGAAAATGTGAAATCGACCTTCACGACATATTCCGCAAGACAGCACAGAGGCTGTTCGGAATGGGCACATGCTCCTGCGTTCAGCACACATTTCCATTCAGATATTATAGAGCATCTGGAGATTACCCTGATTATTATCGGCCTGATTCTAATTATCAGCTGATACAGTCGGTCAATCCCAGAAAACATTTCAAAACAAACATAAATAAGAAATCGGGGTTGACCGGAAAGCGGATGTTACATGTCTGAATTAACCTGAAAAGGAGACAAAATGCGTTCAGATCTGGTCAAAAAGGGATACGAGAAGGCACCGCACCGGAGTCTGCTTAGGGCAACGGGAATCATCCGGGACGAGGCGGATTTTGACAAGCCTTTCATCGGTGTCGTAAATTCCTTTGTTGAACTCATTCCCGGACATGTTCATCTGCAGGACTTTGCCAGGACCGTGAAGCAGTCCATTCGGGAAGCCGGCGGTGTACCCTTTGAGTTCAACACTATCGGCGTGGATGACGGCATCGCCATGGGACATCCGGGTATGCGCTACTCCCTGGCCAGCCGTGAACTGATTGCCGACTCGGTGGAAACCGTGGCCGAAGCCCATCGCCTGGACGGCCTGGTCTGCATTCCCAATTGCGACAAGATCACTCCGGGCATGATCATGGCTGCGGTTCGTCTCAATATTCCCACTGTATTTGTTTCGGGAGGCCCCATGCTGGCCGGAACGGCCGCCGACGGCAGAAAAATAGACCTGATCTCCGTCTTCGAAGGCGTGGGGCAGTTTCAGACAAACCATATCACGGAAGATGAATTATTCGAACTGGAAACCCGGGCCTGTCCGGGCTGCGGTTCCTGTTCCGGCATGTTCACGGCGAACAGCATGAACTGCCTGATGGAAGCCCTGGGGCTTGCCTTTCCCGGAAACGGTACGGTTCCGGCGGCTGACGGACGCCGTCTTACCCTGGGAGAAGCGGCCGGACGCCAGATTATGGACCTGATTGAAAGAAATGTTCGTCCGGCAGATATTCTGAACCGGGAAGCATTCATGAACGCCTTTGCCCTCGATATGGCCATGGGAGGCAGCACAAATACCATTCTCCACGGGCTGGCCATTGCCCACGAAGCCGGCATATCGATAGATCTCCACGAGTTGAACGACCTGGCCTCCCGGGTTCCCTATCTATGTAAGGTGAGCCCTTCCACTCCCTTCGTCCATATGGAGGACGTGGATCGGGCGGGAGGCGTGTCGGCCATTCTGATGGAACTGTCCCGTAAACCGGGCATTCTGGTCCCGGATCTGCCGACTGTTACCGGCAGGACACTGGCTGAAAATTATATGAACTCCGAAATCCGCGATGATAAGATCATCCGCCGGCTGGACAATCCCTATTCACAGACCGGCGGCCTGGCCGTTCTTTTCGGCAATCTGGCACCTCTGGGAGCAGTGGTCAAGACGGGAGCCGTGGATCCGAAGATGATGGCGCATGAAGGTCCGGCCCGTATCTATGACAGCCAGGATGAAGCGCTGGAAGGAATCATGGGGGGAGAAGTCAGAGCCGGTGACGTAGTGGTCATCCGCTATGAGGGACCGAAGGGCGGCCCTGGTATGCCGGAGATGCTGTCACCCACTTCAGCCATCATGGGCATGGGGCTGGGAGACAGCGTTGCGCTGATTACCGACGGTCGCTTCTCCGGTGGAACGCGCGGCGCCTGCATCGGCCATGTTTCCCCGGAAGCAGCGGACAGAGGTCCGCTGGCAGCCCTTCGAAACGGCGATATCATTGCGTTGAATATTCCGGAAAAGACGCTGAATGTGCGCCTGTCCGATGAGGAACTGCAGAGCCGGTTGGCCTCCGTTCCTCCCTTTGTCCCCAAGATTCGCAGAGGCTATCTGAGCCGCTATGCCCGCATGGTGACCTCGGCAAATACGGGAGCGGTCCTGAATGACGGGGCCTTTGATAATTCAGACCCGAAAACGAACAGATAAGGATAGAGCCATGAGCAGAGAAAAGCGGAAACTCAGCGGCGCGGACATCTTCTTTGAAGGTTTGAAGCGCGAAAATGTGGAGTTTATCTTCGGCTATCCCGGCGGGGCAACCCTGAAGATATACGAAAAGCTCTACGACATTACAGGAATACGCCACGTCCTTTCCCGGCACGAGCAGGGAGCAGTGCATATGGCGGAAGGCTACGCGAAAGCGACCGGAAAGACCGGCGTCGTGCTGGTTACGTCCGGCCCCGGCGCCACTAATACGGTAACCGGCATCGCCAATGCCTTCATGGATTCCTCACCCCTGGTCGTCTTTACCGGGCAGGTGTCGAGCCAGCTGATCGGTAATGACGCCTTTCAGGAGGCCGATATTGTCGGCATCACCCGGCCCATTACCAAACACAGCTTTCTGGTCCGGAACGTGGAAGATTTTGCCCGGATTATCCGCAAGGCCTTCTACATCGCCTCCACCGGGAGGCCGGGACCTGTCGTCGTGGATCTGCCCAAGGATATGATCGCCGCGGAAACAGCCTACGATCCCTCCGATAATGAAGTGATAGATATTCGCGGCTATAAACCGAGCATGACCGGCCACATCAACCAGATCAGGAAAGCAGCGAAAATTATCAATGAAGCCAAACGGCCCCTGCTCTACGTGGGCGGCGGCGTTATCGGCAGCAATGGAGCCCAGGAGCTGCGGGATCTGGCCATCAAGGCGAATATCCCGGTAACCATGACCCTTCAGGGGCTGGGTGCCTTTCCGGGTACACATCCGCTCTCCATGGGCATGCTGGGCATGCACGGCATGTACTGGGCAAATCAGGCTGTCAACAGCTGTGATGTGCTGGTTGCGCTCGGCGCCCGCTTTGATGACCGGGTGACCGGAAAAGTGGATACCTTTGCCCGGGACGCCTATAAAATTCATGTGGATATAGACCCGGCCGCCATCAATAAGAATGTGATTATTGATCTGCCCATCGTGGGGGATGTGAGGGGAATCATGGCGGATATGCTGCCCTTTCTTCAGGAAAACCGGCCACGCACTGAATGGCTGGAACAGATTCAGAAATGGCGGGAAGCCTGCCCTCTGAATTATGAAGAGGACGGCAGCCTGCGCAGTGAATACATTATTGAGAAGCTGTCCGAAAAGACAAAGGGCGAAGCCATCATCGTGTCGGATGTGGGTCAGAACCAGATGTGGACGGCCCAGTACTATAAATTCGTCCATCCCCGCTCTCTGCTGTCCAGCGGCGGCCTGGGGACCATGGGATTCTCGGTTCCCGCATCCATCGGCGCAGCCTTCGGCAAACCGGGTTCCACGGTCATTTCCATCAGCGGCGACGGAGGTTTTCAGATGAACATTCAGGAACTGATCACGGCCGTGTACTATAAACTTCCGGTGAAATTCGTCATCCTGAACAACAGTTTTCTGGGAATGGTCCGACAGTGGCAGGAACTCTTCCATGCCGAAAAATACAGTTTTACCGATCTGGGCCCCAGCAACCCGGATTTTGTAAAAGTGGCGGAAGCACTGGGTATTCCGGCTTTTTCCGCGGACACGCCGGACGCGGCGGATTCACTCCTGGACAAGGGACTTGCCATGAATGACGGGCCTGTGCTCATGGAATTCAAGGTGGTAAAGGAGGACATGGTCTACCCTATGGTCCCGGCAGGAGCCTCCATTTCCGACATGTTGACCCGGGTTCAGAAATAGAAAGGAGCCAACCATGAAAAAACACACTATCAGTCTTCTCGTGGAAAACAAGTTCGGCGCCTTTGACCGGGTGGCCACCATGTTTTCCGCCAAGGGATTCCGACTCCGAAGCATTACCATCGGTGAAACGGAAGTACGGGATCTGGCCCGAATGACCATCGTCACCACCGGCGACGAACAGGTCGTGGATCAGGTGGTCAAGCAGCTCAACCGGCTCGTGGATACGGTAAAGGTCCGTGATCTGACGGACGTGGATTCGGTAGAGCGGGAAATGGCGCTGATCAAGGTGAATTATCAGAAACATACGCTGGATGTCATCAAAAATATCTGTGATATATTCAGGGGTATTATTGTGGACATCAATAACCGCAGCATGATGATTGAGATGACCGGCCCGCCCGACAAGATCAATGCAGCCGTGAATGTTCTCATGCCCTACGGCATCGTGGAAATGGCCCGCTCCGGCGTGGTCGCTCTGCGTCGCGGAGAACAGATGAAACAGTTGAAAGATGATTTGGACACATTAACCTTATAGGAGTTGAGATGAAAGTATTTTATGATTCCGAGGCGTCTCTGGACAGCCTGAAAAACAAAAAAATCGCCGTACTGGGTTTCGGATCCCAGGGCCATGCCCATTCACTGAACCTGAAGGAAAGCGGACTGAACGTGCGGGTAGGCCTGCGCAGCAGCAGCGCATCCTGGAAGAAGGCGGAAGACGCCGGTCTGGAAGTCATGGATGTGGAATCGGCGGTCAAATGGGCAGATACCATCATGATGCTGCTTCCGGACCAGACTCAGAAATCCGTGTATGACGCCCAGGTTGCGCCCTGGCTGAAAAAGGGAGACACGCTCGTCTTTGCTCACGGTTTCAATATTCACTATGGCCAGATCGTGCCTCCGGAAGACGTGAATGTGATGATGATTGCCCCCAAGAGCCCGGGACACCTGGTTCGCCGTACCTTCGTGGAAGGAAATGGCGTTCCCTGCCTCATCGCAATTCATCAGGATTTCAGCGGCAATACGCTGGACATGGCTCTGGCCTGGGCAAAAGGCATCGGCGGAACCCGCGCCGGCGTCATTGAAACAAATTTCAAGGACGAAACGGAAACCGATCTTTTCGGTGAACAGGCCGTACTCTGCGGCGGATCTGCCGAACTGGTCAAAGCCGGTTTCGAAACGCTGGTCGAAGGCGGATATCCTCCCGAACTTGCTTATTTCGAATGTATGCATGAACTGAAACTCATCGTTGATCTGTATTATGAAGGCGGACTGGCCCGCATGAACCACAGCGTGAGCGATACGGCCGAATACGGCGGACTCACCCGCGGCCCGCGCATTATCACCGAAGAAAGCAAAAAAGCCATGAAAGCGGTTCTCACCGAAATTCAGACAGGATCCTTTGCAAAGGAATGGATTAAGGAAAATGAGGAAGGACAGCCGAATCTGGATGTTCTGAGAAAAAAGACCGCTGCCCACCCCATCGAAAAAACCGGTTCGGCCCTGCGTGGCATGATGAGCTGGCTGCTCAAGCCCAAACATAAAGAGGTGGATGTATGACCCACAAAGTGGTTCTGCTTCCCGGCGACGGCATCGGGCCGGAGGTGATGGAAGCTGCAGTCCGGGTTCTGTCCAAGGTGGCTAATCGCGAAGGCCTGGCCATTGACATGGAAACGCGTCTCATCGGCGGCTGCGCCATTGATGCGGAAGGCGCCCCTCTGAGTGATGAAACGGTTGCGGCCTGCCGCGCATCCCAGGCAGTCCTGCTCGGAGCGGTGGGAGGCTATAAATGGGAAGATCTTCCCCATCATCAGAAACCCGAAGCCGGCCTTCTGCGGATTCGCAAGGAGCTGGGACTCTTTGCGAATATCCGTCCGGCGCGGGTCTATAACGATTTTCTGGACGGCTCCTCGCTGAAGCGAAACGTTCTCGAGGGAACGGATTTCATTGTCTTCCGCGAGCTCACCGGCGGCATATACTTCGGCACACCCCGGGGTTATGATGCGGACCGTGGCTGGAATACCATGGTCTATGAACGCCACGAAGTGGAACGGATTGTCCGCCTGGCCTTCGAAAGCGCCATGGAACGGAAAAAGGTCCTGATCTCCGTGGACAAAGCCAATGTCCTGGACGTTTCGCAATTCTGGCGCGGCATCGTGACGGAAATCGCCGCGGAATATCCGGACGTGGAACTGCGTCATCTCTACGTGGACAACTGTGCCATGCAGATCGTCCGCGATCCGCGGCAGTTTGATGTGGTCGTCACCTCAAATCTCTTCGGGGACATTATTTCCGATATTGCCGGTCAGATTACCGGGTCGCTGGGAATGCTTCCCTCCGCTTCCCTCGGTGATGAACATGCCCTGTATGAACCGGTTCACGGATCCGCACCGGACATCGCCGGACAGAATATGGCCAATCCCATCGCCATGATCGCTTCCGTTGCCATGATGTTCACTCACAGCTTCGGCCGGCCGGATCTGGGTAAAAATATTGACGATGCCATTGCCGCGGCCCTGAAGAAGGGTTACCGGACACGGGATATCTGGTCGGAAGGAAAACAGACCGTCACGACGACAGCCATGACCGAACGGATACTTGAGGAATTATAAAAAGAGAGAGAATCATGAGCGAGCGAATTATCATTTTCGATACGACACTGAGGGACGGAGAACAAAGTCCCGGAGCTTCCCTGTCCGTATTTGAAAAGGTGGAAATCGCCAGACAGCTCGAGAAACTGGGTGTGGATACGATTGAGGCCGGATTTCCCGTCTCGTCGCCCCACCAGTTTGAGGCCGTCAAGCGCATCAGTTCCGAAGTCGGTATCACTGTGGCAGCTCTTGCCCGGGCCCGTGAACAGGATATCAAGGTTGCCTGGGATGCGCTGCGGGATGCGAAAAAAGCCTGCATTCACACCTTCAGCTCCACCTCGGATTACCATATTCTCGGGAAATTCAGTGATGCGAAATACGGGCAGAGCCTGGCTGAAAAACGGGAAACCGTGATCCGGATGTCGCAGGATTCGGTGGCCTATGCCCGGACTCTCTGTGATGTGGTGGAATTTTCGGCCGAGGACGCGGGCCGGACGGATCCGGCTTATCTGGCGGAAGTGGTGGAAGCGGCGATAGAAGCCGGCGCCACCATCATCAATATTCCCGATACGACCGGCTATACCCTTCCCGAAGAATTCGCGTCCAAAATCCGCACTCTTCGTGAAAAGGTTCCGAATATCAGCAAAGCCGTATTGTCCGTTCATTGTCACAATGACCTCGGACTGGCTGTGGCCAACAGTCTGGCAGCCATTGATGCCGGTGTCCGTCAGGTCGAATGTACGATAAACGGACTGGGCGAACGGGCCGGGAATGCCTCACTCGAGGAAATTGTCATGGCCCTGAAGGTCCGGAAGGATCTGCTGAATTACCAGACCGGCATCCGGACCACCGAGATCTTCAATACCTCCCGGATGGTCAGCGGATATTCGGGAATCATTGTCCAGCCCAACAAGGCCATCGTCGGTGAAAACGCCTTCTCTCATGAAAGCGGCATTCATCAGGACGGCATGCTGAAAAACCGTGAAACCTACGAAATCATGACACCGGAACTGGTGGGCGTGAAAAAGACCCGGCTGGTCCTGGGACGGCACAGCGGCCGTCACGGCCTGAAAGCCCGTCTGAAGGAACTGGGTTACAAAATCGGCAAGGACGAGCTGGATACATTGTATGGCCGTTTCACCGAGCTGGCCGACAAGAAGAAGGAAGTCTTCGATGACGACCTGCTGGCCCTGATCGGAGAAAAGGCTGAACTGGATCAGAGCAAGGTGCATCTCCTGAATCTCCAGATCAATTCCGGGACCCGCATTATTCCCACGGCGACCGTACATATTGCCAGCAATGGCGATGAATTAATCGAGTCCGCCACGGGAGACGGCCCGGTCGATGCGATCTTCAATGCCCTGGACCGGGCTCTGGGAACGGAATTCAAGCTCGAATCCTACCAGGTTCGCTCGGTGACAGCCGGACGCGAAGCCATGGGTGAAGTATTCGTCCGTATCCGCGATGAACATAAAAGTTATTCCGGACACGGTGTGAGCACCGATATTATTGAGGCCTCGGCAAAAGCCTATCTCAATGCGGTCAATGCCGTCCGGGAAGCCCTCGACAGAGAAGACGAGATCAAGGTCTGATCCAAGAGGAATCATACAAAACACGATTACAGAAAAGGAAAAACTATGCCGATGACGATCACCGAGAAAATTCTGGCCAGAGCGGCCGGGCGCGACGGTGTCACCCCGGGCGAAAATATCTGGCTCAATGTGGATACGCTCATGACTCACGATGTCTGCGGCCCGCCTACAGTTCAGATCTGGGCCGCGGAATTCGGGAAACAGGCCCGCATCTGGGATAAGAAGAAACTGGTCATTTTTCCGGATCATTATATTTATACCGAAAATGTCCATGCCCGGCGCAATGTGGACATACTCCGGGAATTCGCAGCAAAACACGATCTTCCTAATTATTATGATGTCGGCAGCGACCGCTACAAGGGCGTCTGTCACGTGGCATTGGCTCAGGAAGGCTACAATCTGCCCGGCACCGTTCTCATCGGAACCGACTCCCACACCTGTACATCCGGCGCCTTCGGCCTGTTCTCCACCGGCGTGGGAAATACGGATGCGGCCTTCATTCTCGGTACAGGAAAAATCTGGGAAAAGGTTCCCGAATCCATGAAATTCATCTTCGAGGGTGAGCTGCCGTCCTATCTGACGGCCAAGGATCTCATCCTTCGGATTCTGGGGGACATCGGAACCAACGGCGCCACCTACCGGGCCATGGAATTTGCGGGTTCCACCATCTCATCCCTCAATATGGAAGAGCGCATGACCCTCTGCAATATGGCCATTGAAGCCGGTGGGATGAACGGGATCATTGAGGCAGATGCAGTAACTCTGGAATACCTGAAGGATCGGACCGACAAGGATTACGACGTATTCCGCAGCGACGAAGATGCCGTCTACGCCTCGGTTCATCATTATGATGCCACGAAGCTGGAACCGGTCGTGGCCAAGCCCCACAGCCCGGACAACTGCGCGACGGTCCGTGAAGTGGCCGGGACCGCACTTACAAAATGCTATATCGGATCCTGCACCGGCGGAAAACTCCATGATTTTCAGGTGGCAGCCGAACTGCTCAAAGGCCGGGAAGTCCGTATTCCCACCTTTATCGTTCCGGCGACCACCACCGTAAACCGGCAGCTCGGGGAAACGATGATTGACGGCAAGAGTATCCGCGACATTCTGCTGGATGCCGGCTGCCAGATCGCTCCTCCGTCCTGCGCGGCCTGCCTGGGCGGACCTTCCGACACCTTCGGCCGTTCTCAGGACCGGGATGTGGTCATTTCCACGACGAACCGGAATTTCCCGGGACGGATGGGAAGCAAAAACGCCGAAGTCTATCTGGCCTCACCCCTGACTGTCGCCGCGTCGGCTCTGGGCGGAAGCATTACAGATCCGCGGGATGTACTCTGAAACCGGGGATTTGAATTATCATGAATTTCATTCATCAAAGTTAAAGGAAACACCATGAATAGAGTTATAAAGGGTAAGGCCTTCGTTCTCGGTGACAATATCGATACGGATCAGATCATTCCGGCCGAACACCTGGTATACAGCATGGAAAATGAGGAAGAATCGAGCAAGTACGGCCATTTCGCCCTG
The DNA here is from genome assembly GCA_046735395.1 of Fidelibacterota bacterium. Taxonomy (GTDB): domain Bacteria; phylum Fidelibacterota; class Fidelibacteria; order Fidelibacterales; family DSDE01; genus JBJKQR01. Next base: position 48,500 of record JBJKQR010000018.1, on the reverse strand, counting down.
TCGGGTGTCCCGGCAGCTGAATCGGGATTACCGGAGGGAAATATTCCCTTCATCGACGGTGAAAACACACAATCCGAATACAGCATTCTGGTCGGCGGCTCGAATTTCGGCTGCGGATCTTCCCGCGAACATGCGCCCTATGCCCTGATGAAAGCCGGCGTGGAGGCCATCATCGCCCAGTCCTATGCCCGCATTTTTTACCGGAATGCGGTGGACGGCGGCTTCGTCGTTCCCTATGAATCGCAGGATGCGCTTCAGTCGGTCGTCCGAACCGGCGATAGCCTGGAAATCAATTTCGCAGAAAATGTCTGCCGGAATCTGACCACCGGAAAATCCTATAAACTCCAGGGACTGGGATCCGTCCTTCCCATCGTGGAGGCGGGCGGTGTTTTTGAATATGCCAGAAAAACCGGCATGATCCCCTCGGCCGAAATCGCCTGATTTCGGAACATATCCACACAATGCAAATCAGGATATGACGATGAAACAACAAGACAAGATAGAAATCTTCGATACGACCCTGCGTGACGGGACGCAGGGCATGTCGGTCAACCTGTCCATCCGTGACAAGCTGATGATCAGCGAGCGGCTGGATGAATTCGGGATCGACATCATCGAGGGCGGATGGCCCGGATCCAATCCGCGGGATGAAGAATTTTTTCGTGAAGTCCGGAGCCTGAATCTCGCTCACGCAAAAATCTGCGCCTTCGGATCCACGGCACGCTTCCCGGACAAGGTGGAAAATGATGCCAACATCCAGGCGCTGCTTGCCGCGGAAACGCCCATCGTGAGCATTTTCGGCAAGACCTGGCGTTTTCACTCCCAGACGTCGCTCGGACTGAGTGATGAGGAAAATGAAGACCTGATCCGCCGGTCGGTGGCCTTTCTGCGTGATCATGGCCGTCGGGTCATTTTTGATGCCGAACATTATTTCGATGGTTACCGGGACAATCCGGATTTCGCACTGCGAATGATCCGGGCAGCTGAGGACGGCGGTGCGGAACGTGTCGTACTCTGTGAAACCAATGGCGGCGCTCTGACTCAGGAAGTTTCGGATATTACCCTACGGTCGGCAGAACATCTGGCCATTCCCCTCGGCATCCATGCCCACAATGATTCCGAACTGGCCGTGGCGAATTCACTCGCAGCCGTCGTAGCGGGAGTCACGCAGGTACAGGGCACCATCAATGGCGTGGGAGAACGCTGCGGAAATGCCAACCTCTGCGCCATCCTGCCCAATCTCCACCTGAAAATGCATCGGGATTTCAATGCCGTTCCACAGCTGAATACGCTGACCCATCTGTCCAATTTCGTCTGGGAAACCATGAATCTGAGCCCCAATCCCAGGGCTGCCTTCGTCGGAAAGGCCGCCTTCTCTCACAAAGGGGGAATTCATGTCTCGTCCGTTCTCAAAAACAGCGCCATGTACGAACACATCCGGCCTGAACTGGTCGGCAACAAGCAGCATGTCCTCGTCTCGGACCTGAGCGGACAGAGCAACATCCGTTACAAGGCCGGAGAACTGGGGATCACCCTGCCGGAAGGCCGGGAATTTTCACGCAACTTCGTTCAGAAGCTGAAAGCCATGGAATACGAAGGCCTGCAGTTCGACGGAGCTGAAGCATCCTTTGAACTGCTGATGCAGGCTGAACTGGGAATGTATGCCCCCTTCTTTGAAGTGGTGTATACCAAGGCAAATGTGCTGGTGGACGAAAAGGGAAACCGCTATGCGGAAGCTGTCCTGAAGGTACAGGTCGGGGAAGAGATCGAGCACACGGCAGCCGATGGAAACGGCCCGGTCAATGCGCTGGACAAGGCCCTTCGCAAAGCCATACAGCGGTTCTACCCCGAAATCCGGACTATGCAGCTGGTGGACTACAAGGTACGTGTTCTCGGTGACAATAACGGAACCGGCGCAAAAGTCCGCGTGCTGGTGGAAAGCAGCGACGGGCAGAATACCTGGGCTACAGTCGGAACCTCCCATGATATCATCGAAGCCAGTCTGCAGGCCATCAGTGATTCCATCAATTATAAGATTTACCGGCTCCATCTCACCAATCGGAATGGAAACGGGGCATCCTGATATCATAATTCCGCAGGCAGAACTCCTCTTCGGCGGGGATTATATTCCGACCCGCCTATAATTGGACTGGCAATTTAGCTCAGTTCATTTTAAACTACCTGCCTTGTGGAAACGTGGAATAAAATACGGAAGTGCTCTGAGATCTGTGGTTACATAAGCGGCACTTTTTGTATATTAGCGGCGAAAGTGAGGAGCCGATGACCGATCATCTCATCATAGTGGAATCGCCATCAAAAGCGAAAACCATTTCCCGGTTTCTGGGAAATGGCTATACCATCAAGGCCAGCATGGGGCATATCCGGGATCTGCCTGAAAAAGACCTTGGCGTAAATATTGAAAAGAATTTCGAACCGAAATATATCGTCAGTTCGGACAAGAAGAAAATCGTGGGAGAGCTAAAGACGCTGGCCGGCAAAGCCGACATCATTTACCTGGCCTCCGACCACGACCGCGAGGGGGAGGCCATTGCCTGGCACCTGGCGGAGACGCTGTCGCTCGATGCAGCCCGCACCCGGCGTATCGTCTTTCACGAAATCACCAAACCTGCCATAGAAGAAGCGCTCAAATCGCCGCGGAATATTGATCTGCAGCTCGTGGACGCCCAGCAGGCCCGGCGTGTTCTGGACCGGCTGGTGGGTTTCGAACTGTCACCCGTTCTGTGGCGGAAGGTTCAGCCGTCCCTGTCCGCCGGCCGCGTTCAGTCTGTGGCCGTACGCCTCATTTCCGACCGTGAAGCGGAAATCGGTAAATTTGTCCCGGAACGCTTTTTCAAGGTTACGGCAGAATTCGAATCCACCGAAAAACAGAATTTCAAGGCAGAACTGAATACAAAATTTGCGGATAAGGACCGCGCCACGGATTTTCTGCAGCGGACGGCCGGAAAATCATTTCAGGTGGAAAATATTGACCGGAAGCCGGGCAGCCGCAATCCTGCCCCGCCCTTTACCACCTCCACGCTGCAGCAGGAAGCCAGCCGCAAGCTGGGTTACTCGGTGACGCAGACCATGCGGATCGCCCAGAAGCTCTATGAAGCGGGTATCATTACCTATATGCGAACGGATTCGCTCAACCTGTCCACTCTGGCCATCGCCGCCGCGAAGGATGAAATCACCGGACGCTATGGAGCCGATTACAGCAAACCCCGGAATTTCAAGACGAAGAGCAAGGGCGCCCAGGAAGCTCACGAGGCCATCCGTCCCACTGACCTGCATACTCCGGACTGCAGCGGTGACGCGCAGATGAAAAAGCTCTACGACATGATCTGGAAACGGACCATCGCTTCCCAGATGTCTCCGGCCAGCCTGGAAAAAACCACCGTCCTTCTGGGACATTCGGATATCACGGAAAAATTTGTGGCTAAAGGCGAAGTGGTGCTCTTTGACGGCTTCATGAAAGTCTATACCGAATCCAGTGATGACGAGAATCAGGAACGGGACGGACAGGAACTGCTGCCGCGCATGAGCCCCGGCGACGCACTCCATTACAATCTCATTGAGGCGCTGGAACGAAAGACCAAGGCTCCTGCCCGATATACGGAAGCATCCCTCGTCCGGAATCTGGAAGAACTGGGCATCGGCCGCCCCTCCACCTACGCCCCCACCATATCCACGATTCAGAAACGCGGCTATGTGGTGAAGGAAAGCCGTGAGGGTGAAAAAGTGTCCTACACCCTGCTCCGTCTCAAACAGGGTTCGGAACACATACAGGACACCCATAAGACTGAAAATGCCGGCGCGGAAAAACAGAAACTCTTTCCCACCGATATCGGTAACCTGGTTAATAAATTTTTGACTGAATATTTTCCCAATATTGTGGACTTCAATTTTACAGCTGAAGTCGAACGGGAATTCGATGACATTGCTGAAGGAAAGATGGAATGGCACGAAATGATCCGTGAATTTTACGGCCCCTTCCATCATCAGATCAGCGAAACCATAGAAAAAGCCGCCCGTTTCCGTGGTGAACGGCAGCTGGGCCTTGAACCGGGAAGCGGCGAACCGGTGCTGGTCAAGATCGGACGCTTCGGCCCCATGGTTCAGATCGGTTCTGCTGAATCTGAAACCAAGCCGCGCTTTGCCAGCCTGAGAACCGGCCAGAGCATCGAAAGCATCAGTCTGGAGGAAGCCCTGGAACTGTTTCGCTTTCCACGGGTACTCGGCAGCTACGAAGACGCGGAAATGACCGTGGCCATCGGACGCTTCGGCCCCTATGTGCGCCATAAAAACGAATTCTTCTCCCTGAAGAAGGAACAGGATCCGGGCATGATCAGCGAGGCCGAGGGCATCGAACTGATCGAAGCCAAGCGGGCTCGGGACCGGGAAAATACGATCAAAACCTGGGAGAATGAGGATATCACTATTCTGAAAGGCCGCTTCGGCCCCTATATTTCTCATAAAAAGAAAAATTTCAAAATCCCGAAAGGCAGTGATCCGTCAGCACTGACGCTCGAAGACTGCAAAAAACTGATTGCGGAGGCCCCGGCTAAGACCCGTGGTGGCCGGACGCGCAAGAAAAAATAAATTTAGAGGTTATTATGGCAAAACCGATGTCTTATCCCCTGATGGAAAAACTCGTGGCGCTGAGCAGGCGGCGCGGATTTCTGTTTCAGAGCAGTGAAATTTATGGCGGAATCAACGCGGTCTGGGATTACGGCCCTCTCGGTGTGGAGCTGAAACGGAATGTGAAGAATCAGTGGTGGAATGACATGATCACCAGCCGGGATGATGTGCTCGGAATGGATACGGCCATTCTCATGCATCCGGAAGTCTGGGTGGCCAGCGGACATGTTCAGAATTTTCACGATCCCATGGTGGAGTGCCGCAAATGCCGTCGCCGCTACCGTCAGGATCATCTTCCTGAAAACACGACGCACTGCCCCGAATGCAAGGGAGAACTGGCGGATCCGAAACAGTTCAATCTCATGTTCAAGACCGCTCTGGGATCCACCGCCGACACGGCCCAGGATATTTACCTCCGGCCCGAAACCGCCCAGGGAATTTTTGTAAATTTTGATAATGTCGTCTCCTCGAACCGCGTCAAACTCCCCTTCGGCATCGGCCAGATCGGCAAAAGTTTCCGGAATGAAATCACCACCGGAAATTTCATTTTCCGAACCCGCGAGTTCGAACAGATGGAAATGGAATTTTTCCTTCGTCCCGAGGACAGCCGCGAATATCTGGAATACTGGGCCGCTGAACGGCTGAACTGGTTCAAGTCATTGGGCATTACGCCGGAAAAACTCAGGCTGAGGCCTCACGGAGCCGATGAGCTGGCTCATTATTCCTCCGCCTGTTACGATGTGGAATACGAAATGCCCTTCGGGTTTTCCGAACTGGAAGGAATCGCCGACCGGGGAACCTTTGATCTGGGCCAGCATCAGGATCACAGCCGCAAGAAGCTGCTGTTCAATGATACGGTGAAGGGTGACAAGATCCTTCCGGCTGTGGTCGAAACCTCGGCAGGTGTGGACAGAACCGTCCTGACCATTATGATGGATGCCTACTGGGAGGATGAAGCCAATGACCGGGTGGTCATGAAATTTTCACCCCGGGTGGCTCCCTACAAAGTTGCCGTTTTTCCGCTGTTCAACAAGGAAGGCATGCCCGAGATGGCGGAAAGCCTGTACAAGGATCTGAAAACAGCCATGCCGGCACAGTTCGACACAGGCGGATCCATTGGCAAGCGCTATCGCCGGCAGGACGAAGCCGGCACGCCCTTCTGCATCACCGTCGATCACCAGAGTGTGGAGGACCGCACCGTCACGCTGCGCCACCGGGATTCACTGGCACAGGACCGCGTTTCCATCGACAAGGTAAAATCCCTGCTCCTTGATCAGCTGAACTGATTTCCGAAGATCCGGATATATACCGGATTCAAATAATAAAGCCGTGAGGTTGTTTGCGGGTCGGCGGGTTAGCTGGTTAATCGTGAAAAACCAAATCTTATATTATTATGAAACTGTCATTCCGGACAACCCCGTCGTAGTGAAACGGAGACGGGGGCGATCCGGAATCTCCTTAATTCTGTTGTACCCCGGAATCTTGTACACATCACACCTCGCCTTCAACGGCAAGAGATTGCGGATCAGGTCCGCAATGACATACTAAGGCGGGTTTGTTGGTTGGGTGGTTGGCGGGCTGGCGTGTTGATGCGTAAAAGCGTAGATGCGTAGACGGGTAGATGGGTAGATGGGTAGATAGGTAGATGAGTAAATGGGGAAGAAACAAAATTCATCGCGTCCATAGAATTTCGGTAGAGACGTTGCATGCAACGTCTCTACATGTTTTAAAAGGGCGGCAAAATGCCACTCGTATCTTGATTTTATCGGCATCTTCGCGACTTGGTAACCAGATTGCGGATCAGATCCGCAATGACAACTTAGGCGGGTTTGTTGGTTGGCGGGTTGGATGGTTTGCTGGTTTGCGGGCTGGCGTGTTGATGCGGTGAAGTGTAGATGAGTAATAGAGTAGATGGGGAAAAAGTCTCTCGGTGAGACCGCGAAGTTCGCGAAGAAAGGTTTAGGTCAAGGTTAAGGTTAAGGTTGAGGAAGAAACGAAACTCCGCCCTGCTTTAAAAGCCGGCAATCCCGGGAATATCAACTTGAAATCTGGAAGGGCTGTTTCAGGAGCCGGTCATCCGGCGACGCGAGCTTCAAACTTCCAGCTTCCAGCTTCTTTCAACCGCGTCATAGTGAAACAAAGACGGGCAACTCGATACTCGCTACTCGATACTGTCGTAGTGAAACGAAGACGGGTTACTCGCGCTGGCAGCTCACGATTCGGAGGTAACCTGCCGGATCAATTCCCTGAGCTGTTCAAGGCGAATGGGTTTTCCAAGAATACTGTATATATTGTACTTGTCTTTTTCGTCATCATCGATTTGCGCAGCCCAGCCGCTGATCAGCGTGATCCGGAGCTTGCCGTCGAATTTTTCCCGGATGATCTCCGCAAGCTGCCAGCCGTTCATTTCCGGCATCCCGATATCGGAGATGACCAGATCATAACTGTTTCCGGCCAGATATTCCAGCGCTTCCTGTCCGGTCGCGGCAAAATCGCCGTCCTGTTTCAGAATCTGCAGATACTTGGTGGCCAGATTTCGAATGGAGGCATCATCTTCAACCCATAAAATCCGTAAGCGGCGGGCCTCCGTGTCCTCGGCCTTTTCTTCCGGCAGTGATTTTTTTTCGGCCGCGGATTTGGGAAGTAATATCTCGATACAGGTTCCCTTTCCGGGTTTACTCTGTTTTACGGTGATCTGTCCCTTGTGTTCCTGAATGATGGAATAGGCTCCGCTCATACCGAAACCTCGGCCTGCCTCAAAACCCTTGGTGGAAAAAAGCGGCTGAAAAATACGGCTGGCCACTTCATCGCTCATGCCGCTCCCGTTATCACAGACCCGGGTCTGAACCATTCCGCCGTCCATGTCGGTACTGATACGGATGCTTCCGCCCTCGGGCATGGCTTCCGTACTGTTTTTGACAATATTGTACAATACCGATCTGAGTTCACCCTCATTTCCGGTAACAGGCGGGATGCTGCCCGGCGTGGTTTCAATAGTAATAACGATTCCATTCTTCTCAGCCTGATCCTTCCAGAGCGGCCGGGACTGGAGGATAACATCCTGAACGACCTGATTCATATCCACAAGCCCATATACACTCCGGCTCTGTTTTTTTCCGCCGAAGCGCTGCAGCAGCTGAACCCGGGTAGCCGCATCTTCCGCAGCCGTTTTCATACTGTGGAGATACTGCCTCAGTTCTTCCGGCAGTTTCTGGAACATGGTGGCCAGTTCCAGATTTCCGAAAATGGACTGCAGGGAATTATTGAAATCGTGGGCGACGGCTGAGGCCATTTCCCCGATGGCGCCCAGACGCTGACTTTTCAGCATGGCCTCTTCGGTCTTCTTCTTTTCGGTAATATCCCGCACCACGGTATGAATGAGCGGCTTACCATCTTCGGGATAAATAGCGGTCAGGAGTATTTCCGTCGGAAAGGCTTCGCCGTTTCCCCGGACATGTATCCATTCGAAACGATTTGACCCGTTATCAATGGCCAGCTGCATCATCCGTTCAGACTTTTCCAATGAATTTTCTCCATCGGGTTGGGCTGCAGGTGAAATATCGGCCGGATGTATCTTTTTATGCCTGTCCGCCGCTGATAATTGCAGCATATCCTGTGCGGCCTGGTTAAAATCTATGAAAACACTGTTTTCAATTATGAGATTGGCATCCGCGGATTTTTCAAACAGATCCTGATATTTTTTACGGCTCTCCCGCAGCGCTGTTTCCGCGATGATCCGTTCAAAGGCCGGAGCAATGGATTCGGCCACCGTCTCCAGAAATGTTTTATCCGCAGGTGTATATTGGTTCGGGTTATTATAGCTCTGAACTACGATTCCGCCGATGATATCCTCGCGAATGCGGATGGGCACACCCAGCCACTGTAGAGGCAGGCTGCCGTAGAACTGATCATTCGAGTCCGCAAATTTTTCATTGATGGCCTTATCATCGAGAAGCATTCCCTGGCCTTCCCGGACAACCTGCGCCGTCAGAGACCGGGAATCCCCGGCATCAATATCGTTGCTTTCGCTGCCTTCTTCCAGCCACTTGTCCATCTCATCACGGTAATAGGGAAAATGAATTCGGGTTTTTTCCTTGTTCAGCAGGGCGATATAGAAATTCTGTGCGTTGAAAAGCCGGCTGACCGATTGATGGACCGTCAGAAATAATTCATCCATGGATCCGGTGGAATTGACTTTCCTGAGGATATCGTTGATAATCTCGGAGACCTTATAGCTGTCCTCGAGAGCCTTCTCCGCTGCTCGCCGCTTTTTGTTGAGCAGAATATGAGCGGCGAGGGAGGCAATATTGCTGGCAAATGCTTCCTCACTGGGCAGCCAGGCATGATCATCCCCGGACGTCTCCATGCAGAGAACACCGATGAGGCGGCCATCCATATTAATGGCACAATCCATAATGGAGCGTGCCGGCTGATTTTCATCTCCGGGCTTCTTAAAATCGATGAGCCGCGGATCATTGGCCACATCGGTAGTGGCCAGCAGGTTTTCCTTATACAGGGTATTGAAATAGCGGGGATAATCCGAAACGGTCAGAGGAGAATCCAGTTTGTGCTGTTGTTGAATATTATCATAGAGATCGCGGCAGACAAGAAGAAAGCGATCCTCGTCAAAGAGCCAGATACTGCAGCGGTTGACGGACAGAACACTTGCCACGGTTTCCGTCAGTTTCTGAAAGGAGGATTCGAGAGGCCCTTCATCCAGATTTTCATCAACGGCCAGGCGGGCGATGGCGGTGCGCTGGAGATGGGCGCGGTCTTCACTGATCCGGGCAACATTTTCAGCCCTCTTCTGATCCGTGATATCATGATAATTGACCATCATCGCAGGTTTTTCCTGATAGATAATGGGCATGGGTGTGGCAATAACGGTCCGTTCCTCATTTCCCTGAACCAGAAACTTGAATTCCTCCGGCGGAAGCGCCTTGTGGGTCCGGATCATTTCCATAACCCGCGAACTGCTTTTCGTGATATCCTCCGGATGAACAAAGAGGAAGGGATCTCTGCCGATGATCTCCGTTGTGGACGGAACTCCGAGCGCCCGTGCCGTGGCCTGATTGGCATTGAGGATGCGCTCACCATCGTGGATTACAATCGGATCCGGCGAACTGTCGAAAATAGCCTTGTACAGCTTTCGGGAATTATCCAGTTCCGCCTGAAGCCGGATATCATTCTTCTTCATGTAATACATGTAGCGGGAGGCTGCAAAGGCAATGAAGGTATACACATACAGATTGGTCAGCATCTGGTCCCGATCCGTCCCGACATAATGGATAAATACGCTCAGCGCCAGAGTCATGGAAAAGAAGAAGAAAACGCTGAACCAGCGCGGGAAATAGACCAGGATCGAGAACAGCATGATGGCACTGAGATAATTGGCGATACCCGTTCCCATCATGATATCTCCGGCCGAAACAAGTGTCGTGCTCATCAGGAGCAGATACAGCAGAGTATTCACCGCCACCCGGTAGCGCTGTGTCACACCCGTCCGTTCCAGGGAATTGTAGCGAAGCGCCAGCAGAAAGCACAGCACGATGAGGAGAAAGGAAAAGAGATGTCCGATGAACACCAGCTGGCCGCCCTGGTACATTTCCCCGGTCAGGGGTTGAAAGCGTAAATAATCCAGAAACAACAGAGGAAAGAGAATTACCATGATAAAAACTGAAAACAGCTTTCCCCGCTGTATATTGGAGAGATACAGCTGATTCAGTATATGAGCGTCCGGTTGATGGTGAGATGTGGTTGATTTTTTATCTTGAAACTGCATTTGTCAGGGGTCCGTAAATACGAATCATGCGGAGGAAGATACTACTAAAATTCTCCCATTTCCATGTAAAATATTGCTGTGTGGAAAAACTCAGAAGCCGGTAATACCGGGCAGATGAGGGCCTTCTCAGCCCGCGGCTTCCTGCACTTTTTCCCAATAATTCAGAAAATTCTCACCGCAAATCTTTTTAATATCCTGTTCCGAAAGACCGGCCTTCAGCAGTTCCGCAAGTAGATTGGGATACATGCTCACATCGGTCAAACCGGTTGGAAGCGTGTTGCCGAGGCCTTCAAAATCAGATCCGATACCCACACGATCGATCCCGGCCAGTTTTACGGCATAGACGATATTCCTGGCCACGTCGGACACATCGGCCAGGGGCAGCGGATGAGCTTCCCGGTAGGCTTTAACCAGCGCACGGTATTCGGGATCGCCCTCGGTAAGGCCGCGCTTGACCCGTTCCTCCTCCGCATAGCGTTCACCGGCCTGGGCCTGGGCATTGATTTCCGGGCGAACGAAGGTGGACCCGAAATTGATCATGATCAGCCCGCCGGACTGTGCAAGTTTCCGGATCATATCATCGCTCAGATTCCGTTCAAAACCCGGTGTAAAATGTCGGCAGGCGCTGTGTGTGGCGATGACCGGAACCCGGCTTTCGCGCACGACCTGGTAAAAAGTGGAATCGGAGACATGGGCCACATCGATCATCATCCCCACGCGGTTCATTTCGGCCACAACCTGATGGCCGAAGGGCGAGAGGCCCTGCCAGGTCTGTGTGCTGTCGTAGGACGAGTCGCAGATCTGGTTGTCCTTCCCGTGACAAAGCGTGAGATAGCGGACACCCCGGTCGTAATACATTTTGATACGGCTCAGATCCTTCTCGATCGGCGCCCCGTTTTCCATTCCAAGACCCATGTATACTTTCCGGGGATTTGTTTCGAAATTTTTCCGGAAATCTGACGCGCTGGTGACGAGCTGCAGCGAATCCGAATAGTGGTCCTTCATTTTATCAATCACCGCGAACACATCCTCTGCAGCCTGATATGATGTTCCGTCCAGCTGATGATGAGGGGAAATATAGAGCGCAAAAAATGGCAGGTTCAGCCCTCCCTTCATTGCACGGGGGATATCGAAATTCCGCGTCGTATCCAGCAGTTCAGGATTGAGAAATTTTCGTTCCTGTTTCAGGGGATAATCAATATGCGTATCCACAATAACAAAGCTCTGAGCCAGCTTTTTTGCTGTTTCCATAATCTGTTTATCTTTGTCGGACTGAGTCTGGCAGCTCATCATCAGTGCAATTGACAGCAGGGCAGCGACAGTTTTTCGCATGGGTGTCCTTTCCTTCCCGGGATACTTCCCAATAATACCGGACGCTCATCCCTCACAATGCGGATACAATAGGAAAACGCATTCCCTGATCCACGCGGGACGACCATATCGGTGCTGAAATTCATGCGCGAATTTATCCAAATAGCAGCCGCATGGCAAGTATCCCTTCAAAGTACCCATGCCATTTTCGTCACAGAGAAGGGACCCGAAGTCTGATATTTCCTTTAATGAGACACCTGGCATCGCATACCGGATCAGGTCACAGGAACCCTTTGCCAACCCGAATAGCAGTTGTAATATCTGAGAGAAGGCGATAAATTCACAGCATGAAAACGGAGACAAAAAAAGCTCCTGAAGGAGAAGTGTGCAATTTCTGCGGCAGCAGTGACGATCTGAAGGAACTCCCCTTATCCGAAGGTTTCTGGTACTGCAAAAACTGCCGGGAACGGTTTGAACTTCAGGAGAAAATGATTCAGGAAGGGCTGGAAATTCAGCCTGAGCTGGAATAATTATGATATATCTTACTAAAAAGGTGCAGTTCAGCGCCTCGCATATACTGCGAAATCCCGGATTCAGCGATGAAAAAAACCGCGAAACCTACGGAAAGTGCAGCTGGGAGAACGGACACGGACACAATTATACGCTGGAAGTGACCGTGAAGGGTGAGATCCCCGGAGATACGGGAATGATCATTGATCTCAAGGATCTGAAAAAACTGCTGGAAGACAGGATCCTTTCAAAACTGGACCACAAATTCATCAATTATGATACAGATTTCATGAAGGACATTGTCCCCACATCCGAAAACCTGGCTGTCGGCATCTGGAAAGAACTTCAAACCCTGCTACCCGAGGGCATGCTCCACGAGATCAGACTCTGGGAAACTGACAACAACTGGGTCGTGTACCGGGGAGAATGAGCGGTATGCATACCCTCTACCACAAATGCTGCTTTTCTGCTGCCCATCGATATTGGGACGACTCCTTGTCTGAGGATGCCAATTTTCAGAAATACGGCCTTTATTCACGCATTCACGGACATAATTTCTCTCTGATCATCGGCCTGCAGGGACAGGTTGATCCCGGTTCGGGCATGCTGATGGATTTTAATGAAATCGACGATGTGGTGACGCGGCAGGTTCTGCAGGTATTCGATACAAACTATATTAATGAGGCGCATTCCTGGTTCAGCGATCATCTGCCGACCACGGAAAATCTGTGTCTCTTTATCTATAATAAACTCAAGGACAGTTTTCCTCAGCCTGTTCATCTCATCTCTGTGGAGGTTGCGGAAAATGAGGATTTATCCTCAAAATTCGTCATAGAAAGGACTCCTGTATGACAAACAGGGAAAACATATCGCACATTATCAGCCGGCTTCTGGTTGAAATCGGGGAAGATCCCGAGCGGGAAGGGTTGCTGAAGACACCGGACCGTGTCGCCCGATCCTGGGAATTTCTCGCCAAAGGGTATCATCTCACCCTGAATGACGTGGTGGGTGACGCCATTTACAATGAAAGTTCACAGGGAATGGTCGTAGTCCGGGACATCGATTTCTTTTCACTCTGTGAACATCATATGCTGCCCTTTTTCGGTGTGGCTCACGTGGGCTATATCCCCAACGGTAAGGTGATCGGACTCAGCAAAATCCCCCGCATTGTTGAAATGTATTCGCGCCGGCTGCAGATACAGGAGCGTATGACTCAGCAGATTGCCGACGCACTGCAGGGCATCCTGAATCCCATCGGTATCGGAGTGGTCGTGGAAGGCCAGCATATGTGCATGCAGATGCGCGGTGTGGAAAAGAAGAATTCCTTCACCACCACCTCCGCCATGCTCGGAGAATTTCATGATGACATGGAAACCCGCAGTGAATTTCTGGCCATGATCAGCAAACGAACCTTCAGTTGACCGCCCTATGAAGCATACCCGCCGCATCTTGAATTACGCAGGACTTGCTGTCTCTGTAATTGCCGTAGTATACGCCTTCTGGGGTATCAACTGGCACACGGTGAGCGAACAGATTCGTTATATCCACCTCGCCTGGTATTCTTCCACCATGGTTCTCATGGTTCTGTCCATATATGTCCGGGCGCTGCGCTGGAAGTACATTATCAAGCCCCTGGGGCAGACCCGCGTGTATCCTCTGTACAAAAGCGTCATGATCGGATATTTCGGAAACAATGTACTGCCCTTTCGCCTCGGTGAACTGCTTCGCGCCTATGTCGCCGCCCGCTTTACGGGTATCGGTACGGTAAAGCTCGTTCCCACCGTGGTCGCCGACCGTTTTCTGGATCTGCTGGCCTTTTTTGCCGTTTTCCTCATCATGTCCTTCGGCGCCGCTCTGCCGGATTGGGCCGGAAAAACCCGGTACTACCTGTTGATCGTAATTCTCCTCCTGATCATTCTTCTCGTTTTCTATCGGCGCAACAGTTATCGGATCACCCTCTACCTGTCGGAAAAAACCAGTCCCGTCAGTAAAATGCTCAAGGAATTCCATCTGTCACTGGCCGCGCTGTTTAAAATGGACGATTACTGGAAAATCATTTCCACATCCCTTTTTCTCTGGCTGATCTACGGATGCCATTACTTCATCGGTTTTCAGGCCTTCGGATTTCATCTTTCCGTTGCGGATGCGGCGCTTGTGCTGGCGGCCTCGACCTTCGCCGTGTCCATACCCTCCGCACCCGGTTCCCTGGGCACCTATCACAGCGGCCTCATTGCCATCCTCACCTTTCTCTCCGTGGACAAGTCGCAGGCACTGGCCTTTGCCGTCATGATGCATCTCGCCGGCTTCATCCCCATCACTTTTCTCGGTACCATATACTTTTTCCGCTCCGGCATCTCCCTGCGGGAAGTGAAAAATAATTGAATGCGCCACTTTGGATAATTTCCTATATTACGTGGCTGAATTTTGAACTGACAAGGAAATAAAATGAACCAAAACCCTCAGAATCCATATACGCGCTTTGATGAAGAAGAGGAAATCAATATACAGGAAATATTCCGGATCATTCTTCAGGGAAAATGGATTATCGTACTTTCCTTCATTCTCGTCATAGCGGCAACGGCCTGGTACACCTTCACCACCGATCCAATTTATGAATCCTCTACTCTTCTGCTCATCGAAAATTCCGGGGATGCCGCCGCCGGCATGTTCGATCTCATGTCGCCCTTCGGCTCAAATCAGATGAAGGTCAATAATGAACTGGAGATCGTCAAATCCCGCAAACTTGCGGAACGGACTATTGCAGCCCTGAAAAAATCTCATGCACAGGACAGCCTTTTTGTGCTGGGCGGACGGAAAAAGGATCAGGAAGATAAAAGCCCGCTGCAAAAATTTACACAGTGGCTTCTCCTGCTCGGGAACCAGGGTGATTCAACTGAACGCGTCCCGAGTGAAGCGGAAATCAACCGGGATCTGGCCACGGACCTTCAGGAAAGCATCAATATTTCCACGATCCGGGAAACACAGGCCATCCGCATTACCTATCAGTCAAAAAGCGCTGCAGAAGCCGCTCTCGTCGTCAATGTCATGGCCGAGCAGTATTATGATCTGGATTTGGAACGCAGCCGCGGCGCCATGGGTGAGGTCAAGGACTTTCTCAAGACCCAGCTGACCACAATTGAAAGTAATCTGAAAACCAGCGAGGATACGCTGCAGGCTTATCAGCAGAGACAGGGTGTGGTCAATCTGGACGTCGCCTCTCAGGAACTCATCACCAAACTCTCTGATTTCGAATCTGTCTACAATACAGCGGAAGCGGAAAAACAGGTTATTCTGAAACAGTTGAAATATCTGGAAGACCAGCTTTCCGTCAAGGAAAAGGAACTCCTCAAATCCGTAATCCAGACCTCCAATCCCCTCATTCTGAATCTCCAGTTCAAAATCGCGGATCTGGAATCAAAAATTGTTCAGGTCGAAACGCAGGGATATGACGAGAAGTCCTCCCAGTACAAGGAATTTTCCGACCAGATAAAAATTTACAAGAAGCGTCTGAATACGGAAACGCAGCGTCTGCTCAACTCCGGCTATGTCCCGGGCCCGGATGACCCCATGGGCGTCAATCAGGATATGCTCAAGGATATTGTCCGGCTGCAGACCGAACAGATCAGCAATGATGCCAAGGTTCTGGAATACAAGCGGCTCGTGGACTTTTATAATGGTGAACTGGAAAAACTCCCGGTCAAGGTCATCGCCTATGCCCGCCTCGAACGGGACCGGCAGGTCAATGAGAAACTTTACCTCATGATGAAGCAGCGCTTCGAGGAATCACGTATCACGGAAGCCAGCCAGATCGGCAATGTGTACGTCGTCGATGAAGCTGTCCCGGCCAAATTCCCCATCAAGCCCAAGAAAAAGATGAACATTCTCCTCGGCGGTTTTCTCGGCCTCGGCCTCGGCATCGGCATCATTTTCATCCGTGAATTTCTCGATAATACCATCAAGAGCAAGGAAGATGTGCAGAAGGCCGGATTCCCCGTCATGGCCATGGTGCCGTCCATGGATACAGAATCGCTGCGCAAGAAGGCCGCGGAAAAAAGCGGCGACGAATTCGTCACGAACTTCCAGAGCCGGCTTATTGTCAATCTCGACAGTAAATCACCCGTTTCGGAAGCCTATCGTACACTGAGAACCAATATTGAACTGAGCCGGGTGGAAGACCGCATCCGCTCCGTCGTCGTCACCTCCTGCGGTCCCGGCGAAGGAAAATCCACCACCATCGCAAACCTCGCCCTCGCCTATGCCCAGATGGATTACAAAACCGTCCTGATCGATACGGATCTCCGCAAACCGGTGGTACACAAGCTCTTCAAGATTAACCGCGTTCCGGGGCTGGTCGATGCCGTCATGGGCCGCGTATCCCTTGATGATATCATCTACAAGACCGAGTTCGATAATCTTTACATTATTCCCAGCGGCAATATCCCCCCCAATCCCAGCGAAACGCTCGGCAGCAATAAAATGCGGGAACTTCATCAAGGCCTGCTCGAACGTTTTGACCGCATCTTCTACGACGCTCCGCCTGTCATCGCCGTCACCGACTCCACCGTCGTCGGAACCTTCGTGGATTCCATGCTCTTCGTAGTCAGCTCCGGACATACCTACAAGGAACTGCTTAATTACGCCAAGGGCCTCGTGGATCAGTCCAAGACTCCGCTCCTCGGCGCCGTCGTCAATAACGTGAATCCCAATAATATGACCGGGTCCTATTACTATTATCACAAATATTATCACTACAAATATTAGACGGTAAAAAAAGAAGTTCCGGTCAACGAACAGAAGATACTAAGTAACTGAAATACAGATAGAAAGGGAAGCGAAAGCTTCCCTTTCTTGCACCAGGGCTAATGCTCTCTTTTACGTTGCAATTATTCAGCTTAAATAGTATGATACTGCGCTTGTTGTTTCGTTAAGAATTTTTGAAATGGTCTGGTGAGGCATGAGAGTTTTTTACTTTCGGATGTGCCCATATTCAAGTTGGACAGTTTTCTAAGGAAAACGTAGATGTACCAACAAAATTTAGTGAAGAAAAATCATGACCTTGAAACCCTGTGAAGAATGCAGTCACAGCGTGATATCAGAGAAAAAGACCTGCCCGCATTGTGGTACTGCGACCAAGAACAGGACCCGCCTCAACAGGAAGTATGTCCTATCCGTACTGGCAGACGCTGTCATCATTATTGCCCTTATTGTTTTCCCGAAGGCACTGTCTCATCATCATTATAAATAGCCTTTGTGTCATCAGACTCCTCTGAATCAACCCTGAATCAGCCATACCTGGAAAAAGAAGACAACGCAGAGTTTGAAAAAATGGTCCGGGATGAAAAATTAATGATTTATCCGGATCAAAACAGAGTCGCCATCTATCCTGTGGTTTGGAAGTTTTTGGAAATTATGCAGGCAAAAAAGATATATTCAGCTGGGTTAGCGTTGTATATGGGAAAAATGAAAGGCACAGCGATGGATTCGATCAAAATCCGCGATATGCAGACTGGGACAGCATTAGCGACCTTCAGCCCGCCTTTTAACTTTGTGGAATATTGATTCGAATGAAATTTCCTGCGTCCTTCGCAGACTGTTTTAATCGGCCATATTATCGTACATATTTTAATAATATTGCTTTATAATGGGCTATTTAGAATATTATTCATATATCATTATATATAATAATTATTATATGCTAATATTATTTCAGTTTTAATACTAATTATACGATTTAACTGCATTTCTTTTACAAAACGGGTTCTGCGGCCCCGAATCACAGGCCGGCCGCAACCAGATCACTCGGCATTCATTAACTCAGAACCTCCGGGCCGCGAATGTCTGGTTGTAAATATTAATTGTTATTACATTTATATTTTATAACAACTATTTTATATCAAACAGCACACATCTCGATTCCTGTCACAACGAAATATGATCCGAAACGTTTAACTTTTTCCATACAAAAAAAAAGGCCGCCGAAAGGCAGCCTTTTTCTTCGATAGTCCGGGGAAACCTAACGTTCGAATTCCCAAATCACCTTATTTTTTCTCATCAGCTTCAGATTGCTTTTATCAGCACTGAGCTGAATGTCATAACCGAGAGCGGATGAGGGCATTTTGGGATAGAAGCTTGTCTTGGTTGCTTTTTTCATCGCCGAAGTCGCCATCTTATTCATGGCCAGGCCGGCAAGCCCCCCGCCGAAATCGCTCTGCGCTGTCGCTGCTGTCGCAGCAAACTTTGTTTTCTCCCAGGCCCAGAAGCTTTCGAAATTTTCACCGCTGCCGTCCAGTTCCAGATCGACCATCGGTTTATCGCCGAACCAGAAGGTGGGATCACCGCTCACTTCATCCACGCTCCAGGTTCCGGTCACCGTCACCCGGTAATCATTCACCACAATACTCGGCCACTGATCCAGCCAGTCCTTCGACCGTTCATCCACCAGGGCTTTGTCCACATGAAAGGCGAATTTGATCGACCGATCCGTGAAACTTAGACTGGCCTCACCGCCCATTTTATATACGGTATCCATCATGTTTTCATCACCGGAAAGAAAGGTCTTCACCTTCCAGTCACCCAGAATCATTTTTGTCACCGTATTGTATTCCGACGTATCCTTGATCATATATTTATTTGCCCCGCAGGCGCTCAATATGATCAAAACCACCACGAGAAGTGCCGCAATCCGTTTTTTCATAACTCATCCTTTCATTTGTTCAGGTCTGGTAGTTCAAGACACATGCCAAACTCCAACAGCATCCTAACACATTGTAAATTAATATGATTTACCATTACCTATATTTGTGATAGGTCCAAAGCTGTCGTTAGCCGACACGACAGTGTTGCCCGCGTGAGATACAATTTTCAGGCTGCAGGCCCGTTTCGCTGCGCCAGTATCGAGGAACCCGTCATCGTTTCACTTCGCTTAGTAGCGAGTAACGAGTATCGAGTAGCCCGTCTTCGTACTCCTTCGCCACCTTTCGGCGGCTTCGGAGTACTTCAACGCGGCAAGCGAGTGGCGAACAGATTGCAGACGCCAGTCGCCAGGAGGCAGGCCCGTCTCCGTTTCGCTTCGCTCAGCTACGCCGCGGCAGGGAAGAAAATATCAAGAGGGTGCTGCGATATTCCATAGCAGGACAGTTTCTCGTTTCTTCCCTGTCTACTCGTCTACCCGTCTACGCGTCAACACTTTGATCAATCCAAATCCCTCTTTCTTTTTCTGCTTGATCAGAAAAAGAAACAAAAAGAATCAGGAGCTGAAGAAAAACAGGGACAGGGCCTCCGTTCCGCCTGAATCTCTCGATGCCTGCAAAGCCAGGCCGAATAGATTCTTAACGGCTGCACTGCGACCCTGTTTAAATTCATAAACGCTCCTTCTCTAAAATCCTGTTTTTCTTATGCTCCAAAACAAAGAGGAATCACAAAATCCTTGCGCAAATGTCATTGCGGACCTGATCCGCCCGTCTTCGTTCCACTTCGCTTAGTAGCGAGTAACGAGTATCGAGTAGCCCGTCTTCGTTTCACTTCGACAGTAACGAGTATCGAGTAACGAGTAGCGAGTAGGCCTCAAGAAGGGTGAAATTCCATAGGGGCAGCTTCTTCGTTTCTTCCCAACTCTACCACTTTACTACTCTACCGCTCTACATGTTCCGTTTCTTCCCCATCTACTCATCTACCCGTCTACGCGTCAACTCATCTACGCATCAACCCGCCAGCCCGCTAACCCTCCCGCAACACACCGTTCTTATCATTCGTACAGCAGGTATTCACAAGTTGGTTCGGGAATCTTACTTTTTAAGAGAAAAGCATTTCACTAGTTCCCTAATCGCTGTATCTTTTGAGCATGACAGATCAGATCCCGGGGAGGGAAATTCCCTATAATTACACGTCCCTGACAGACAGGGAAATCATCGTACGCTATGCCGATGCAGAAACATGGTCTATTTTTGAGTCTCTGCGGGACGAGCGCATTACCGGCCGCAGCGCAAAAATGCTGCTGGAAATTTACGGAGATCTTTTTCTCATTGACCGCAACCCCTACGTATTCTATGATTTCATAGATCATCCATCCAAACTGCGTGCTCTGCGCAGCTCCCACCGAAAACGCCTGACAACGATTCAGCGTCATGCGGGCAACAAGGAACGGGTTTCCCGTCTCCTGGCCCGCACCCGTGAAGCGCTGGACCGTTTTTATCTGCGCTTCGACCGGTTCGAACAGCGGAAACGAAGCATCCGGCGTGCTCTCGGTTCAGCCACGGCACTGCGGAATATCCGCTTTTCCGCCTTTCATCTCGTCACCCACGCGACGGATGCCACGGACTGGCGCATCGCCTACCCCGAATGTGTCGTCTATCCCGATCGCGTTGAGGAACTTCCCGGCCTGGTTCGCCAGGCGCGGAAAGCCGGCCTGCACATCATTGCCCGTGGCGGCGGAACCGGCCTGACCGGAGGCGCCATTCCCCTTCATCATGATACAGTTGTCATCAATACGGAAAAACTCTCCCGAATCAGTGACATACAGTGGATATCCGGGAAAGAAGTGCCCCGTCCTGTCATTGAAGTGGAAAGCGGAGCCGTCACCGATACGGTTGCGGAACATTGCGCGGCAGCCGGTTATGTATTTGCCACCGACCCGACATCGGCCTGGGCATCCACCATCGGCGGCAATATTGCCGAGAATGCCGGCGGTAAAAAATGTGTCATGTGGGGCACATGCATTGACAATATTTATGATTTCCGCATTATCAATGCGGACGCGGAAACTCTGATCGTTCGCCGCCGTGATCATCCCTGGCGTAAAATCCACGATGGTGACAAGGTCAGTTTTGACGTGTTTCGCCTACATGATACGGATACGGAACGCTTTTCCCACAGCATTGATCTGCACAGCAGCGATATCCGCCGAAAAGGCCTGGGAAAGGATATTACCAATAAAGCCCTGAAAGGCCTCCCGGGTATTCAGAAGGAAGGCGGGGACGGCATCATCAGCTCAGCCCGCTTTGTGCTGTACGAACCCTTCAGCCACGCCCGGACTCTCTGTCTGGAATTTTTCGGTTCGGATATGAAAAATGCCGCCCGGGCCATCGTGGAAATCCGCGAACAGTTCAGCCCCGGGAACGGCGTCGTTCTCACGGCTCTGGAGCATTTCGACGATAAATACGTGCAGGCCATCGGTTATGACAACAAGGGCAGCCGCCGCGAGAATCCCAAGGCCGTCCTGATCATCGATGTGGAAAGTCACGATCCGGAGGCACTGGACAGCGCCTGTCAGGACATCGTGAAGCGGATGGAAATCTACGAAACCGAAGCCTTTATCGCCGAAAGCAGCGCAGAACGCACTGCCTTCTGGAAGGACAGGAAGAACCTGGGCGCCATTGCCCGCCATACCAATGCCTTCAAGCTGAATGAAGACATCGTCATTCCTCTCGAAAGTCTGCCTGATTTTACCGATTTCATCGATCGTCTGAATGTTGAAAAAGAGTTGCAGAATCAGCTCAATCTCCTGACACTGCTTCTCAAATTCACCGCCAGTCTCAGCGCCTATCCACTGGAAAAATTTCCCCGCGGCAAACTGGATCGCTACTGCGAAAATCTTCTGACCCTGCAGGATCTGCACATTCGCTGCCTGAAGTCGCTCGATTCGCCCTCCGTCGATTTATTCCCGGAGGCGGACCCCACCGCAGGCCCGCTTTTCAAGCTTCTGGGCCGGAATCCGGACATCGTGGCCTTTCAGAGCCAGGTTCAGGATGAATTCATCAGCATTTTCCATAATCATGAAACGGTATTGAAAAGCTTCCGTGACCTGCTCAGCCGCGAGCAGCGCCGGAAAATCGTGATTGCGACCCATATGCATGCCGGTGACGGAAATTCTCATGTCAATATACCGGTTCTATCATCCGATGCGCAGATGATGAAGGATGCCAATGATGCCGTAGACAGGATTATGGCCGAAACCCGGCGCCTGGGGGGCGTAGTCAGCGGTGAACACGGGATCGGTATCACTAAACTCAAATATCTCGATGACGATATTCTCCGTGATTACGCCGTTTACAAGGCGGAGGCGGATCCGGAAGATCTATTCAATCCGGGAAAGCTTCGCCGGGACTTCCCCTTTGACCATGTGTACACACCCAGTTTCAATCTTCTGGAAATCGAGGCCTTTGCCCTCGCAGCCATGGATCTTCACGGTCTTTCCGAATCCATTGCAAACTGCGTGCGCTGCGGACGCTGCAAGGGCGTCTGCAATACCCATTTCCCCAAGGGGAATATGCTTTACAACCCCCGGAATAAAATTCTCGCTCTCGGACTGATCATTGAGGCGGTCCTCTATGATGTGCTCACGTCCAAACAGCTCAGTTTTCGCCATTTCGAAAAACTCACCGAAATCGCCGGCCACTGCACCCTCTGTCATAAGTGCCAGCTCCCCTGTCCTGTCAATATCGATTTCGGAGAGGTAACACTGAGAATACGCCGGCTCATGACCGAGCGAAAAAGAGCACCGCGTCACCTCGCCACGGCCCTCAGCTACCGTTTTCTGAGCAGTAAAGGCTATTTCACGGGAAAACTCTGGCGTTGGGCTCTCTTCCGCTTCGCCTTCAATGCCCAGCGTCTGGCCCATGCCCTGAATCGCCCCTTCCGCCATTTCAGTGAAAAAATCATACCACACACAGCCGCCCTCCTTCGGGGGCGCTTTCCGAAAACCGGCTCACCCTCGCTGCGCGAAATTCTGGGACTTCGTGACCGGAACATGCTCTACACCTTCGTCCGTCCTGATTCGGACCTGGTCCATTCCGTCTTTTATTTTCCCGGCTGCGGATCGGAACGGATGTTTCCGGATATCAGCATCGCCGCTCTGGCCATGCTGTGGGAAAGCGGTGTTCGCGTCATCATTCCGCCCGAATACAGCTGCTGCGGCTATCCATATAAAGCATCCGGGAATATCATCCGGGCTGAAAAGATCAAGGCCGACAATACGCTGCGCTTTCACCGTATTGCCTATCTGGCTGATTATATGAATATCGAAGCCGTCCTTGTCAGCTGCGGAACCTGTTATGAAATGCTGGAAAGTTATGATCTGCAGAATATATTCAAAGAGAGCCGTCTGCGGGATGTGAGTGCCTATCTTCACGATACAGGGCTGCTGAGCCCCATTGAGACTACGGATCCGGTCCTGTTTCATGAACCCTGTCACAGCTCTCTCAGGGAGGATAATTACCAGCAGATCTTCGTGGATCTCATCGGACAGGAAGCCCAGGCTCCCCCGAACTGCTGCGGTGACGGCGGGACTATGGCCCTGGCCACACCTCACATCTCCAATACGCTCCGCGACCGAAAACTTGATCATATCCGCAGCTGTTCAACCGCCTCACATCAGGAGGTCCTCACGGCCTGCCCGTCCTGCGTCATGGGTTTGTCAAAAATCAACGAATCCGTCTCCGTTTCCGGAAAACATCTCATCGTCTGGCTTGCCGAGAAGCATCTGGGCAAACACTGGAAACGTGATTTTATTCGAAAAATTAAAAATTCAGTAGAAAAAACCCTGCTGGCCTAAGTCTCAGTTACTGCTCTGCAGCACCTGACGCAGCCGCCTGAGCAGATCTTCGCTTCGGAACGGTTTCTGAATAAAGTTTACACCGGCATCCAGAACCCCGTGATGGGCGATGACATTATTCGTATATCCGGACATGAAAAGCACCGGGATTGCCGGATATTTCTCTGATATTTTCGAGTACAATTCTTTTCCGTTCATCTTCGGCAGGATCACATCGGTCAGCAATATATCGATTTTTCCATCGAGTTCGGTCACTATGGACAGCGCGTCCTTTCCGGAGGAGGCCTCCAGAACATTGTATCCATATTCCATCAGATTATTCAGGACAACCTCTCTCACCGCAACATCATCTTCTGCTACAAGGATAGTCTCGTGTCCTTCCATCGTTCCCGTATATTCGGTTTCCTCCGTATCCGTATCCAGTTCATTCTGTGACACGGGGAGATAAATTTTAAAAGTGCTGCCCTGTCCGGCTTCGCTGTACACCCAGATATGCCCGTTATGCTGACGGACAATCCCGAATACCGTGGCCAGACCCAATCCGGTTCCCTGCCCTTTTTCCTTCGTAGTATAAAAGGGATCAAAGATTTTCCCGATCTCGTCCTTCCCCATGCCCATTCCGGTATCGCTGACAGCAAGAAGACAATAATCGCCGGGTTTCACACCATCATGATCATTACAATAGGCCTCATCCAGCGTAACCATATCCGTTTCAATAATCAATTTTCCGCCGTCGGGCATGGCATCCCGGGCATTGACAACCAGATTCAGAAGAACCTGCTCAATCTGTCCCGCATCTGCCAGAACAGATTTCAGATTTCCATGCTGTATAAAATCCAGCTTTATCGTTTCGCCGATGATGCGTGTCAGCATATTCTGATATTCACCGATCAGGGTATTCAGATCCACACTCTTCATTTCGAGAACCTGCTGCCGGCTGTAGGCCAGGATCTGTCGAGTCAGATTTGAGGCCCGTTCTGCAGCTTTCTCAATCTGGGCCAGATAGGCATCGAGATGCCGGTCTTCCTTGATCTTTGACCGTGTCATCTGTGCATATCCCATGATGGGAACCAGCAGATTGTTGAAATCATGAGCAATCCCACCGGCCAGCTGACCGATGCTCTCCATTTTCTGAGCCTGATAAAACTGCCGGGAAAGCTTTTCATTCTCGATCTTCAGATTCCGGGTCTGGGTTATATCCTCACCAATGGCCAGAATTCCGGCAATCTTCCCGTCCTCATCCCGATAGGGAGCCACGCTGATGCTTAATTCCACTTCCTGGCCATCCCGGTTATGCCGCCGAATCTCCACATTGTGAAGTGATTTACCCTGGATAATCTGATCCCTGATAATTTCGAACTGTGATGTTTCATCCTTACGAAGATAGGGAAGAAATTTTCCCACGGCCTCTTCGCTCTTCCATCCGAAGATGCGTTCGGCGCCATTGTTCCAGACGATCACATTTCCCTGCGGATCCAGAGCCATTATCGCAATGGGCGCCGAGTCCAGGACGGCCTGTAGCCGTATCCGCGTGGAATTCAGGTTTCGATTGAGCGTCACCAGTTCCATGAGCTGCCGCCGGAGCAGCACGTAAAGCAGACCGCCGGTCACCACGACAAACATCACACCCTTCAGCGAAGATATGAATACCAGCTGTGCGTCATCCCGGGCAATCAGCGCCGCGAGATTATCCGAAAATATGATCCAGGCCATGGCTACCAGCATATACCAGAATACGGTACGCTCGGCAATATTCCATTTCCTGTTTCGTGCCTTCATTTTACCTGCCGGAGCCTGCTATGTTCATCCTGCTCTTCACAGCACGGTGAAATTACAAAAACCCTGTCCGGAATCAAGACTTATTCCGGAACTTGAAGTGGTTTTTCAGTCCATTTCATCAATTATTTTAAAAATTTGTCAATCTGATTTTCAGGAAAAACGGGTATAAAATTCATCAAGGGCCAGCACCGGAATATGCAGCTGCCGGGCCAGAGCCTTCTGTTCCTCGCTGCAGTAGCCCCATCCGGCATGATAACAGTGCACTCCGACTGTCTGCGCGTGTCTGAGCATATCCACCTGATCATCTATGAAATGCAGGCTGGCAGCCTCTTTGCCGGATTCGGATACAATCTCGTTCAATATGTCATTCTTGCTGACCTCCGCCGTGGCTGACCGGATATGATCGGGCAGAAATCGGATTCCGGCCTCCTGAAGGATTTCCCATATGAATTCCTTCTTTTTCGTCGATACAATATATAGCTGATGTAGTTCTTCATAGGTCTTCAGAAATTCACTCATCCCCGGAAAAAGGGGGTTCAGAGCAAGCCATTGGGGACGGTCCCGCTGCAGCAGATCCGTTCTGTATTGATAGAACGCCTCGCGATAGCCCCTGCGCCGGCTCTCCCGGCTCTGGCTGAAGGTGTCAAATTCATCCTGATCCTCAATGCGCACGCCGTCCTGCAGCGCAAGGAATATATAGAGGTAATCCTCACTGTGCCGGATGTAATTCCGGATGCGTCGCGCCTCGCCGGCTGTCCGCTCATTCATGTCCTCCAGATTCCGGATCAGGGATTTTTCATGAAAGGCATTGTAGGCGACAACCAGACATTCCCGGATACTGTCCGCCACCACACCGTCAAAATCCAGGGCCAGAATCTGGCCGCTGCGCTGAAATCCGTCTCCGCTCAGATCCGTATTCTTTATTTTATCCACAGCGTCTCCATAATTTCCGGAATGTACGAAATTCCTGTATGAATGGCAGGATGTTGATGATGAAAACGGTCGGATGGTCAGTAAGCGGGCGGGTCGGCAGGAAGAATGGCCTCTCGCAGGGTTTCCATCCGCTTTTACCGCAAATTTATCAGCTGTATCTCGATGTCACGGCTTCAGTTATCATTTTCAGTCCGCAGGTCCGCGATTTTTTTCCAGCGCAGAAATTCACCATGAAAGGGTCCGTTGGGGCGGAATTTTTCCTCCGGGATATGATAGGCCATGGGGCCTTCCACGCAGACATGCTGGCGCGACAGCACATCCGACACATGAAGAATTGACGTCAGACTGCTGCCTCCCTCGTCATATTCAAAAGGTTTGTGATGATGGAGAATGGCATGCACCAGATTGTCATCAAACCCCCAAAGTCCCAGCAGGTATGCCCCGATCTCCGCATGATTCGCGCCCAGAATACGCGTTTCCGCCGTCCAGATCGGGATTCCCTCCTTTTCGGATAATTCCAGTATTTCCCGGTAGGTTTTCGGTATGGTGGACGCCAGGATCAGGAAACCGATATCGTGAAGGAATCCGGCGGTAAAGGCATCATCCACATCGTGCTCATCCATGCTCACCTGCCGCATGATATCACGGGCAATTACCGCGCTCAGCGTACTGTGTTCCCAGAGGTGATGGTAGGAAAATCCCTCATAGTGCACATCCGGAATCCGGGAAAAGATATTATAGGAAAGCGCCAGGGTTTTCAGCGTATTCATCCCCAGAAGAACAGCCGCTTCCACCGGATCCGTAATTTTCTTATAAAATCCGAAATAGGAGGAATTGACAAGTTTCAGAACCTGCGCGGTCATTCCCATATCCTTTTTCACGAGGAGAGCGATATCCTTGATGGAGGTGTCCGGCGACGCCAGCAGCGACATGATCTTTGTATATATTTCCGGCATACTGGGAAGGTTTTCCAGGCGGCTGATCACATCCTTGATCTTTTCACTGCGCAGAATCGCGTGAAGCCGGATCGCCCGGTCAATGACCTTTTTCAGATTATTCGCGTCAATGGGCTTCGTGAGAAACTGGTGCGAGGGGCGGACGGATTTCATGATCAGTTCCTTTTCGGAAAATCCTGAAAGAATGATGCGGATCGTGTGCGGATACTGCTGTTTGACTATTTCCAGCAATTCGGCCCCGTCCGTACCCGGCATCCTCATATCCGACACCACCACATCGTATTCCTTTTTCTTCAGTGCTTCCAATGCCTCCGCTGCAGACTGTACAAAACCCATATCCCACTCCTGGCGAAGCGAATACAGCATCCTGCGAAGTCCATCCAGGACCTTTTCCTCATCATCCACAAAGAGAATGTTTTTCATAATTTGTCCTTCCGTAAATCCGATCCGGCGGGAATACGAATGATGAAGCTGCTCCCACGCCCTTCTTCGCTGTCCAGCAGGATAGCCCCATCATGTTTATTCACAATATAATCATAGGCGATGGCCAGGCCCTGGCCAGTACCTTTGCCCACGTCCTTGGTTGTAAAAAAGGGATCAAAGATCCGCTCCTGAATATTTTCCGGAATTCCCGGTCCCGTATCGCTGATGCGGACTTCAGCCATATCACCCGCCATCCCTGTACGAATGGTAATCTTCCCCATCGGCCCCTTTCCATTGCGCATGTCCCGAATGGCATCTGCCGCATTAATAATGATATTCAGCAGTGCCTGGTTGAATTTATCCGGCAGACAGGAGACCGAACGCAGATTCTCATCCAGCTTCAGTTCCAGCTCCGCATCGTATTTCCAGGCATTACGCGTGACAATGACCGTATTCTCCACGGCGCGGTTGATATCCGTCATCATCTTTTCCTTCTGTCCGGGATGGCTGAACTCCTTCATGGCGCGGACGATTTTTCCCACCCGGACGATTCCTTCACGCGACTGTTCAAGCGCCTTGGGAATTTCGGTAGAAAGAAAATCCAGATCCAGGACCTTCATCTTTTCCAGCAGGATCTGTGCCTCCGCATCTTCTCTGCTGCGCAGACTGTCGTGAACTCTGTCGAGAAAGGCGAAGATATTCCTGAAATTCTGCTCGAGAAAGTAAATATTATCACCCACGAACTGGGCCGGAGTATTGATTTCATGGGCAATCCCCGCGGCCAGCTGCCCGATGCTCTCCAGCTTCAGAGACTGACGCAGTTTTTCCTCCGTCAGCCGTTTTTCCGTCACATCCTCACCCGTGATGAGGTAGGCTTCGATATCCGTGCTTCCCCGCAAAAGGGGGGTCACATTCATGTTCAGAAGCCCCATTTTCCGGTCCGGCCGGGTATATTTGATATCCTCGAGTGAAATACGCCGTTTTGATTCTCCGCACAGCATGATCCGGGCCAGTATTTTTCCCGTGTCCGGCGAATTGAATACGCTGCGGATGGAAAAAAGCTGCACATCTTTTTCTTTCCGCCCGAACACCCGCTCTGCTTCTTCATTCCAGCGAAGGATCCGTTCCGCATTATCGAGGAGAATCAGAATGCCGGGGAAGGAATCCAGCAGCATTTCATTCTGCCGGAACAGTGTCCTGAACCGTTGTTCAGATTGGATCTGATCACTGATATCTTCCTTAAAGGCCAGATAATGAGTGATCTCCCCGTCCTTGTTGCGAATCGGCCCGATGGAGGAATCTTCCCAGAAGAGGCTCCCATCCCGACGCCTGTTGTGAAAAGTACCTCTCCAGGTTTCACCCCGGATAATTGTCTGCCACAGATTCTCGTAGAATTCCCGGTTCTGCTCACCGGAATTAAGAATACGCGGTGTTTTGCCCAGCACCTCCTCACGGGTATATCCAGTGACCAGCGTGAACTTGGGATTCACATACTCGATAATTCCATCCAGGGTGGTTATGAGAACAGAAAGCGGGCTCTGATCAATGGCCGTGGACATCTGCCGCAGCTGATCATCGCTGTACTTGGAGGAATGGAATCCCGCCAGAGTTTTCATCACATTTTTCAGAAGCAGCAGATCCTCATCGCTCAGTTCCGCCCGCTTTGTCGTCCAGTCAATGAGTAGGGCGCCCACCAGTTTTCGGTTCAGAACGACCGGCACCCCGAAAATACTTGCCACTCCGTCTTTTTTCAGATTTTCACAGTCACTTCGCTCCTTCCGGCTGCAGCGGCTCGTATCTGCAATGTAATAATGGTGAAAATCCCGGAAGCTTTTTGCCAACAGCGGAAAGCGCTCACTGAGGGCAGGCCCCTCTTCAGAGGCGGATGCCGATTCATTCTGAAGCCATTGCAGGCTGCGCGAGAACGAGCTTCCTTCCGCATTCGGATTTAAAATATAAGCACGGTCCGCTTTAAAATACTGACCAATCTCCCCCAGCGCCTGTTTCGCAAGCCCTTCGAAATCCTCCGGCGGCAGGCTGACGAATTTTGACAGAAGCGTTGCCAGGAAACTCTGAACTTCAACCTGTTTTTCCAGCTCCTTCATGACCGACCTCCGGCTTTGGTCCCGGGCAAAGCGGCGGAAAGGCCGCTGTGCTGCGCCCGGTCCAGCGACAAAATCAAAATGATGATCTTCACAAAAATCTCTCCTTATCAAGTTTATTAATAAGGTATAGATTTTACAATCACTTTTTGAAGGGTTGGGTGGTTGGCGGGTTAATGCGGAAGAAAGTCTCTCGCCCCGCTTAAAACAGCGGGGTTAATGCCGGCCGCAAAGAGCGCGAAGGAAGGTTAAGGTTAAGGATAAGGTTGAGGTTAAGGAAGAAACGAGAATTTGCCCTGCTTTAAAAGCCGGCAATCCCGGGAATATCAACGTGTAATCCTGCAGGGCTGTTTCAGGAGCCGGTCCTCCGGCGACGCAAGCTTCAAACTTCCAACTTCCAGCTTCTTTCAACCGGGTTGATGGGGAAGAACGTTTCTCGCAGAGGCCGCAAAGAGCGCGAAGGAAGGTTAAGGTTAAGGATAAGGTTGAGGTTAAGGAAGAAACGAGAAACTGTCCTGCTATGGAATATCACCGTTCCTCTTTTGTTCCTGGCTCCTGGCGCCTTGATCCTTATGCCTTTCTTGCCGCGTCGTAGTGAAACGAAGACGGGCTGCCCGCCTGGCGCGTCGAAGTCACGGGTTACTCGATACTCGCTACTCGCTACTCGATTACTGTCGCAGCGAAACGAAGACGGAAGACCCATCACTCATAAAAAAAGGGAACCCTGTCGGATTCCCTTAAATATTCAGCAATGTGACGGGAAAATCAGCTTTCCGTGCCATCCTCCTGATCTTTTCGGGACAGAATAAACAGCGTCGCAACCATGAGAACCAGCAGAACAAGGGAAGCGTATCCGAACTTACCGCTGGAAAACTCGATGAGCGAATTGAAGCGTCCGATGAGCAGGGAGATACGGCCCATGACGGCAAAACCGAAACTGGCGCCGAAGGAAACCATCAGAAAATAGATTCCCACACGGCTGATACCGCGGAAAATGCCCTTGTGCTCCATGGAGAAAAAGAAATAGTAGAGCGCGGACAGTGTGCCCACGATGATCACCAGATTGTTCATGACTGTTCCGACCTGAGTCCAGAAGGGATCACCGGCGTGGCCGTGCAGCGGCAGAATGGTTCCGTAGATCTGGGACAGAACATTGGAACTCATGAAACCGTACATTCTGAGGCCGGCGGCAAGTCCCACCACATAGGCCAGAGACCAGCGGCTGAGCCATCCGATGGAGGGAACCAGTCGCAGCAGCATGAAGATACCGAGCAGAAAGGGAAGGATGTAAAACAGATTCTGCTGATGATTTGCGTTGATTCCATTCTCCGGGAAGATATTATCACTGAAGAAATGGAAAACGGCATACAATTTATACCAGACCACATTGAAACCGGTCAGGGTGTTCGGGTCCGCCTGAGGCCAGAGTCGTCCGAACATGTTGGGAAC
This sequence comes from Fidelibacterota bacterium, assembly GCA_046735395.1. GTDB lineage: Bacteria > Fidelibacterota > Fidelibacteria > Fidelibacterales > DSDE01 > JBJKQR01. The sequence goes on along the minus strand of JBJKQR010000018.1, from coordinate 17,066 downwards.
GATCTGGTTCCAGAAGGCAATACTTCCCCAGTAAGCCGCCGACACACCGATGTAGACATGTTCGGCAAATTTATAGAAGGGGTTGTCATTGTACAGATACGAAAAAATCGCCAGCGTGAGAAACGAGGCGACCCAGGCTCCTAAAATACTTTCCTGCATTTCACAACCTCCTAATATTTCTTTTCATTTTTACGTTTGACAAAATAGGAGACATTACCCAGAATGATGAAGAGTACGATCACGAGGTGGGCAATGGACTGGGCGTCCATGGAACGGGTCGCTTCTCCCGGGAGATCGGAAATATGATTTCTCCGCACCAGCGCCTCATATTCGGCGGCGGCAGGCATTCCGGCGATAATTCCCTGCATCTGTCCCGATTTCACATAGGGCAGCACTTCATTCACCTGAATCGAGGTATTGCCGCTGGTCATGGGAATCTTGTGAGGATCCGCAGCGTACTGCACCCATTCCACTGAACCGGGATAACCGGCGGACAGATTCACGATGAAGGAAATGTCATCAATATTATCCACGCCCTTCATGACCGGAATATCACTGATGAGGGTTCCGAAGGCATCCATGGTGAAATTTGCCTCGAAGCTCTGGGTGATGCCCTTGATAATGGCTTCATTTCCCGGACGGTAACCCAGGTTGACATAATCCTTTCCATAGGTCAGATTGAATTCATTGTTCGCCACCTGATCCAGTGCTTCCCGCGACATGAAGAGGCCGTCGGGCCACAGGCACATGACGATGACGGGATGGCCTTCCTTGAAGAGGTGACGGAGAACGGCAATGGCCATGGGATGAATTTCAGGCTTGGTTGACGGGCCGTAATCGAAGGATACCAGCACCTTGCCTCCCGGGGGAATGGCTTCGATGGCATCGAAGGCGTCAATGGTCGTCTGCGTCGGTTCCACCGGCAGCCCCAGGGGGAAGATGAGCGGCAGAATGACGACCAGGCCGATGATGAGAAAAATGACTCTGCGGTCCACGCGGTCCAGTTTTTCCAGAAATGTATTCATGTCACTTCTCCCCCATAAAAGATTTTTCAATTCCCAGAATCACTCTCAGCGAGGTTCCGACCAGGCCGAGGGCAATTCCGATCATGATGGCGCGGGCACCGGCCACATTTGGATACTGATAGATCCATTCCTGCAGATTCGGCAGGTGCAGCCACTGAAGCCATGAGGGAAACCAGCTCGTGAGAAAATGTCCCAGAGGAACACGGCCGATCATGAGAATGACACCGGCCACGAGGAGAACCGTTGCTTCCGCATTCCGGATCTTGAAGGCCCGGTAGGACGCGGAGGCGACAAAGAAGGCCAGCAGCGCGAACATGGTCGCGGACAGCGGCGTGAACACATAGGTGAAGAGCCAGTTGAAATAGGTTCCCTGACCCTGCAGATGGCCGCCCCAGGGAATGTCCTGAACGGCCACATGGGCGCCCTTGGCTTCCAGATCGCTCTTCAGCTCCAGCGCGCTGCCCATGGTATAATAATATTTCTGAATGATCTTGCCTTCTTCCACCGGATTTCCGTACTGGGCCGTCGCGGCGCCAACCGGCATTTCCAGTGTCGTGGCGATTTCGGACACCACCGCCTCCGGATTCTGGCCCGCATCATAGATCACCACATGATAGCCGCCCTTCAGCATGAAGGAAAAGACCAGCGTGATGAAAAAACTGATAATGGCCGCTGCTGAATAGCCCCAGCCCTTGCGGCGGCGCAGCACCTTCGTCCCCTGCAGCTTCAGCAGGTTCAGCGCTCCCAGAATCATGGCAAAACTCGCGATGATATCAAACCACTGTGTCGAGTGAATTTCCAGACTGCCAAAGGGTTCATGGGGAATAAACCAGCTGATCAGGGTAATGAACCCGACCACAAACACAATCATCAAAGGTATAAAACGTTTCAGTATCATTTCATTTCCCCCTTATAACACTTTGAACAATTCCCGGAACGCGGTGAAGCCGAAACTTTGGAGCAGCACACCGAGTCCGATGGAAATCATGATAACAGCCTTCGCAATATCCTGGCCCTTGATGGAACCCATGAGTTTGGGATCCTTGCCCAGGTAGGCCGATGCCGCAAAAAATTCCTCACCGATGAGCGTGTAATCGCAGGCGGTGACGAAAAAGGGGATCTGGGCCGGAGATGCCGTCCCCGCGATCTGAATGGCGCCGATACTGTTCCCGGTTTCAGCCAGAATCAGGGATTCGGCAAAGAATTTGCCCTGAAAGAAGAGCGCCGCCGGTTTTTCTCTGAGCATGATCCCGTTCACGCCGGCAGCAAAGGCAAACTGATCATCCGTGAGATAGTGGACCATATCAGGATTGAAGAGATCCGGACGGCCTTCGCCCAGGTAGGATTCATGGACGATTTCCCGGGAAGCTTCCATCACCAGCGAGCGGGACACCGGTACATTCAGCCCTGTCTCGTAGCGCGCGGTCATTTTTGCCACATGTCCCAGAATAATGATACCGGCAATGGTCTCCACCTGATCCAGGTCCTGGATGCCGGGAACATAGAGCACGGATTTTCCCATTTCCGTGGCCCGTCCCACCGCTTCCTCAAAAGCCTTGAGGCCGGCAATGGGACGCAGATAAATGGATTCGGCCCGCTTTGCCTTTTCAATGTAATACAGGACCATGCCCGATACAAAAAGAATGGCAATCAGCATATTCGTACGGCTGGAATTATACCATCTTGCATTGGTAACCACCGCTTCCGCACCCTGGGCCGTCGCAATCACGGATCCGTCATCCTCACTGGCCTCGACTTTGAAATAGGTTGCCGTGTTGTTCTCGATATTCACTGTATCCGAAACCCGTCCTCCGGAAAAGTCCGCTGACGTGTGTTCGTAAACCGGCTGCCAGACGCCGTTCGCATCGGATTCAAACACCGTGTATTTCATTGCGCCTGGCTGTTCAGTCAGATTGATAATGACTTTCTGGCCATGCGGATTGCTTCGGTCTGCAGTTGCCTCTATACTCAGAGTCTGGCCAAGGGCCATTCCCGATACGAGAAATACTGCAGGCAGAATGCATAGACGTGCGATGTTGCGCATTATTTCCTCCATGATAAAAATTTCCATTTCGGCCGGCGGCGGGGTGAAGACTCCCTACGCGCAATGTCATCGGCCTTCTTTTTATCTTCCATTTCTTCAATTTTCTGCAATAAAATCTCGACGCTCTTCCGGTCTTCCATCAGTTCGGTGAAGCGGTAATACTGTTCGCCCGGGAAAAAGGATTCCAGAAAGGGGCCGAAGAAAACAAGAATCTGAGCGCCGATAAAATTCAGGGGCTTCATGGTTTCGAGAAACATGACCGCCGGAATGGTCATGCCGCGGGATACGATGATCTGAGCCAGTTTGTTGAAGACCTCTTCATCACTGAGTACTCCGTCATGCAGAGACACATCGCTCATTTCAGCTTCTCTCCAACCAAATTCATTACCTCCTGCCGGGTTCCTGGCTCGGTGATGAGCAGCCAGCCCCGATAGTTATCCAGCCGGGACGGCGTTTTCATGGTCAGCAATTTAATACTTTTACCATCCGTTTCCCAACGCTTAAAATCCCCCCATTCCCGGTAGCGGTGGTGCAGCAGCATGGAGATCTTCACCCCTTTGTCATCCAGGTCGTAGGTCACCGGAATAAAATACTGGGCGACGGATGCACTGAGGACCACCAGCGCTAAAAGGGTCATCAGGGCGCTCTGCGTGAGCATGCCGGTAAAAACGGATAAAACAATGATAAAGAGAAGAACGGCCACCCCTTTGGCAGGGTTCCGCCTGACCAGTGTGATTTTCCAGGTCACTGTCGCCATGCTTAAATCTATTGCAGAGGCCGAACAGGAGCATCCGCCCTATTCAGTCTCAATCATCTCCAGATTTGCTCTCGGCAGCATGACTTCCTTGTCATGATCAAAGATGCGGACTTTTGCGACACGGGCCAGAGACTCGGATTCCAGTTTCTGGAGCGCATGGGGCAGATCCGTGATTTCACCGAGCAGGCCGAAATAGGGGTGACGGATGATGCGGACAACGGTACCGATATCCATGGGTTTGATTTCCCGTTCCCGGGTTTCGCTTCCTGCATCCTGATCCTTCAGGCTGATAATGATTTCAGGACGGATGACGCCGGCGCGGATCTGTGTCGCACCGTTGATGGAGGCCATTTCACCGTCATGCTTCGTCAGCAGGTCAAAGGTTTGCCCTGCCATCTGAATACGGCTGAATCCTTCTGTCAGAACCAGCGTCGTTCCCAGATCTTCCTGGCCGGTAATGGCCACGCCGATGTCATATCCCACGATTTTCTTGATATCACTGTAATCAAACCCGCCGATGACAATGCCCAGAACACCCAGCTCCTCGGCCTTGCGGTAGGATTCATAGGTCAGGTAGGATCCGCCGACCACAATTTTGCCACGGCAGCTTTCGTCCAGCAGTGAGGCATCCAGCGGCTGATCCGCAGCGCTGACCACAACTTTCAGCTCACCGCGGCGTTCACCGCCCACACCGAATATTCCCTGAATGAAGGCCGCGTGGGTTTCCACGACCACCCCTTCTTCAGGAATGATCCCCGAGATCCGTCCGTCCACATAGGCATTGACGGAAACCGGAACGGGAGCTTCCCGCATAATGGCCTGGCCGGTTACTTTCGACAGGGATTCCATGGTTCCGTCGATGGGCGATTTTACAGACGATTTGAAAAATCCGAACAGTCCGGCGGTCTCGGCGATAATTTCGCCTTTCGTGACGCTGTCACCCGCTTGTTTCTTCATCACGTCGTCCAGATCTGCCGGTTCCAGGTTCAGCAGATTTGCCACATTCAGCGGCTGTATATTTCCGGGAAGGTTGGTGGTCGCCACCACATCACTGGCTTCCACGCTGTCGCCTTCACTCACGGTGACGGTCCCCTTCAGAGGGAGACGACGCGTTTTTTCCACAACGGTGCGGGCTACAACCTTCAATCCCGGTGTATATGCATGAGCCATATTCGTTTTTCTCCTGTTATCTTAAATCAATCTAAGGTGAATTCTTTCAGTTCCGCACTCCATTCCTGAAGTTTGGCCACCCGCTCGGAACTGTTTTCCGGCAGCACGAAGGGATTTCGTCCCCGGGCATCAATGGTTATACCCACAACACCGCCGCGCAGCGTGGATTTGATCGCCTGTCCGGGTCCGGCACCCACATTGACGCCCTTGGCGGGAATGATTTCCGCCGGCACATCCACGTAGGGAACTTCCACCAGGCCCATCTCACCATACTTGAAGGTCCGTTCCCAGGGCTGATTATCCGGCAGCGTCAGCCGAATGGTTACATAGTCGCGGCCGGGCTTGGACGGCCCGGTGGGGCTGATATTGTGGCCGAGATGGATGAGACAGTCTTTTTCAAACACTTCCGTCGCCGACTTCTCATGGACGGATGCGAGCACACCGAGCTGCGGCATCATGAAAATGGAATCCACAGCCAGCATGGTAATGCCTTCCGGCAGGAACGCGTCGATCATCATCTTGGCCGACTGGTGACGGCGTGGCGCATGAGACAGCACACCGCCGCTGCCCACGAGGAGATCCAGATCCATCATATCCACCAGCGTATCACCGGAGGAACTCTGGTCAAAGGCGTCGGAAATCGTCCGTTCCTTCTGCACTCCCTTCAGGCCCACGGCAAAACTCTTGTGCTGGACAAAACTGAGCCGCAGAGCCTCGCGGGCAATGGCCTGTTCAATTTTCAGCTCTTCCACGGACTGGGGAATGGTGGTCGGCCGGATCATCTTGTTGCCGATACGGTTGCGCAGATCCACCTCATCAATGACGAAGGGCACCCAGCGCAGAATATTGGGAAGCGTCGCTTCCGCCAGAACATTTGAAATGGAATAACTCATACCGAGATTGGCGCTCACGGTGCGGTTGAAGACCGGTTCGCCCAGCTCGCGGTCCTTAAAGACGGAAAAGACATCCGTGGTCGCGCCGCCGATATCCACACCCAGAACCGTAATATTTTCATTTTTTGCAATAACCTGCATGATATATCCCACAGCGCCCGGCGTAGGCATGATGGGAGCATCGGTCATATCCATGAGTTTGCGGTAGCCCGGCGCCTGGGCCATGACATGCTCCATGAACAGATCATGAATCTTGTCTCGGGCCGGCCCGAGATTTTCCCGTTCGAGTACGGGACGGATATTGGGCACAATGCTCAGATCCGTCTGTTCCTTCAGGTTATTTTCAATATCGCCCGCAGCCTTATTATTTCCGGCATAGATCACCGGCAGTTTGTAATTCATTCCCAGTCTCGGCTGAGGATTGGCCGCGTGAATGAGTTCCGCCATTTCCACCACATGATTGATGGTGCCGCCGTCAATCCCCCCGGACATGAGAATCATATCCGGACGCAGATGGCGGATGCGGGCAATTTTTTCATGAGGAAGACGTCCGTCATTGGAAGCCATCACATCCATGACGATGGCACCCGCGCCGAGGGCCGCCCGTTCCGCGGATTCGGCAGACATGGCTTTCACCACACCGGCCACCATCATCTGCAGGCCGCCGCCGGCAGAGGACGTGGAAATATATATATCCACACCGTCCTCACCCTTCTGCGGAGTCAGGATATCATCACCATTGAGAATCTTGCGTCCCCGCAGTTCCTCGACTTCCTTCACCGCATTCAGGACACCCTTGGTCACGTCTTCAAACGGAGCCTCAACGGTCGTCGGAGCTTCACCTCTCACGACAAGCCGGTATTCATCCCCCTGTTTTTCAATGAGAATGGCCTTGGTTGTCGTACTGCCACAATCCGTAGCCAGAATCGATCTAATCTCTTTTTCCACACTGTCCTCTTTTATTCGGTCAAACTTTCAATTATGGATAAGCATCCGTCAGAAGATGGCATATCTCAGGTAGAGATATACCCAGGCCATGGGCACAGCCATGGCTATACTGTCCAGCCGGTCCCAGATGCCTCCGTGGCCGGGCAATATATTTCCTGAATCCTTGATGCCCAGTTCCCGCTTGTACTTCGATTCCACCAGATCACCTACCTGTCCGAAGACACCGGCGATCACGGCCAGAACCATATTATCCGCGAAATCCAGCCCCGGAATCAGATCCAGATGGGATGCAGCCAGAAACAGCGCCAGGGCGCCCAGAAATCCTGCAATGCTGCCTTCCCAGCTCTTGTTCGGCGAGACACTGGGAAAAATTTTCGTATCTCCGTAGGCTGAACCGAAGAAATAGGCCAGGCTGTCGCAGATCCAGATGGCCGCCAGCAGAAACATGATGATGGTGAATCCGGCCTGATACGGTAAATCGATGTGGAGGGGCAGCTCTCTCAGCAGCAGAACCGAAGCCAGGGTCAGCCCCGGATAGATCAGGGCCGCAAGGCTCAGATTATGCGTAACGGAAAAGGAGGGCTTCTTTCTCAGCAGCAGGTTATTTGAACTCCAGAAGAACGCGATGAGCAGGAGGATCACGGCGACGTCAAAGCGATAGGTGTAGGCCGCGCAGACCAAGCCGATCTGCAGAGCGTGCATGAAGATGCGCTGAGCGCCTCCCGGATATCCCTGAAGCTTCAGAAATTCATCATTGGCCATGATGGAGAGAATGGCGATAAAGGCTAACAGAACACTTCCGCCCTTCAGCAGAATCCAGACTGCGAGCGGGATCGCAATGATGGTTACGCTGGCCCGGGCTGTCAAATTCGCAAATTTTGCCATATCTCTTTCGAATTCAGGTCGCAAAATTACACCTTTTCATTCGCTTATTCAAGTAAAGAATGGGAATGACATCGGTCTCCATATTTCCAGTCATGACAAGCATTTATGTCCTCATCCACCAGCCCGAACTCTTCCGGACACAGCCCTTGAATTCCGTCGTATCCGTTTTGTTCCGGCATGTTTTTCAGCACAGCCACGTGGGCTCGACGGGGACTCTGCTCACTAATTCCAACGGAATTTCCCCTGTTTTGCTTTTGATTTCTGCCCATTCCGGGATAAATTCCGCTCAGATGGAAACAGTGATACAAGCCTATGCAACCTGCCCCGACAACGTGACGCCCTACCTCGCAGAGGAGCTCAGAAGCCTGGGGGCGAAAAATGTCCGGGAAGACTTTCGGGTCGTCTATTTCGAAGCGTCCTCCGAGCTCTATTACGAACTTCATTTCAGACTGAGCCTTGCAAACCGCATGTCCATGATTATCAAGGATGTGCCAGCTCAGAGCCCGGAGATCATTTTTGACAAGACCCGCCGCATCCGCTGGCATGAATACTTTGGCCCGGACGTCCGCATCGGCATTTCCTGCAGCCATGGCGGCATTGAAAAAATTCCCTCCCATCTGGTCGGAAGCAAGATACGCGAAGCCGTCAACGATACCTTTATGCATTATATGCAGACGACGCCGGAACAGAGTTCAGCCAATGCCCTGATCGGCCTGCACGGTTTTCTGAATGGCCGGCGTCTCATGCTCAGCCTGGATACCAGCGGCGAAAGCCTCCACCGGCGCGGATACCGGCTCGAGGGACACCCGGCTCCGCTGAAGGAAAATCTGGCCGATACACTGCTGCGCATCTGCGAATATAGCGGCGACCAGGCTTTTTACGATCCCTTCTGCGGAAGCGGAACCATCGCAGTGGAAGCGGCCCGCATCGCCGCCCGGAAAGCCCCGCTACTGGACCGGGCCGATGACCGTTTCGGCCTGCCCCTGCTGAAAACATTCGACCCGAAGCTCTGGACAGCCGTCCGCAAACGCGTCACGGCCATGCAGCAAAACCCGCCCCACGCCATATTGGCGTCGGACATCAGCGCCGAATTCAGTGAATTAACAAAACGAACCGCGGAAGCCGCCGGATTTTCGGATGCCATCACTGTATCAACACAGGATTTCTTCCAGACCCAAAAACCGGCCGAAAAAGGCCTGCTGGTCAGCAATCTTCCTTACGGCTCACGGCTTGATGAAAAACCCATTGATGAAAAATTCTTCAATGCAGTAGGACACCATTTGAAATTTAATTTCCAGGGCTGGCGCATCGGACTCCTTGTTCCCGATACGACCCCCATCCGTCACCTGGGCTTCCGGCCGCTGAAACAGGTCCGGCTCATGAATGCCCGAATTCCTGTAAAATTTATCGTATTTGAAATTTATTCCTGATTCGGCGGATTTAGCGGCTCATACTCCAGAAGCCGGCGGATCTCATCGTTCAGCTCTTCCACCGTGAATGGTTTCTGAAGGAAGGGAATATGAGCGATCTGCGGAAAATTTTCCGTATCAATATTTGCGCTGTAACCGCTGCAGAAGAGGATCTTCTGATTCGGCCGCAGGGCCAGCATTTTCACAGCCATCTCCACACCGCTCAATCTGGGCATGATCAGGTCGCTGATCACCAGATCATAGGCATTGGGATCCGTTTCATAGATCTGCAGCGTTTCTTCTCCGTTTTCCGTGGCGGTCACGCTGTAGCCCAGTGACTCCAGGCTCTTCGTGTACGCCACCCTGGCCAGCTCATCATCCTCAACAAAAAGCAGTGACTCCGTTCCCCCTTCCACAGGCCGGTCAATGGAATCGGCCGCCTCCTCAATGACCAGACCACTCTCATCCTGAGGCCAGTACACGGTAAAGCAGCTGCCCCGGCCTTCCCGGCTCTGCACATCAATACAGGCCCTGTTCTGCTTGATGATGCCGAACACCGTCGCCAGGCCCAGACCGGTCCCCTGACCTTCTGCCTTCGTCGTGAAAAACGGTTCGAAAATATTTGCGAAATCTGCTTCATTTATCCCGATTCCCTGGTCCTCCACCGACAGAACCACATAGCTTCCGGGAGGAATCCTGTCATGAAAAATGGGCTTCTCGGTCTCAATATCCAGCGAAACCGTCCGCACCAGAATGATTTTTCTCTCCCGGGCAACATCCCGCACCGCATCCCTTGCATTCACCACGAGGTTGATGACCAGTTGTTCGAGCTGTGACGGATCCGCCTGGATACAGGGCAGTTTTTCCTCCAGTTCATAGCTGATTTCAATATTTTCCGGAATCATCCGGCGCAGCATCCGGGTGAGGTTTGTCAGTCCTTCATTCATATCCAGACGCTGAGGCTTGTACAATTGTTTACGTGAAAAGGCCAGCAGCTGCCGGACTAAATTTGCAGCCCGTTCGTTTCCCGACTCGATCTGGCTCAGGACGCGCCGTTCCTTGTCTCCCTTCAGATGCAGAGACAGCAATGCCGTAAATCCGTTCTGTGCAGTAAGAATATTATTGAAATCATGGGCGATACCCCCTGCCAGCTGGCCGATACTGTCCATTTTCTGTGTCTGATAAAACATGATCTGCAGCTGTTTCTGTTCTGTAATATCCTGAATGATACCCAGCGTCTTGATCACCCGGCCATCCTGAATTTCGAGAGGGATGGCACTGTCGGACAGCCATTTTTTCCGGGATCCGGGCAATTCCACTTCCAGTTCCGCAAAATAGCGGGATCGGCGGCCATTTTTAAAATCCTCCGTATAGCGGTCCGGATCCGTCATACCTGCATAATCCGGATCCGTGACAAGTTTCTCCCTGATATAGGATTTCAGGTAAGAGGGCGTAATCTCATCACTGCGGCCCGGCCCTCTTTCCGTTTCCAGAATATCGTAGATTGCCTCATCAATGAGTTCATAACGATCTTCGCGGTAATTACGGATATATACAACACCGCGGACATTCCGGATCGCCGTCCGGTACAGTTCATGAATACGGCCCAGCTCCTCATCCCGTTCCCGGATCGGACTGATGTCCTGAATCACCCCGATGAGAGTCCGCCGTCCCTGACGGTCCTCATTTCCCTGCGCGATCTCGCGGATCCATTTGTATTTCCGGCCGCAGAGGATACGAAAATCAATATCATAGGGCCGTCCGTTCTGCAGCGACCGGCTGCGGAACCGGTCCACCTTATCCTGATCGTTGGGGTGAACCATTTTCAGCAGATCCGCCGGATCCGGATTCACGCCGGGTTTCATCTCATATATGGCATATACTTCATCCGTCCAGATCAGCTCCCGCGTCTCCGGCACATATTCCCAGGTTCCCATGCGGCCGATTTTCTGGGCAATGGCCAGATAATACTGCTGAGTGGTCAGCTGATTTTCAAACATTTTCTGAAACGTAATATTCTCCACCACCACCAGCATGGTATCCGTGTCGCCGGCCTCATTCTGAATGGGAACCGTCCTCACCCGATAATGTTTTTCATCCATTTCCAGACTGAATTCCCGGCTCTTTCCTTTGAGAGTCTTTTCCAGTTCAGCAAAGAAAAAATTGGAAAAACGGCCGAACAGTTCGGAAAAAGCCCGGTTCCGGTAATAGAGTGCCGGATGTTCCCGGATATCGAATTCCTGGCCTCCGGCGTACAGTATCACATAATTCATATCGAGCAGCAGCAGGTAGGCATTGGGAAATTTACTGGCTATCGTATCCAGCAGTTCCTGATTCCGGGCCAGGCTCTGATTGGCTTCCCGCACATTACCGATTTCCACATTCAGCTGATTCAGCTGCCTCCGGATACTGGATGCCATGGACCCGACACCTCTCTCCAGAACTCCTATTTCATCGTCATACTGCACCGGAATATACACATCCGGATGTCCGGCCTCAACCTGCATGACCGCATCCCTCAGGCGCAGCACCCGGTTCAGGACGATGTGGTAGAGCCGGTTTCTCAGAATGATTGCCAGAACGGCTGATGACAGAATCAGAAGGATAAAGACCATGAACAGGTTGCGGTTGAATTCGCGGAACCGATCCTCATAGCGTGTATAGGTGAAGAAATGCCAGTGAAAGGGCCCCACCGCCCGCGCATTACAGATGAAATTACCGCTGAAGATCGTCTTATTATCCGATAAGTCAACATCCTGCCGCTGCAGGTCAGCCATTACGTCTTCAGGAAGAGTTTCCTCCTTCATTCCCGGAATCAGCGGTGTAAAACGCCTGTCCATCAGAATGGTATGATACAGCGATGAGTTGCTGTTGATCAGATCTGTGAAATCATACAGGTTCTTCATGATGAAATCAAAACCCAGCACACCCTTGAAGCTTCCGTCGGAACGGTAGAGCGGCAGAAGCAGGCTGGACATCTGCCGTTCCCAGAGCGTATCATAGTATACAGGCGTCCAGACCGGCTTTTTTCCGGAATTGTTTTCGGGTGTGGCCGGGTAATAGAATATATCATCTGAAAAATCATGATCTGCCTCCACTCTGAGAGCCCATTCCGGAGGATAGATGCGGATGAAATTGTCCGTCGTAATCATGTAGACATTAAAAAAGTGCTCCTGCGCTGCCGGGCCTATGAGCTTCCATAAAATTTCCGTCAGTTTGAAATCGTGTCGAATCGCCGGTGTCAGACGGCTCCGGGATGACAGAAAGGCTGCAGAAAACTGATCCGTGCTGCGCCAGGCGCCATCGCTGTGAACCAGATCCTTATCATCCATATCGCTGCTCTGCACTTCTTCGTACATGGCCATAAGGCTGTTTGCAAGACTCTCTCCGAACTGTTCCAGCTCTTCAAAACTTCGATCCATCTCCCGGGCATTGCGCTGGTTATATTCATCTATTTCTGTCTGAATTTCATGCAGGTAGCTTCGGCGGGCGTGCTGAACATAGACCAGCGACGGAATGAGTCCGAACATGAAAATGACAAAAAACACCCAGAGTACCACCCGTTTGCTGATACTCAGACGATGTCCGAACCATGCGTTCACTGCCAATCTGTCCCGGAAGCCCATTCTGCTCCTGTCCGTTTCAGCAATTCATTAATTCTATTCTGTGTCAAGTATAGGCTTTTATCGACAGGAAAAAAACATTTTTCCATCGCACGAAGATGACGACTGATTCCATCTCATTATGACGCTTGCATTCCCGATCGCAGTGAAATATATTACCCTTCAAATGAAACTGACCGTCACATTGCTCCCCGTATATGATGAAATTGACCTTCCCATCAATCTCAATTCGGCCATCCGCGCCGTCATTCAGGCTGTCATTGACGAAAAGCCCCGCTTCTGCAGCCACCCGGAACAGGTGCTGAATGACCAGCCGGACCATGAATTCACTTTTTCCCAGCTGCATATCCCCAGCCGCCGAATCTTCAATAATCGCATCAAGGCCCGGAAATCACCGCTGACTCTCTATATTTCATCGCCTGATACCCGGCTCATCCGCTGCATGATGCACGGCTTCATGGAAACCGGAGTTCTGAGGCTCGCCGGTGAAAAGATGAAAATTCTCAAGGCCGAGGTTGAAGATATCGAGATGCAAACCACGACACTGCGGGCCACCTGCTTGTCGCCCTTTGTGGTACAGCGTCCCCAGCCGGACACGCACCTGCAGTTCGCTCTCCCGCACGAATATGACCTTCCCGCGTTTCTCGGCAGAACCATGAGCGAGCGCTACCATAATTATTATCCGGATGATGCTCTCGAATCAGAAGCACTCAGTATCTATTTTGATCCGGCCTATGTGCTTCGGCGGCAGGGCAAGATCACCAAACTGATCACCGTGGACATCCCGGGTTATCCCACTCCCATAAAAATCAAGGGCATCCAGGCGCCGGTCATTCTGGAAGGTTCGCCCCATATCCTGAAATTTGCTCTGGAGGCCGGCCTGGGCAGTTTTACCGGCTTCGGATTCGGTATGCTCCAGCCCACACCGGATCATTCTGCCGGCTGAAATTCCTTTTCCCGCAAATCATTCCCCAATTAATACAATTCATTAATTCATTTTTATTCAACCATGACCGCCGGGCCTGACCCGCCGGATTCGTTTTTCTCTCCGGCGATTCCAATCAGATCTGTCAAAATATTTAAAATAGTCCTTAATTGGTTATTATGGCATGTTTATAATAATTTATTATACATTTATGAATGGTTATGATAACAGATAATTATTAATTATACCAATATATGAAATATATAGCTGTTTATAAATTCCCAGGACATCAGGACGGCCTCATCCGCGCGATGGCTTACGGAAGAGTATTCCCGGACAAGTGTAAAGAATTTACCAATCCTGACGCGCACGATAGTCGTCAGTTCAACGGGATAAACAAATATTCGAAAATACGGGGAAATTCAGACAAACCCGCGAACGGGCAGACAGCCGATATTAAAATTCGCAGCTGATTCCGACTCTTACATTCATTGGAAATGCAATATTATGAATCAGAACTATTTCATTCGGAGCGTCGATGCTTTCAGTTAAATCATTTCCATTATTATCCTTTTCCCCGGTTTTTACATCGTAGGTCCAGGAATTGAAGGCCAGTGAGCTGTATCTGACTTCAGAATAAATAAAAACCGACCCGAGCTTGATCTGGGCCGACAGCCCCGCATAGGAATCAAAGCCCAGAGATCGGAGGGATGTGGATTGGTTATCACTGATCTCTTTCACCAGATCATTGGGGAGGGTCTGGCCCGCAAAGGCGATCCCGCCCCCCAGCCGGGGAGTCAGGTAAAGAAGTTCCGGCAGGATACTCAGGTGCCGCGCAAGATATATGCCGAAATTACCGGCATTGATGTATTTATTCGGACGGAGATATCCCGCATTCAGGCCGAAGTAATAATTGCTGAATAAATTCCGCACATATACATCCAGCTGGTAATTCATCGCCAGCGTGCTCCGCAATTTAATGGTACTGTAATTCACATCGACATAGTGGGTGCCTGTATATGTGTCATGCACGTTCACAGGTCCGGAATATCCGTTCATTTCATAGGTTGTGGAGACCAGACCATACGAGAACGAAATGCCCGGTTTTGCGGCGATTCTGTCGCTTTCCTTCAGCAGCATATCCTTCCGGACGGAATAAATCCCGTCAATGATCTTTCCTCGGGAAAAGCCCGGGCCTGCTTCGTAAATATAGACCAGTCCCACCGTTTTCGTCCGGGTTCCGTAGACTTCATGTGTAATCGGGTCGATCAGATCCTTTCCCCTCTTTATGACATCGAACGTGGATCCGACTTTTATCCCCACGTCCGTTCCCGCGTTGATAATAATTTTGCTGAATTTCTTTTCAATAATTCTCGATTCCACTTTGACCTGGGCCTTCGACTCTCTCACAAGGAATCCGGTCTGTATCCCCTTAAAATCGCCGATCAGCTTTCCCAGCGAGGATCCGGGCTCAGTTGAAGTAATTTTCAGGTAGCCGATGGGCGCATCATCCGCAGTAAGGGTCTGCTGGCCTTTATATTCCATTTTCGTCTTAGCGTAAATTCCAAATGTCATCCCGGGTTTTATACCCAGCTCGCTCCCGCGATCCAGGCTGATGACAGATTTGTTCACGCCCAGAATGAAGGCATCGATTTTAAAATATTCCACAAATTTGTTTAAAATATTATCTGCAATGGCCTCAATCGCATTCTGGTAGGCGATTTCCATAGTCGCACCCCGGCCCGGGGCAGAAGCATCTGCAGACTGGAGGTACAGGGACGTTTCCATGTCCAGCATCTTGATCACCGCATCGACCTCAGCTGAATAATAGGCATCTTTCGTCTTTTTCCCGTCCTTATATTCCGCCGGATGGTATTCACTGGTATTCCGGGTAAAGGAACCCAAAACCAGCTTATGGATCCCGAGAAGCTTGCCGATTTCCATAGCTGTATTCTCATCAATCAGGCCCGTCAGCTGCAGGCGCTGCTCTTCCAGAATCAGTTCCAGATGTGATCGGTCAATGACATTGAAACGATTACTGTTAATAATTTTTGAACTGAGTTTATCGGTAAGGGAATTGCTGTAAACCTGTGAATTTCCGCCCGACCAGCCCGAAAAGGGTATAACGGAGATGTTTTCCTTTTCCAATGACTGGGATAAACCGGCCTCGAAGCCCATTGTCATCAGGAATAATGCGATCAGCAAATCCTTCACAAGACGGGGCTGTATTTTCATTGCGGTGTTCCTTTTCGAATTCTTCTTGTCTGTTCTGATATCGTGTCGAATGATGGCCCCGTTCTTATTAGACGGGATTTCTGTACTGCTGTCCCCACATCACCCCTATCTCACTACATGCAGCCGGCATAATGACATGAAATTAGAAACGAATTCCGAATGGGGCAATTTGTTTTCTCTGAAAGAAACCCCAGTGTGACAGCCGCAACAATTCGCTCACCGGGTGCCCGACCGATTTGCCTTTCAACGGCGCGGGGCAATTGCTATCTTATCCATCCGAAAAAGGAGAACGGATGAAAGAGGAAAAGAAGCAGCGCGGTATCAAACCCATCAAGCTCGTATTTGCCATGGAATATGTTCTGCAGGGACTGGCCAACCCCTTTCAGGGCATCACCTACCAGCCATTTTTCAAACATTTCCGGATGAATTTCGGCCTCAGCGAGGCCGCCACGCAGAATTATTTTTCCCAGAGTTATCTGGCCTGGAGCTTCAAACCCCTGATCGGTTTTTTCATTGATGCCTACGGCAAGACGAGAGTCATCCTCCTGGCACTGCTCAGCGCCGCGTCCCTCTTTTACCTGCTCACACCCTTTTTCGATGCCGGGCCTCTCATGTTCTTCACCTTCATGTTCATCCTATCCGTTCTTCTGGCGGCCACCGACGTGGCTGTGGACCGGGCCACCATCATCGACGGCGAGGAGGAAGCGGAGGCGAAGGGACTCAGCAAGGCGACCGCCGTGGGCCTGAATCAGGCCATCTGCTGGGCGGCCATTTACGGAACCGGTATTCTGGCTGCCGTAGGCGGTGGCTGGGTGGCCGATCATGTCTCCATGAATACGCTCATGGTGACGCTCGCGCTCATGCCCTTGTCCGTTCTCGCGGTCGTCCTTTTTCTGCCCGGTGACCGCAATGCCGTCATTCCACTCAGTGTATCGGTAAAGAATTTCTGGAAAGGCCTGAATACGGGACCGGTATTGTGGATCATGGTTTTTTATTTCATTTTTCATTTTCAGCCTGCCATGGGTGCGCTCTGGACAAATCATCTCATCGAAAATCTCCATTTCACCCAGACCCAGCTCGGCATCGCGGATGGAGCTACAAACCTGGGCTGGTTCCTGGGAGTCGTCATTTTCGCTGCAGTGGGAATTCGCT
>JBJKQR010000017.1:0-11832 GCA_046735395.1 Fidelibacterota bacterium | reverse complement strand
ATCTTGCGATAATTTTTACCATTTCGGTAAAATCGATGGGTTTGAGGATCCGGTCATCGGCGCCGGCGGCAAGAATCCGGCTTTCCTCCTCGCGGAGCACACTGGCAGTGAGGGCAATGACCGGAAGGTCCTTGAATTTGTCATCACTGCGTATCCGGCGCGTCGCCTCGTAGCCATCCATGACCGGCATCTGCACATCCATCAGCACGGCATCAAAGTCGTTATTTTCCAGATATTCCAGCGCTTCCGCTCCGTTATTGGCCACCGTGAACTGTATCTCAAATTCTGCAAGCAGGTCCATGCCCACTTCCTGGTTGATCTCATTATCCTCGACCAGAAGGATGCGGGCGCCTTTCAGGCGGGAACTGATCTCATCCATGTCCAGACTCGCGGCCACCTCCCCGATGGCTTCGCTTTCGTGATCAATATCAAAAACAGCTGTGAAATGGAAGGTGGATCCGACCCCTACTTCGCTATCAATCCGGATCTCGCCCCCCATCATGTCGACGAGGCGCTGACTGATGGCAAGGCCCAGGCCCGTTCCCCCGTATTTCCGTGTGGTGGATACATCCGCCTGGGTGAAAGCCGTGAACAGCCGGCTCTTCTGCTCATCACTGATACCGATTCCGTTGTCCGCTACCGAAAAATGAATCTTTACCTGATCCGGCTCTTCTGATTCCTTTTCGGCCCGAATAACGACCCGTCCCCCTTCGTCAGTAAATTTCAGGGCATTGCTGCAGAGATTCGTGAGAACCTGGTTCAGCCGCAGCGGATCACCCACCACAAAGTGCGGAATGGATTCATCAAATTCGAAGACCAGGTCGATATTCTTCTTTTCCGAATTAAATACCATTATCCCGGACAGATTTGTAAAAAGTTCACCGAGATTGAAGGTATGCTTCTCCATCGTCAGTTTTCCCGCTTCAATCTTGGAAAAATCCAGAATATCGTTCAGGATGCCCAGCAGGCCCTTAGCGGACATGAGAACTTTTCCGGCGTAATTCTGCTGTTTGTCATTCAGCTTTGTCTTGGTCAGCAATTCAGTCAGGCCGATGATGGCATTCATGGGAGTCCAGATCTCATGGCTCATATTGGCGAGAAAATCCGATTTTGCCCGATTGGCTTCACGGGCCTTTTCGACCAGAATATTCAGCTGTTCATTGGCAAGTTTTTCCTTGTCCAGCAGGTCCCGGATGGATTTCTGGTAGAGAAAGAGGGCATAGGTACTCAGGACAATGAAAAAGAGAAAGGAAATAATATAGGTGGCAATGTGAGACATACTGGTCATCAGAGTCAGAATATCATGAGGCGGATCTACAATGCCCAGGCTGAATAGCAGGATGATCCCGATAAACAGCAGAGACAGAAGGCTTGAAGAAAAAAGGGAGATGGTATCCGGATAGAATATAAGTGACAAAATAAGAATGATGGCATAAAAGAATACACCCGGACTGAGAGGGCCGTAACGCAGCAGGCCGATAGTTCCGGCCGCAAACAGAATCAGGATAATCAGGGTGATTTTAAATTTCGGTGAGAACCTGTTGCGTAACACCGTTACACCGATGATGATGGTTTCAAGAATGATGAAGATCAGTTCCCGGAGGGTCCAGCCCAGTGACAAGGCCCGAACGGCAACCGCCAGAAGCAAAAGAGAGGTGGCAATGCTGATGGCAACCAGAATCACATCGATCAATTTCGAATCAATGTGTTCCTTTATCTGGAAATTTTTAATCAATTTCAAAATTATTCCCCGGGTTTTGCTGTTTAAAAAAGCTTAAAAAACTTTAAGGGAAGGATGAATCCTGAGAGAGCAGGCATGTATGATTTGCGCTGTCATACAATAGAATATATTGATTAATAGATGGAAATCAATTGAAATTTTAGGGACTTAACGCGCTCAGCCGAGCAACGAAGGCAGGGATAAAGAGTATTGAAGAAGGAGCAGATCTTAATTATATTGCTTTGAGTGCTCCAAATAAGAATGTAATCAGACTTCAGGACACACTGAACGGAGCTGAAAGTCACGCAGGCATCTAACGGGCCAACTGTAACCGTTAGAGAACAGGACATTCCATGATGATGGAAAGAGCCGGTTTGTCGCTATGGCAGAAGATCAAAGGAACAGCCCTTGTCTATTTCATTCTGGCCAGACTGAGCCTGTTCCTCGCCTTTGAAGGTTCCAATGCCTCGCCGGTGTGGCCGCCGACAGGCCTGGCTCTGGCCGCTGTTTTTACCTATGGCATCCGGCTCTGGCCCGGCATCCTCATCGGCGCTTTCGCCGCCAATCTTTTCACCTTTTTATCCAATGGCCTTTCTCCCGCCACAGCCCTGCCCCTCTCTCTCGTCATCGGCGGCGGCAATACGCTTGAGGCACTGGCCGGTTTTTTCCTGGTCCGAAAATTCATCCGCGGCCGGCATCCGTTTCTGACGGTGGCCAATGTCATCAAGTTCATTTTTCTGGGAGCAATGGTTTCCACCCTGATCAGTGCTGGTATCGGCATCGCAGGGTTGCTTGCTGCGAAGATCATTGCCGCGGGTCAGGCTGTCTATATCTGGCTCACGTGGTGGAGCGGCGATGCCTACGGTGCTCTGATCATCACACCCTTCCTTCTGGCCTGGTTTGCTCATGACAGGGAAAAGTGGAGCCTTTTCAAGAGTACGGAATTCATCTTCATGACTGCACTGCTGCTTGCGTATCTGAATTTTACATTCGGATCATCCTCGCAGCTCGATGCCAATGCTCTGGTCCGCTACGAATATATGATCATCGCCATTCTGCTGCTGGCAACCTTCCGCCTGGGCCAGCGCGGCGCGACGGCATCTCTGCTTCTCTCTTCCTTCATTGCCACCTGGTATACCGTCAAGGGCAGAGGGCCTTTTGCTCTCGAAACAGCCAATGATTCCCTGCTCTCCCTCTTTTCCTTCCTGTCCTTCATCGCGCTCACCATTCTTCTCCTCTCCGCATTGCTCCGGGAAAGGTCAAATGTCGAGGAGGAGATTAAAGCCGGCGAATCCTTTCTGAATTCAGTCATTGAGCATATTCCCAACATGATTTTTGTCAAGGATTCGGCAAATCTGAGATTCCTTCGTTTCAACAGAGCCGGCGAAGAGCTTCTGGGTTACTCCCGTGAGACGCTCATGGGCAAAAATGACTATGATTTCTTTTCCGATGAGGAAGCGGCATCCTTCATCGCCATGGACCAGGAGGTTCTGAAAGCCAGACAATTAATCGACATTCCTGAAGAAACAGTACAGACCCGGAACCGGGGAATCCGTACTCTGCATACGAAAAAAATACCCGTATTGGATGAACATGGTAATCCCCTGTTCCTTCTGGGAATCTCCGAAGATATCACAGAACAGAAACAGGCGCAGAAGGAAAAAGAACAACTGGAACTCATTCTGCATCAGTCCCAGAAGATGGAAGCCATGGGTACACTGGCCGGCGGCATTGCCCATGATTTCAATAATATTCTCACTGCATTGTACGGATTTACGGATTTGGCCGTAAAAAACAGCGCCGGTAATGACAAGGCTCTCACTGTTCTGGATCAGATCCGCCAGGGACATCACCGGGCAGCCCACCTCGTCAAACAGATTCTGGCCTTCTCCCGTAAAGAAAAAATAGAACCTCAGCATGTGGAATTGAACCGTCTCATCGAGGATTTTGCAAAAATGCTGCGCCGCGTCATCGGTGAGGATATTGAGCTGGCTATACAGCTATGCGATGAAGACATCACCCTGTTTGCCGATCCCGGCCAGCTGGAACAGATCGTCATGAACCTGGTCATCAACGCCCGGGACGCTCTCAGGCAGTTATCGGTTCCGGGGCGGACCGGTACCATCACTATTTCAACGGATATCCGCCATATTGAGTCTGATCTTCCTGTCCTGCTGTTTACAGCCGCAAAAGGCAGCTATGCCCGTCTGGTCATCCGTGACAATGGCCCGGGAATCCCCCGAGACCTGCAGGTGAAGATCTTCGACCCGTTTTATACGACTAAGGAAGAAGGTAAAGGAACAGGCCTGGGTCTGTCAACCGTGTACGGAATCGTAAAACAGAACCACGGATTTATAAATGTGAACAGCAATCCGGGCGCGGGAGCTGAATTCAGCATTTTGTGGCCGCTCTGCATTGATTCGGAATGCACAAACGATTCAGACGCTTCACAACCTGAACTCCCCGGTGGTCATGGCGAACATATTCTGCTTGCTGAAGACGAAGATACACTGCGGGAACTTGAAAAGAAATATCTGGAAAGCTACAATTACCGTGTAAGCGATGCCGGCGACGGGCTGGAAGCACTGAAAATATTCGATAAGGGGAAAATTCCCTTCGATCTCCTGATCACCGACGTGACCATGCCGAGAATGGGCGGTATCGAGCTCGTCCGCGAGATTTGGAATTATTTTCCTCACATAAAAATTATTCTCACTACCGGTTATATTGACAATATCAAACAGTTCGAAAAGGAACTTTCGGATACGGTGATTCTGTACAAACCCTTCGAGTACCGGGAACTGCTGACGACAATTGCCGAACTCCTGAATCCGGAATCGTAAAGAATTTTCTCTATTAATATTTACACAATTGAACATCACCTGAAATCAGGTTCGTGTCTCTCGAATTGAGAGCGAAATTGTAAAACAGGCACGAAAGTATATATCCCGTTTTCGGATACTGATAGATAAAAAATCCAATCACATATACTCAATGTATTTCAATATGTTTTGCAGCATCTCTCAAGTCATGCTTTAAAATGAATCAAGTGTCGGTTTCCGACTTTAAACGAACTGGTGTTTCTTTCGATATATCAGCAAGTTACACTTACAGGGATAAAGTCACTCTGTCGGATGAAATTTTACGGTCTCAGGAATCCTCAGACCCTGATGTCCTTAAAAATAATCCGGAAAAAAAGCAGAAATATTATCGGATGGAACGGCTGAAAATATTCGGGTTCGAGCTGTCGGATTGGAATCCGATTTTCTTCAGATAATGGTTATGGGCTGCATTATGGGACTCCAAACGGAAGACCGATTCCTGCGACAGTCCCAGAGCCTCACTATCCAGATGGTAGAAGAAACTGGCGCTTTTCAGGTCGCGGTAGGCCGGGATGGCATAATCAATGATGATATCCAGAGTGCCCTGGTTTTCCCGGAAAATTATCAGGGAGACGGGCAGCATATCCCTCAGAATAAAATAAGCCCGGTCTGCTGAATCATCGATATGTTCAAGTTTGAAATCAGGGAAAAAGCGCCGGATATCCTGAAGATAGTAATTCAGGAATTTATTGAGGAACTGGGTCCGTTTTATATCGATGGGCAAGAGGGCGAAGGTATCATTCACCAGATAGAGCTGCCGCAGATAATACACATCAGCGAGGGCGATAAATCCATTCAATATAAACACGGGAAATGCGTGGATCATCAGTCCGTAGGCGGAAAACAGGGCCGCGCCGAAGAGATTCCACCATCTCAGGTTTTTAATATTCTTCATCATCAGTGAGAGAGCGACGATTACGGATGCCGCATATCCGAATAATTCAAGGCCGGTCATGAAATTCTCCTGTACATTTTAACCACCCGCAAATATACGAAAATTCACACTGAAATTTCAGCCCAATCTGATGGCTGACACAGGCCGCCTATTCCCCACCCCTTTTCTGTACAAAATATAAAAGCCGCTCATATAAGCGGCTTTTATCACATTACGCGTATGGACTGGTAGGAATGCTTACTTTTTGAGATCCTTCCGGATGCTTTCACCCATCTTCTTTGCCATCTGCTCCATGATAACCGAGAAACCGGTGGCGTCCATCCGGGATGAGTCCGGGTCTTTCTTGTTCACGCTGATCAGCGGAACGCCCACCCGGAGCCGCACGCCGGGATAAACCAGGCCCCGGCTGTAAAATCGTCCCGGTTCCTTGGTCTCATTTCCCGGTTCCAGATTCTTCGGGTTGGGGCCGTACATCATCATATTCACATTCTGCAGTATGATCTGCTTTTCACTCGGACAGTAGATGGTTGAATAAATGATCAGAACAGCATCCACATCCAGCTCTTTTGCAAGGCCGTCACCCAGACAGGAAAACAGCTTTGTGTCATTGTTCGCGTAGAAGACCCGGTTGTCCGGAACCTGTTTTTTATATTTCATGGCCTTGAACTGTGAAAAGGCCCCTGCTTTGGATGTATAATTCGGAAATGGTTCCAGAACGATATCGGTAATAATATAGCCTTCCGGGTAACCCCAGGCCACATTGTGCCCCTGTTCTCCCAGCTTATCGAGAAAGTTCACCAGGCTTTTCGATTTTTGAACCTGAAAGCTGTTATAAGCTTCCCGTTTATCGTCTGACGTGAGAAACTGATCCGGTGTGAGAAGGTCCATCCCGTACTCCGCAAAGGTGGACCGGAGCGATTCAAGTCCGTTTTCATAGAGTGCCACGGCAATATTCCCCGAATTCCCTTCCGACGAGATCTCAGTCTTCGACCAGCTGTAGGGCAGATCCGTAACCCGAGTAAGACCGGGATCGAAGGTATAGAAGGAAACCAACGCGACCTTCTTCGGTGCTGACGTCATTTTTTTCAGCGGCATCTTGAAATCCTTGGGTTGATCAATCAGAGCGCCTTTAAATATCTTTGCCGGGTTCGATGTAAACTTGGGGAGCTGGCTCTGTGCCCAGAGCATGGTAACTCCCAGACCAAATGCAAAAACAAAACGCAATACTTTCATAATACGACTCCTGCTTCGCTGTATTACCTGTTTCAGTCCATTTTGCTGCTAATTGGCATAATTTTGGTCCTAATTTATATCGCCGAATATGGATATTCAATATCATTTTAACCTCAGGGTGCAAATCCACTGGAATCGCCCCTTCTCTGTGATTCGTGTCACCGATGTATTGGCGTATATAACCGTATTTTTGATCCGAAAAATATGGAGAAATGCCATGAATAAAGTCTATTCAATTCTGGTAGTATTGCTGGGGCTGTTCATGCTGGGTTCCTGCCAGGAACCGGCAGCGGATAATACGAAAGCTGCGGGAACGACAGGTACGGTGGTGCTGAAGGCATTTGACGCGCCGTTTCAGGGCAATGTGGAACATATTTATCTGAATATTCTGGAGGTATCGGTTCATAAATCCCTTGCGGACAGTTCTTCGGACAGCACGGGTGAATGGATCGTCCTCAGCGACACAGATACCACCCTTGATTTTCTGGAACTTGTCAATGGCCGGATGGCGACGCTGCTGCAGGATTCCCTAAAAGTTGGCCATTATTCTCAGCTGCGGCTTCTTCTCGGTGATTCATCCGCCATCGTCGTGGACGGCAACTCCTACGAACTCAAAGTTCCCAGCGGCAGTCAGAGCGGTGTAAAGCTGAACCTGGATTTCGATATCAATGCGGATGAGATCAGCGAAATCTATATGGATTTTGACGCCTCCCGATCCATTCGAAAGCACCCCAAACAGGACCGCTACAGTATGACTCCCACATTCAGGGTCTATGAAAGTATTCTGTCCGGAACAATTTCCGGAGTGGTCAGCGATAGTCTCGGCAATGGCCTGGGTGATAAGGTGATCACAGCCTTTGACGGCACAGACAGCAGTTCCACCCTCAGTGGTGAAGACGGAACCTATAAACTGATGCTCCTGGCCGGCACTTACACGCTCAGCGCTGCAGGATACGACCTGGCCGCCGATACCAGTTACGCTGCCATCGACCTGAAGGCCGAAGATCATCTGACCGGATATAATTTTACTTTAAAATAGCACTGGTGCTCTGACCAAAGCGGTGATCTACGTTTGAGGCCGAGTCTGATGACCCGGCCTCAGTTCTGATATATGCAGATATTTCGGACGCGTTCGTCCGTTTAAATGTGTCCTACTTCAGAAACAGCATCTTCCGGGTCTGAATATAAGGCTGTCCCGAAGTCATGCTGGTGGCCTGCATGCGACAGACATAGACTCCGGTGGACACCCGCTTGCCGCTCTGGTTTGTCC
The DNA here is from genome assembly GCA_046735395.1 of Fidelibacterota bacterium. Lineage (GTDB taxonomy): Bacteria > Fidelibacterota > Fidelibacteria > Fidelibacterales > DSDE01 > JBJKQR01. Next base: position 3,832 of record JBJKQR010000017.1, on the reverse strand, counting down.
CGTCCCAGATGATGGCGTACCAGCCGGCTTTCTGCGCGGAGACGGTCCAGTGCTTCACATCATGCCCCAGAACATCAAAAACAGTGATCAGCACATCAGCCTGTTCCGGGATTCCGTAGCGGAGGGTCGTGACGGGATTGAAGGGATTGGGGTAATTTGCATTCAGACTGAAACTTTCAGGAATACCGGCCCATGGATCAATGGACACCGTCACATTCTCGCAGCTTCGCATCTCACTCTCATTTCCGGCAATGTCAATGGCTGTCACGTACACGGTCACATCACTCCCGTTTGTCAGGCCCGTAATGACGGCGGTGGTGTCCAGGGGATTCGCAACAGTTGTTGCACCCCACTCGATCAGCCCGGATCCGGCATCGCTGTTCACAGTATAATAGACAAAATAGTGAGACAAGTCCGTTTCCTGATTCGGGGGCCAGCTGACGCGAAGCTGGCTGTTTTCGGAGGTCACTGACAGTTCCCCGGGCATTTTGGGCGCAGTATTGTCAATATTACTGATTTTCACTTCCGGACTGAGAGGAGACATATTCCCCACCATATCCGTGGATGTCATGGCGATCCAGAGTTCTGTCCAGGTTCCCAGATCGCGGCAGCGATAGGTTATGGTGGAATCACCGGCTGCATAGCTGTAATAAAATGCCGTTGACGTATCTATGCCTGCTGTGGAGCTGACATAGAGATGGGTGTGACTGAAATAGGGATAGGACAGCGGAGTCCAGCTGAAGGTTATATAATCCATATCAATTTTGACATCTTTCAGATTGGGCGTAAGCGGTTCGCTTCCTGTGTCAAGCCTGAGCTTTACCGGCTCGCTGTTCAGAACAAGATCTGGCAACAGTGGATTTGTGACGGCCAGCTTCCAGATTCCGTAATTGCTCAAATCCACGTTAGCCAGGGACAATGTTGCTGTATTCTGGGCCGGAACAGGCTGACCGTTACGGGACCAGACATAGCTGTTTGCCTGCCCGGTCACAGCAGGAGTAAATGAATATGATGTACCAAATTCCAATAATGTATCTACCGGAAACCCAATATTTGCCTGGTTCTGATAGCTAGCAGTCCCCATGGATTGAAACTTGAATGCAGAAGGCTCCAGATCTCCAAAATCCAGATGGTTATTATCCAGATACAGTTCATTCAAAACCGGTGCTCCCGTAAAATTCGGGATACCGTCAATTTCATTATTGGCCAGTGCAAGATCTACCAGTGAAGGCATATTGGCAATTTCATCAGGAACCGCACCAGACAGGTTATTATATTCAAGATACAGATTCTCTAAAGCACTGCAGTTACCCAGCTCTCGGGGAATCGTATCACAAAAATTATTATTATTCAATCTCATAATTCGAACACGGTCAAGTTCTCCCAGCTCTTTCGGAAGCGTCCCGCTGAGAGAATCGCAGGACATCCCGAAATCATATAATTTCATATTTTTTATCTCAGGAGAAATACACCCTTTAAGGTGCTCATTTGAATTCATATGAAGAGTCGAAATTTCATTGAGTCTCCAAAAGGATGAAGGAAGTGTGCCGATCAGGTTGTTGTTATTAAGATTCATGTATCTTACACGCCCATTATTCGTGAAATATAGTCCATTCCAGGTATCCATTGGATCCGAAAGGTTCCAGGGTGTTGTCCACTCAGCCCCTCCGAGACTGTCATATAGCATCACAAGAATTGTAGAATCAGCTTCTCTGCTGCTTTCAAATCCATCTATAATTATTTCTATCGGACTGTATTCTAGGGTGGTATATGGAACGGCAGGATTTGTGACTTTAAGTGCCCATTCCCCAATTATTCCATAATCTGAATATGGGAAAACAATCACTGAGTCGGTCTCACCATAATATTCACTCATTAATTTATCATTTTGGTACCATGTGTAAACATTTCCAGGATAATGAGATGCCTGCGTTTTTATAATCATTTCATCATCGTAGTTTTTACGTAGCGTATCAGCAGTGCCGAAGACCTTTTGATCCCGATAGGATAAATTTGTACCTGTTGAAAAGTTTATCTCTGTTATTGGTATAATGTCATCGAATTCAAAGTAATTATTATCTAAACGGAGTATAAAAGCATATTCACTGGTTCTGTTCTCGAATCCTGAAAGATCAGGCAGGTCAGTAAATAGATTGTCTCGTATACTGAGTTCGTTAAGATTATGCAACTCATCAATATCCTCCGGAATATTTCCGCCCAACTGGTTATAGCCAAGGTCTAAGATCTTGAGATCAGTCATATTGCTGATGGCAGCTGGAATTTCACCTGAAAATTGATTATGGTGCATACGAAGCTCTAAAAGATTGGAATAGCATATGGATGTGGGTATCTGTCCTGTGAACTGATTCCCTGAAAGATCAAGGATTATAAGGGATGCAGAAATGAATCCTTCAGAAATCGAACCGGTCAGCTGGTTTCCATCAAAACGAATGATATAGGATTTATTCCAATTATTAAGCGATGTTGGCAGATCGCCTGTTAACTCGTTATTACCCAGATCAATATTTGTAAGATTTGTCAGCAATCCAAATGTTTCGGGAACAGGCCCTGAAAAATGATTATCCTTCAAGTATAAAATTTTTAATGGCAATCCGGCGACAGTCACTTCCGGTAACGGTCCGCTGAAATTATTATCCCACAGAGAGATTGTGTTAATGTTTGAGAAATTCCACACACTATCGGATAATTCCCCGCTCAATTGATTGGAACTTAAACCCAATGTAACCAGTGAATCCAAAGAGTACAGGCTTGCAGGGATTGGTCCTGTTAAACCCTTACCGGACAAACTAATAGATGTAACCCGATCTCCTACTGTCTGTATGCCTGACCAACTGCTGATTGGAGCAGTCAGGTCCCAATCCACATCTCCCCCCACAAGCGAATCATCCATGTTAAACAGATCCACCAGCGCCAGTGAATCGGATTCCAGAACTCCGCCCTGAAGCAGGATGGCGGAAATACCAACCAGAATCGTAAGTTTAATACCAATTGCCCATTTTCCCATTTGCCCCTCCTGAAAAATTGCTGATTATGAATAATTTGCCTACTTGGCATACAGCACAAGCTGTATACTAAGCCTATGCCATTCAGAAATCAAGACTTTATCGGGCTTAATTTGATTTCAAATTATAAAAATGCCCATCGACCTCATTTGCCGGAGCAGGGAAGATGATTGAATTTCTCAATGAATAACGGACTGAATCCATCAATTGATATCCGGATTAACCAAACCCGGCATCTGAGATGGAGAGAAATTGCTGATGGTGTTGAATTTTACTTAGGGACATAGTAAATATCTGTCCGGCATGGTCAAAATCCACGCTGCTCAATTATAAGAAAGGGCTTCCCCTGAGATATATATGGTATTGTATTTATGACTAAACGGGTTCAGACGCATCCGCTGTCTCATCACCCTCAGCCAGATGCTCATGAAGATCAGGGAACATATCCCGGGCACACTCCGGACAGAGACTATGCGAAAATTCCATATCACTGTGATCTCTGAGATAGGATTCCAGCTGAACCCGGTACCCATCGTCATCACGGATCTTTTTACACGAGGCGCAAACGGGAAGCAGGCCATTCAGTGTCTCAATCGTATTTAACGCGTCCTCCAGTTTTGCGGATGTATCCCGGAGTTCCGTATTTGCTGTGTCTATGGCCCCATGGAGAGAATCCAAAAGTGTGCTGTTGTCAGCAAGCCGCTGGTTTTGTTTATCAATCTGATTCTTCTGTTCCTGCCGGACCGCCAAGCCTTTATATTTCTGATAATACACCCAGATACCCAATACGATGAGAAGAGAAAGCACAA
>JBJKQR010000016.1:0-69317 GCA_046735395.1 Fidelibacterota bacterium | reverse complement strand
CTTCTGGTCCTATTTCTGCCAGATCAGCGACAGCACCACCAGTTACGGATCCTATTCCGGTGCCGTACCCAACGAAAAAATCACCTGGGGCAAACTGGGCATCGATACGCCCAAGCATATCATCGAGAGTGATGCCACCATCGTGGCTCCCCTCATGTTTGCCTACCTGCTCGGCTGGTAACCTTTAAAAGATTTTCTTCCCATACAGCCCTGATTTATTTTGCCTGATGGCAGGAAGCTGAGTATATTTATTCAGAAAGGCGGCATTCCCGCACTGAATTCCCTCACTCCAGACATACATCACAACCGACTCGTAGAACAGTCCGGGGTAAAAGCCAGGGAAAAAGGGGAGGAAAGACAGGATATCGTGTCCGTCTTCCCCGGAATCTCACCGAATCCGAACCGACTGAAAAGGAGGCCTGTATGAAAAAGGAAAGCATTCGTGTATGTACAGCGGTCGCAGCCCCCATGAACCGGATTTGGCGTTACTGGACCGGGCCGGAGCATATCATTCACTGGAACCGGAATTCGGATCTCTGCCGGACCGTACGGGCCGAAAATGACCTGCGAAAAGGCGGCCGCTTCAGCTACCGCATGGAGGCCATCGGCGGCGGCAGCTGCCACGATTTTTCCGGCGAATTCATTGACCTCACCGTGCATTCACGCCTGGTTATCCGCCTGGATGACGGCCGGAACCTTACGGTGGATTTCCGGGAAACAGGGCCCGGTGTGGTGGAAATTGAAGAACGTTTTGAAACGGATCTCAAACAGCCTGCAGACATACAGCGGAGAGCCCGACAGGAAATACTGAACAGTTTCAGAGCCTATGTGGAAGAAAAGGAAAAACGCGCGTAGAATCGCCGTGTTTTGAATAATTCGGATTATCCAACCTTTTTGAATATTTTTTCTCCTCCGAAAAACCGGATTCTCTCCGTTTTGTAATTATTTGTAATTTCTGCCTTTACCCCAGTTCCCCGGATTTTTCAGGATGTAATATTTAATTCTTCGAAACGAATCTTCGTCACGGATAATGTGATCATAAAACCGGGCTTGCCAAGCAAAGGCGGGATTTATTTTTCTGACATTCCTTGTCACCCCAATTTTGTATCCACGTACAATGGATGCTAAATTCTTCGATTGAGGCCCAAATTTATTTTTGGATGATGACGGATGTGGGTTTTGCAGTAGAGACGCAGGATCTTGCGTCTCTGCATCGGGTGCGTCACCCGTACCGCATTCGGTATTCGTTTTATTGATAATCAGTATCCCGTGAACATGATTGGGCATCACAACAAAAACGTCCAATTTAACAAATGGAAAATGTATCGGTATCTCGTACCAGTATTTTTCTGCCAATTCCCCGATTTCTGACAAAATCATTTTGTTATCTGAAATTTCACCCAAAAAATGTTCGCCCTGTCGTGTGCAGAGGGTTATGAAATACGAACCATTCCATCCATAATCCCAATTCCTTAAACGGATCGACGATATTCGGTATTTATTTCGATACATTTCAGCCAATCAGCAAGCAGAAATCATTTCTGTACTTTGCTCCATTCTCTTTGTCTGGATATTTCAGCCGGGTTATTTTAAGAAGGATTCGGGGTTTACGGAAGTGTTTTTTCTTCCCCGAAACGTCTCAACTTCTGAACCTCTGAACTTTTCAACTTCTTGCCAAACAGCCCCGCAAAGGCGGGGGATGATCAGTCCGACATTCCCACGAGCTGCCGGAGCTGCCGGATTTCATCGGTCGTCAGTTTTTTCCATTTGCCTTCCGCCAGTTCATTGGCGCTGAGGCCACCGAAATAATTCCGGTGAAGACGCTTGACTATTGTATTATAATGTCTGAAAATGCGTTTGACTTCCCGTTTTTTACCTTCTTTAAGCCATAATTTATAATGGGTCCGCTTGGCATTCATGCTCTCAGCGCGGCCTCGGGCCCGCTCTCCGTTTTCGAGAATGATGCCCTGGCTCAGTTCCTGTTCGGGAAAACCGTTCGGTGCAGCTTCCAGCAGCACTTCATACTCCTTTTCCACACCGAAGCGCGGATGAATGAGCCGGTGCAGCAGGTCTCCGTCATCCGTAAAGAGCAGGATGCCGGTCGTATCCTTGTCCAGACGCCCCACCGGGACCACATCCAGGACATTGGGCAGCAGATCGGTGACCAGTTTTTCATTGAAGGGATCGCGGGTACTGCTGACGTAACCCTGCGGTTTATTCATCTTGATGTAAGTGAACTTCTTCTTCAGTCGTACCGTTTCGCCGTCAACCTGAACCAGATCGCCGTCTGTCACATCGACACCGGGGCTGTCCGCTTCCCGGCCGTTGACCCGCACCCGGCCTCCGAAGACCAGTTCATCGCAGTTCCGCCGGCTGCCCACACCACAGTGGGCCAGATATTTATTCAGTCTCATTTGTTTCCTGTTTTGTTTCGGTTACGGGAGATGCTTTTCCCCCTGTCATGGATTCGAGTTCCTTCAGCCGGGGCAGATCCGCCGCGGAATTCAATCCGAAATATTTAAGAAAGTCCTCACTCGTGACGTAGAGCAGCGGCCGTCCGGGTACATCCGCCCGGCCCTTCACCTGAATGAGATTCCTCTCCATCAGCGTTGTCATGACGCCGTCACTGTTCACACCGCGAATCTGCTCAATCTCCGGTTTGCTGATGGGCTGCCGATAGGCGATGATGGCAATGGTTTCCAGAGCCGCCGAGCTGAGACGGATACGGCCGGAACGGTTCAGCAAACGTCGGATATGCTGTTCATAATTCTTTCGTGTCATGATCAGATAGCCGCCGCCCAGCCGGTCGATAAAAAAGGATCGGCGTGTTTCGGTATAGATTTTATTCAGATATTCGACTACCGGGTCCAATTGGATCCGATGGCCTTCATCCAGACAATCATTCAGCTTTTCCTGAGTCAGAGGCGAATCTGACGCGATGAGAAGCGCCTCGACAATCCGGGAATCAAAATCCAGATTTTCCATGTTTCACTCGTTTTTTTCGATCACAAAATCTTCAAACAATCCGTCCTGCCGGATCGTGATCTGCCGTGTCTTCATCATTTCCAGAATGGCCATCACCGTAACGATGAGCACCACCTTGCTCTGTATCGTCCTGGTCAGCTCGGAAAAGGTCACCCGGGGACTGCGGATAAAATGTTTATAAATAAACTCCGTCTGTTCCCGGATATTCGCTTCTTCGACCTGCACATCGTGGTGGGTGATCTCTGTCGGAATCCGGTCCAGCACCCGTTTGAAGGCGGTCAGAATATCAAAGAGGCTGATCTTGTTCAGCACTTCGTCAGCCGCTACGGTCGTGTCCAGATTTTCCACATTGGGGCTGCGGCTGAAATGGGGAAGCCGCGTTTCTTCCAGCCGGGCCAGCTCCCGGGCCAGCTCCTTGTAGCGCTGGTACTCCAGCAGCTTCTGAACCAGTTCTGTCCGCGGATCCTCCATCGTTTCCTCTTCGATGGCCTGGGCGACGCGCGGAATCAGCATGCGGGATTTGATCTGCATGAGCGTGGAAGCCATCTCCACGAATTCACCGGCAATCTGAAGATCCAGCTGCTTCATCATATCTATATATTCCAGATATTCCGCTGCAATTTTCGCGATGGGAATATCATAGATGTTGATTTCATCACGCCGGATGAAATACAGCAGAAGGTCCAGAGGACCTTCAAAGATATCCAGATTTATGCGGTAACTGCTCACGCTTCTCCTATCGGGCGATCCCGATCGCCTGTCTCAGACGGCTGACCGTCCGGCCGGCGATTTCGCGGGCTTTTTCGGCCCCCTCCTTCAGGGTCCGGTCGATATAGGCCTTATCAGCCATCAGCCTGTCATATTCGAGGCGCATGGGTGCAAACCGCGCTTCCATGACGTCGAAGAGCTCCTGCTTGGCGTGACCCCAGCCCATTCCTCCGGCCAGATAGCGCGCCCGCAGAGCCTCGGTCTGTTCCGGCGTTGCAAACAGTTTATAGAGCGAAAAAATGGTACAGGTATCCGGATCCTTCACGTCCTCAACGCCCTGACTGTTGGTCACAATCTTCATGATGATACTGCGGAATTTCTTGGATGGCAGAAAGAGAGGAATGACATTATTGTAGCTTTTGGACATTTTCCGGCCATCCAGCCCGTTGATGATCTGGGTTTCCTCGGAGACCAGCGGTTCCGGGATAACTAGCAGTTCACTGCCGTAATTATGATTAACCGTCTGGGCAATATCTGCCGCAATCTCCACATGCTGTTTCTGATCTTTCCCCACCGGAACCACATTCGTATCAAAGAGCAGAATATCCGCCGCCATCAGCACCGGATACGTATAGAGGCCCATATTTATGCCGTCATCCACATCCCGTCCCGTTTCCTGATTCTGCGCAACCATGGCTTTGTAGGCATGGGCCCGGTTCATCAGTCCCTTGGGAGTGAAGGCCATGAGAATGGTGGTCAGTTCCAGGGTCTCGGGCACGTCTGACTGCCGGTAAAACATGACCTTTTCCGGGTCCAGCCCGCAGGCCAGCCAGGTGGCGGCCAGGTCATAAGTCTGCGAGGTCAGCAGTTCCGGGTCCTTGATGGTATTCAGGGCGTGATAATCGGCGATAAAATACCGCGCTTCATAATTTTTCACCAGTTCAAGAGCCGGTTTGATGGCTCCGAAATAATTTCCGATATGGGGAATTCCGCTTGGCTTGATTCCCGTCAGTGATACCTTCGCACTCATGGAATGAAATGCCTCTCTGTATTAAGTTAATGATTCAATACTGTAAATGCCCTCGAGCATATTTTTCAGCTTTTCGCTGTAATCCGCAGCTTCCGGATCGACGCTGTTGATTTTCACTTCACCGGAGGAATGAATGAAGCGCTTCGGCTCCATCATGATGGCCACATGGCTGATGCGTCCGTCCGGTTTCTGAAAAAAGGCCAGGTCGCCCTTCTTCACATCGTCGGCCCCGGCCACGCGATATTTTTCCAGAAAGGTTTTCTGCATGGATGCATCCCGGGGAACCTGCATTCCGCAGACGCCGAAGACGGACTGGACAAAGCCTGAGCAGTCAAAACCATTTTCGCTTTTTCCGCCCCAGAAATACGAGGTCCCGATCATTTTTTCCGCGAAGTACATAACTTTGTCCCGCGCCGGCATTTCGGATACGGTCTGCTGCTGAATCCATCCGAACTGGCCGTCGGGCAGGTAAATCTCGGTCCAGTTGCCATTCACACGGCGAATGGGGTAGCGGCCTCCGAATACGGCTATTCCCTTCCGTTCGTAACCATTATCGCGATCACTGTAGGATTTGATCTCCGTATGGGGAATCTGAACGGTAATCCGTTTATTGCGGCTGTACACAGCCTCCATTTCCTCATCGAGCTCCTGCAGAGAGAAGCGCTGACACCAGCCTTCGTATCCGTCAGGGAGGCGGATGTTGATCCAGTCTTCTATTTCCTGCAGAATATCGACTTTCTCCCAGACAATTCCCTGTGTCACCAGCATGCTGGAAAAACTGTTTTCCCGGTACACATTGGCATATCCGGTCTTGATCACCGTTTTCATTTATCGTCCTCACACATTTTACGATTCAAAGTCTCCATTTGACATTTATCCTGACAGGCCGGTCACGGCAGTGTATCTTTCAGAACTTCCAGCGGATAATCCACGTTTCCGAAGGGCATGGAAACCTGGACGCCTGAAATCAGGTCCCGGATCCCGGCGATGGTCTCCCGCGCAATCTGCAGCCCGGTCTCGCGTGCCTCCTCCTTGTTGGCTGATGCCCTCATTCTGGCCATAATCTGTTCCGGAACCGCCGCCCCGGGGACTTCATTATTCATGAATTCGGCATTGCGGACGCTGACCAGCGGCCAGATACCGGCAATGATGGGAATCTTCACATGGGAAATCCGTGAAATGAAACGCCGGAAAATATCCACATCAAAAACAGGCTGCGTAATGGCATATTCCGCCCCCGCCGCGATTTTTGCGTCTAAGCGTTCCAATTCCCGGTCCAGATCGATGGCGCCCGGATTCACACCCACACCCAGAAAAAAACGGGTGGGTGCCGGCAGGCGGCTGCCACCCAGGTCAAAACCCTGATTCAGGGTCCGGGCGACGGAGGTCAGGCCGATGCTGTCCACATCGAAGACGGCTGTAGCATCGGGAAAAGACCCCATTTTGGGCGGATCACCGGTGATGATCAGCAGATTTCGAATCCCCAGTGCATCCGCACCCAGCAGGTCACCGACCATCCCGAGCAGGTTTCTGTCACGGCAGGCGTTGTGCTGTATGACATCAATTCCGCTTTCCCGCTGCAGCAATAGCGAAAGATACTGGGCACCCATACGAGACAGCGCCCGCGGGCCATCCGGGATGTTCACCGCGTCCACACCGGCATTCTTCAGAATCCGGGCCTGTTCCAGGGCTTTCTCCGTGTTGCTGCCGCGCGGCGGTACGATCTCCACGGTCGTGACAAAACGTCCGTCTGCCAGCGCCGCGGCAAAGGGTGATTTTTCCCGGCTCGGCATGAGCTCCGGTCCCGTCGGGGCTTCCTTTTCGCGGATTTCGGGAATTATCCGTTTCGGCTGAAGGGAAGAGATGGCCTTGCGCATGGCCCGTGTAAAATCAGGGCTGGTTCCACAGCATCCCCCGATGACGCGCGCGCCCGCATTGATGAAATGCCGGGCGTACTCCCCGAAATATTCGGCGGAAGCCAGGTAAATATTACGTCCGTCCACATTCTGCGGCAAACCGGCGTTCGGCATGATGGAAATGGGACAGCGTGTCTTTCCGGACAGGTTCTCCAGCGCTTCCAGCATGGTCTTGGGACCCACAGTGCAGTTGAGGCCGGCCACGTCTGCGCCCGCATCCTCCACCCGGCGGATCAGATCTGCAGGATCGGAGCCGAACATGCTGTTTCCGTCCTCACTGATGGTCATCTGGGCGATGACGGGAAGGTCAAAATGACGTTTGAGAATCCGGATAATCTCTTCCAGAATGCTGACATCACTGAAGGTTTCCAGAAGGAAAAGATCCACGCCACCCTCATACAGGGCAGACGCCTGTTCCAGAATAATTTCCTCCAGATCTTCCCGGCTGAGAGGCCCTCGCGGCTGCAGCATCTGTCCGGGCGGGCCCAGAGATCCGGCCACATAAAGGTCCTCCCCGGCCGCCTCCCGGGCCAGCCGGGCACCGGCCAGGTTGATTTCGCGAACTTTATCTTCCAGATTGTATTTTTTCAGTTTGAGGCGGTTGGCAGCGAAGGTATTGCTCTCCAGAACATCCGCCCCGGCCTGCATATAGCTGTCATGAATCTCCCGGATCAGACCGGGATTCGTCAGGTTCAGACCGTCATAACAGACATTGATAAACTGACCGCGTTTATAGATTTCCGTTCCCATTGCTCCATCGAAGAGAACAACATGCGCATCAAGATATTTTGTAAAGGGAATCCTCATCGCAGTCGGGCCACCTCTTTCTTCATTTTATAGTTCATCCTGAAAGCCCTGATCCTTGCGGACCTGGCTTCGCTGAAAATAGCTTTTCCAGCTGTAACTGAGAGTTAATCTGTATTGTATTCCGCGCAGCAGAATCACCTCAATATCCGTATCACCCGCATTCCAATGGTAGTAGGAATCGGTTCCCACCTTGTCCGACTGGATTTCACGTCCGTACTTTCCCCGGATCCGGTCCAGAACATTGTCTGAAGCACTTTCCGACTTATTGAAATTCGCCTTGAACTTTGCCTTGTCGTTGAGCGGCCAGGGAAAATCGGCCGTGATGGCCACCATCACCAGGCTGTCTTCCCGGAACATGTACTTGAAATAGGCATCAAATCCCTGAAAGGTGCCTGAATAGATGAGGGCATCATCCAGCTCCCTTGCGTCGCCGCTGTAGAATTGGCCGGCGCTTTTTCTCACTGATTCCCGGGATGAGCCCCAGAGAATGCCCCGATATCCATCGGACGAATCATCGGCCTGAAGGCCACATACGGCCACCATCGCCAACAGCAATAAGACTCTCATTCCAAAACGGGTCGTTCTTTTCATAACACTCTTCCCCCTGACAGCTATTAAGCTTCCGTTTCAAAATTATATGAAAAATATAATTTAACTTCCGTTCCGTTATTCATTTCAGAACTTATGTGAATCGCGCCTTTGTGGCTTCTCATGATGCCCTGCACCACAGCCAGTCCCAAGCCCCGGCCGGCGAAGCGGGTGCTGAAATAGGGATCGAAGACCCGTTCAAGAACGGAAGCATCCATTCCTTCTCCGTTATCGAATATTTTTATCACGGCGCTGTATTCCGACTTCTCCTCCATGAAATTATGCTTCACCATCTGAAAATCACTGCGGATCACAGCTGTACTGATCTCAATACGTTTTTTACTGATCCCGGCCAGAGCTTCCAGGGAATTGTTCAACAACTGACGGATCACCTGACGAAGCTGTTTTTCATCGGCACGGATCCGGATTTTCCGGGAATGCAGCCGGATACTGATTTCAATATTCTGCTGCTCGGAGTGGAATTTATCCGCTTCGGACTGCAGCACCCCATTCAGCTCAATCTCGTCAAAACGCCCCTGTGTATATCCCACATAGGTCAGCATCAGCTGGCCGAGTTCACGGGCTTCCCGGGCCGAGCTTTCCGAAAGTTTCAGGATCTTGTAGGCCGGTGAATCGTCACCCATGGTCTGCATGGCGATTTCCATTCCCCCGAGGATACTTTGAAGGGCGTTATTGAAATTATGGGCAATGGACGCGGCCATGATATTCATACTGCGCAGCTTTTCCTGCTGAATCAGAAAATTGGTACGGGCGTCCTCCGCCTTTTTCCGTTCCCGCGTGTCCCGCACGATGGTCAGGGAAGCGGGGCGGCCATGGAGGGACTGGGATACGGAGCTGTTGATCTCCACCGGAATCCGCTCACCATTGGTCCGTACCAGAACCATATCGTAAATGGCCGGCTCATAGCCTCCGTTCAATCGGTTGTGATGCCGTTTGCGAAATTTTTCACGTTCTTCCTCATTCACAAAATCCAGAAAATTCCGGCCGACCAGGCCATTATTTTCCAGAAGAAGGATGTCTCCCATTTTCGGATTTGCGAAATGGATGATTTCATCCTGAAGAATCACGATTCCGTCATTGCTCTGCTCCACCAGTCCGCGATACTGAAGTTCGCTTTTCCGCAGCCGTTCCGCCGCAGAAAATTTTTCAAAAATGGGCACGAGAGCCAGGGCTACCGATCCGAGCCGGATTTCATCGGTTTTCCGTACCCGTTCCTTTTCCGGAAGGCAGAGAACTCCGAGAATCTGCTTATCCGACAGCACCGGAACAATCAGGCATTCCTTCATTTCATCAAAGAGGCTGCGGGTCCCGATCACTTCGGAAAAGATACTTCGGAAATGCTCCATCGCCGGACTGCCATCCACCATCAGCCGCTGTTCCGGATGTTCGAAATAGGATTTCAGCAAAGGATCGTCCACGAAGGAATAAATTTTGGGTGAGGATTCCCGGCCGGTAATCCGGTTCTTTTTACGGGTCAGATCCCGCAGAATTTCATCATTGAAGGCTATGGTTTCCTTGTCACGGTCTACCGGTAAAAAGATATAGCCATATGAATTAAACGATTTCGTGGTATAATTATATAAAAATTGAATTATTTCGCCAAAATTCTGACAGGTATTCCCGGCTTCATTGAGGCTTTTTATCAGTTCGATATCCGCGCTTCGTTTTTCCAGATCTGCCTGCTGGCGGGTCAGGACATCGAAGAGATCCTCCTTCTGCATCTGTGTATCCAGGATCTGCCCCACCGTACTCAGCAGGTATTGATCAAAATCACTGAAAACAAAGCCGGGCTCGTGCAGAATACAGAGGCTGCCCCGAACCAGAGTGCCCATATAAAAATTATAAAAGATAAAACTCCCGATGCCGGCATTTTCCAGACAGCTGTGGCTCGTATCCTGAAATTCATCTCTGTAAACATCCGCCTTGTCGGTTTTCAGCGTCAGATACCCGGCATGATAATGTTTCCAGAAAGAAATCAATTCCCGGCCATCCCGGCAGGAATACGCATCGTCATACCAGATAATTCCGTCCTGATCACTGTCTCTGCCCGGCGCAAAGATGAGGCATCGCCCCGGGATCAGTGAGGGGATGTCCTCCAGAATGGATTTGATATTTTTTGCATAATCCGTGCTCAGGCGGCTGTTCATCTCTGTCAGTGATCTGAGTTTGAGTTCCATATTTTTCCGCCGTGTAATGTCACGGTTCGACGCTCTCTGTCCCAGATATTTCCCCTGCTCCGAATAAACCGGCTGACTGCTGTGGTGAATCCAGAGCAGTGCCCCGTCCCGGTGATGGATTCGAAATTCAAAATCCCTCAGTGTCCCTTTGTTGTCAAAAGCCTCCCGAATCTGACTTCGCAGCAGCGAGCGGTCTTCTTCACAGCAGATCCGCAACAGCAGCTCCGGATCCTGAAGCAGTTCCGTCGGTTCATATCCCGTAATCCGTTTGAAACTGGGGGAGAGATATTCATAGCTGCCGTCAGGACGGATCCATTCTTCCCAGTCGTAGGCATACTCGGCAATCGTCATATATTTTTCCGGGCTCAGGGATTTCTGTTCCGTCTTATCGATGAACTGACCTACAAGATAACGGACGTTCCCGGACCTGTCCAAGACCGGATGAATCACACCGGAAAGAAACAGGGCATCATCGCCGGAAAGGGAAGCATCGCGTCCTTTTTCATATCTGCGAAAACGGATATTTCCTTCCTGAAAGGTTCCGGTCTGCAGAATATTTTGAACCATTTCCTCAAATTTCTGAGATTTCAGAATCCTGTCATGAAAAAAATTGTATCTGCCCACAAATTTCGATTTCTCGATATTCAGGACTTTTTCCCCGGAATCATTGATATCCAGAAGAAGTCCGTCCGGGCTCATAATCCAGATGGGCCAGTGGCTGCTGGAAAAAATATTCCTGAGCAGCTGTCCGGCCAGAATATGGTCCCTGAACAACGGATCGCCTTCGTCTCCGGTTCCGTTTACCCGATGCGTTTCCCTGCCATTTTTTTCCAGGCAACAGCTCCTTCTTCAGCGACGTAATTTAGACTCTTGCCGTGGTAAAATCAACGATCATCAGCAGTTGTACCATGCATATTCCCCATTTGTCCGGCCTGACGTCTGCACCTGCTCTGAAATGGATAAAGAGAATCGGATCCCTCCCTGTTTAATATTTTCCTTGGATATGTGCCGGCCACTCGATAAAATACAAATGATGGAAATGCTAAACAGGACCGACGGCCATCACGGGATCCGGATCGTTCCCGTTGAATCATCCGGCTTGATGAAACAATTCATCAACCTGCCCTACCGGCTCTATCGTCACCATGAACAGTGGATTCCACCTTTTCGCTTCATGGAAAAACGCCGGCTTGATGCAAAATATTCCGACTTTCTAAAGAGAAACAAGGCACAATTATTTATGGCTTTCCGGGATGGTTCTCCGGTCGGGCGTATTTCTGCTCACCTGAACCGGAGACACAATGAAATTTACCAGGATCACTGCGGATTCATCGGCTTCTTTGAATGTCTCCACAGCCACCCGGTTGCTGAAGCTCTCTTTGATTCTGCCCGGGACTGGCTCAGACAGAATCACTGCAGCTCCATCCTCGGGCCGGTTAATTTTACCATAAATGACGAAGCCGGCCTTCTTGCCGAAGGATTCAGGCTGCCACCCTCCATCTTCATGCCCTATCACCCGCCCTATTACAGAGAATTATGGGAGAAATACGGATTCCAGCTGGAAAAACAGCATTATGCCTGGCATTTCGACAGGAATTCCCAACTTCATCCCCTGGTCCTCAAGATCGCATCCACGGCGGAAAAGACGCCGGGACTGATCATCCGGAAATTTCGCAAGGACAGGCTCCCGGATGAACTGAAACGAGCCTATAATGTATACAGCAATGCCTGGCAGCCGGACTGGGGAAATTATCCGCCCGATGCGGAAGATTTTGAGAACCGGGCCCGGAATCTCGCCAAACTGTCCCACCCCGATTTTGCCTGGATCGCTGAAATCAATGATGAACCCATCGGTGTATGCCTGGCTCTCCCCAACATCAATGAGATTCCGCGGAATGCCCGGGGCAGTTTCGGGCCGCTCAGCTATCTTCGGCTCAGACACAGTATCCGTCACCCCCGGTCACTTCGAATCCTGGTTATTGAACTTGATCACCGATTCCTGGATTCCGGCATTGATGCCTCACTCTACAGGAAAATCCGGGATCAGGCATTTCTCCACAATGTGGACACTGCCGAAGTATCCTGGATACAGGCACAGAACGGGAGAATGAACAAACTCATGGAAAAGTCCGGTGGACGTATCAGTAAAAAGTACAACCTCTACCGGCTGAATTTCATTTAATCTTATGGTATTTATGTCTTTTTTCCTTATACTACAGGCAAAGACTGATACTGTGTGAGGAGAGCATGAAAAAACGGATAACCGTCCTGCTTTTCTTTGTCATATCCCTGCTGCAGGCCGGGGGAATTAGCCTCATATCCGTTAACGGGATCATCAATCCCGCCTCCGACAAATATATTTCCGACAACATTCTGGAAGCGGGGGAGCAGGGGCGCTCCTGCGTCATCATAGAACTGGATACGCCCGGCGGCCTTATGACCTCCATGCGGCACATCATCAAGACCATCATGGCCTCAGACATCCCGGTCATCGTCTATGTCGCTCCCTCCGGCGCACAGGCAGCCTCGGCCGGCGTATTCATCACGGCCTGCGCCCATGTGGCAGCCATGGCCCCGGGAACCAATATCGGCGCTGCCCATCCGGTCACAAGCGGCGGCGGACTTTTCGGAACTCAGGCCCGGAAGGACAGTTCGGATACCATGATCGAAAAGGTGACCAATGACGCCGTCGCAACCATTCAGTCCATTGCGGATGAGAGAGGACGCAACCGCGAATGGCTGAAGGATGCCGTCATCCATTCCGTCTCCGTAACCGAAACGGAAGCGCTGAAGCTCAGGGTGATAGATCTTATCGCACGGGACAGAGCCGCCCTTCTGGACAGTCTGGACAACCGGACTGTCACGGTTGCCGGCAGCCCTGTTGTTCTGCATTGCAAGGGAGAAATGGTCCATGAAAAATCCATGAGCTGGAAGTATCAGCTGCTGGATATTCTTTCCCATCCCAATGTGGCCTACCTGCTAATGATGCTCGGTTTCTACGGCCTGTTCTTTGAAATCTCCAGTCCCGGACGTATCCTGCCCGGGGTTCTCGGCCTGTTTTTTCTTATTCTCGCCTTCTACGCCTTCCAGATTCTGCCGGTGAATTTCGCCGGCATCGCCCTCATTCTGTTGGGCATCATTCTCTTTGTACTTGAAATAAAAATCATCAGCTACGGTATGCTGACCATAGGAGGAATTGTCGCCATGATCATCGGGTCGCTCATGCTCTTCGACTCCCCGGATCCCGTTCTGAGGGTATCCTGGTCCATCATCATTCCCTCGGTCATCTTTGCAGTCCTGCTTTTCGGAGTAGCGGTAAAGCTTGTCGTGAAAGCCATGAAGAACAAGCCGGTCACCGGTTTCGAAGGGCTTGTCGGAGAAACGGGCGAAACAGCCAGCACGGTCAATGCCAATGGCGGAACCGTGTTCATTAATGGTGAAATCTGGAAAGCGGTGGCGGATGAGGAAATCCCGCGCTATTCCCAGGTAGAGATCATGGATGTCACTCATCTTGTATTGCATGTAAAAAAAATATAAACACAGGAGTACCGAATTATGTTTTCTGATTCTTTATTCAGCCTGTCTGCCCTCTTTGTAATCGTGGTTATGTTTCTGTCATCGGCCATCAAAGTTCTGAGGGAATATGAACGGGGAGTCATTTTCCGCCTCGGACGCGTCATCAAGTCCAAGGGCCCGGGCATCATCATCCTGATTCCCGTCATTGATAAGATGGTGAAAGTATCACTGCGGACCGTTGTCATGGATGTTCCCCCGCAGGATGTCATAACCAAGGATAATGTCTCCATCAAAGTCAATGCTGTCATCTATTACCGCATCCTGGATCCTCAGAAAGCGGTAGTTCAGGTTGAGAATTATGATTATGCGACCTCCCAGCTGGCCCAGACCACACTCCGGTCCATATTGGGACAGAGCGAGCTGGACGAACTGCTCAGCGACCGGGAAAAGATCAATCACAGCCTGCAGGAAATCATTGACCGCCATACCGATCCCTGGGGTGTGAAGGTCGCCAATGTGGAAATCAAGCACGTGGATCTTCCCGTTGAAATGCAGCGGAGCATGGCCAAGCAGGCGGAAGCTGAGCGGGAACGCCGGGCCAAGATTATTGCCGCCGAAGGGGAATTCCAGGCATCTGAACGGCTTGCGCAGGCAGCGGAAATCATCGACCGCCATCCCTCTGCCATCCAGCTCAGATACCTGCAGACACTGGTGGAAATTTCATCCGAAAACAACACAACAACCATCTTTCCCATCCCCATTGACTTTTTCGAACCTTTTCGCCGTTTCGCAGATGCCTTTTCAGGAAAGACTCAGGGAGAGGGAAACAGCTGATCTTTCCCGGCCCGAATCCGGTCCCGTTTCGGAAATATTCCGAAGTCTGCTGAAAGAATTAAAATCTGCTTGAAAATAAATCTGAGTTGAATTAAATTTTCAGGCTATGAAAGTGCAAAAAGGAGAACTATGAAACAGGGAATACATCCCAAATACGAAGTCGCCACGGTCAGCTGCGTATGCGGAAACACTTTTGAAACCCGTTCAACGAGCGGTGACATCAAAGTTGAAATCTGCTCTGCCTGCCATCCCTTTTATACCGGCAAACAGAAGCTGGTCGATACTGCAGGACGCATCGAGAAGTTCCGAAGAAAATACGGCAAAAACTAGATTCGGGATTCATAAATCTGAGACTGCCTCTATCACATACAGGTGGGCTATTTTGTATTTACTAAGAAAAATTTTATACCCCATGCTCCAGAAGACCAGCATCCTGGTCGGAGGACAGGCTGTCATTGAAGGTGTGATGATGCGGGTTCCGGGCGCCTATGCCACGGCAGTGAGACGGCCCGACGGCAGCATCGTCTTTGACCGGCAAAAATTTGAAAGCCTGGTAAAACGGTTTAAAATCCTGTCACTTCCCGTACTCCGGGGCATGATTTCACTTTTTGAGGCCATGAAGATCGGCATGCAGACCCTGCAGTACAGCGCGGATATGAGCGAGGCCGACCATGAGCAAAAGGAAAAGGGAACCTTTGCGAAGCTGGGCGACCTGCTGCTTACCGTTTTTGCCTTCGGGCTGGCCATCGCCTTCTTTTTCGTTCTGCCGCTCTGGCTCACAACCCGTGCCTTTTCCATCGAAAAGACCGCCTGGACTTTCAACCTCGTTTCGGGTGTATTTCGCATTGTGTTTTTTCTGCTCTATCTCTTTCTCATTTCACGGATGGATGATGTAAAACGACTCTTCCAGTATCACGGAGCCGAGCACAAGACGATTTTTGCCTTTGAAAACGGCCGGAATATGGACATTGAGGAAATCCGGCCCTTCAGCACCTATCATCCCCGCTGCGGAACCAGTTTCCTTTTCATTTCGCTGGTCACGGCCATTATACTTTACGCCGCCATTGATGCATCGCTGATTTATTTTCTGGGTACGCTGACCCTGAAAACACGCCTGCTCTTCCACCTCCCCATGATTCCGCTGGTGGCGGGCCTGGGCTATGAGGGCATCAAATTTACCGCCCGTCATATGGAAAGCCGATGGTTTGGCTGGATGACCAAACCCGGACTCTGGCTTCAGAGAATCACGACCCGGCAGCCGGATGACAGTATGCTCGAAGTTGCCCGCACATCCCTGAAGGAGGCCTTTGCCGGCGATTGGGAAAAATACCGGGGAAAGACCTACAAGGCGGATGCAATCGAGTGAGCCATGCAGGAAAAACTGACCGATATACGCAAGCGTTACGAAGAAATCGTCAATGAGTTGAGCCAGCCTGAAACTTTTCAGGATCCGGCAAAATATCAACAGCTGTCCCGCGACCAGAAGGCCCTGGAACCGATCATGGCCGCCCACAAGGAATACAGGGAGGTTCTGGCCCATATTGAGGACGATTTGTCCATTCTTGCCGGGAAAGATGAGGAACTGAAAGCTCTGGTCAGCGATGAACTGGATGAACTCCGGGAAAGACGGGACCAGCTTGAGGAGGACATTCGCATCCTTCTCATCCCCAAGGATCCGAATGACGTCCGGAACACCATTATTGAAATTCGCGCCGGAACCGGCGGAGACGAGGCTGCGCTGTTTGCTGCAGATCTCTATCGCATGTACTCACGTTTCACGGAACGTCAGGGATGGCGTAAGGACGTCCTCTCTCTCTCTCCTTCCGGTCCGGGAGGAATCAAGGAGATTTCCTTTTCCATTAATGGCGACGGTGCTTTCGGAATCCTGAAATATGAATCAGGTGTCCATCGGGTTCAGCGGGTTCCCGTCACCGAGAGCAGCGGCCGCATTCATACTTCCGCTGCAACCGTAGCTGTTTTGCCTGAGGCCTCCGAAGTAGAAGCTGATATTGAAGACAAGGATATCCGCATTGACACCTATCGGGCCAGCGGCGCCGGAGGTCAGCACGTCAATAAGACCGAGAGCGCCATTCGTATCACCCATTTCCCAACCGGGATCGTGGTAACCTGCCAGGATGAAAAATCCCAGCACAAGAATAAAGAAAAGGCCATGAAGATCCTGTCCAGCCGCGTCCTCAGTTACCAGCTGGAAAAGCGGGATGCGGAGATCGCCGCAGAACGGAAATCCCAGGTGAGCACCGGTGACCGCAGCGCAAAAATCCGAACCTATAATTTTCCGCAGGGCCGGGTGACCGACCACCGGATCAATTATACCATACATCAGCTGGCGTCCTTTCTGGATGGCGATATCTACGATCTTATCGAACATCTGAAAGTTGCCGAAAATCTCGAAAAACTCAACAATCTCTAAGCGGATTCAAAGTCCGGAGAATGACCATGGAATCTCCTAAAATCTGGCGAATCACAGATTTGATGGCCTGGTCGACGGATTACCTTCAGCAGAAACAGATCGATGATGCACGTTCCTCTGTGGAATGGATGCTCTGCGATGTACTGGACTGCAGCCGTGTCCAGTTATACATGAATTTTGACCGGCCCCTCGATGCGCCTGAGCTGCAGAAGTTCAAATCCTATCTGCTTCTCTGCGCGGCACATAAACCCGTTCAGCAGATCATCGGTCAGACAGAATTTTACGGACTGAAACTCGTTGTCGATGAACATGTTCTCATTCCCCGCCCGGAAACCGAACTCCTTGTGGATGAAGTGCTGCGGATTTTCCGGGAGGGCTGCTACGAGGAGTATCGGATTCTCGATATCGGCGCCGGATCGGGTGCCATGTCTATTGCGGTCGCCCGGCACCTTCCCAATGCCCGCATTGAGGCTCTGGAAAAATCCGTCGAAGCCTGCAAAGTGATGGAGCGGAATATCCGCTATCACAATCTGTCAGACAGAATCCACATCATCAGGGAAGACGTCAATACCTTCAGTCCGGACAGCCCCTATACACTCATCATGTCCAATCCCCCCTATATTTCCGAACCCGAACTGGCAGGGCTTGATAAAAGGGTCAGTCATTATGAACCCTATATGGCACTCAGCGACGGAGGCGACGGCCTCTCCTTTTATAAATTATTTGCAGCACACTTCAAGCACTGGCTTTCTGCCGGAGGCGCTGCCGTTCTCGAGTTCGGCGGCAAATCGCAGGAAACACAACTGAAGGACCTTTTCAGGGAATACAGGGATCTGTCCGTTATCCGCGATTATCAGGACTGTCCGCGGATCCTGTCCCTCCTTAATCCTGACATGTCAACACCGGGGAGATAGCATGTTTTCAACATCCAGAATCAAACTATTTTTTCTGACCGTATCTCTGTTGTTTATTTTGGGCGTCATCATCTACTCACACCAGAATGTGAATAATCTCAGACATGAATCCGAGCGCGTCCTGTCCATCTATACCGAATTATACGCCAAGCTGGCCAGCAATGACCAGATCGGTGACTTCTCCTTCATTTTTGATGAAATCATCAACCGGCTGACCTTTCCCATCATCATCACAGCCCGGCCTAACAGTGAAATAACTGCCTGGAAAAACATTCCGGATATTCCCAATACAGACCGGCTCAATGAGGAAAAGACAGCTCTCCTTCTGAAAAAGGCCCGGGAAATGGACCGCTACACCCGGCCCGTCATGCTCGAATATGACAACCGACCCATCAGCTATATTCACTACGGTGACTCCCAGGTCATTACCCGCCTGAAATGGATGCCCTTCATCGAAATCTTCGGTGCGACCATCCTCATCCTCTTTGCCTTCATGGTCTTTGAATATATCCGGTCATCCGAAAAGAAGTTCATCTGGGTGGGCATGGCAAAGGAAACCGCGCACCAGCTGGGCACTCCCATCTCCTCGCTCATGGGCTGGCTGGAACTTGCCCGGGAACGCTTCGGACGTGATGTCAATGAATTTGAAGAGATGGACCGTGACATACAGCGGCTGGAAAAGGTATCCCATCGCTTTTCCCAGATCGGATCCAGGACCCGACGCACCCCCATACAGCTGGAAACGCACATACACAATGTTCAGGAATACATGAGCACCCGCATCCCCCGGAAAAACTCCAATGTGGAACTTCTCTTCGACGGCAGGCACTACACACCGCTCAAGCTGAAAGGCAACGGAGATCTGCTCGAATGGGCCCTGGAGAATCTCATCAAGAACGCGGTTGACGCGCTGGAGGGGCAGGCCGGTACCATATCCGTGAACCTGAAGAGTATCAATGACCGAAAAGTATTCATTGATGTGTCCGATACGGGTAAAGGTATACCCGAAAAATTCCGGAAATCCGTTTTCAAGGCAGGTTTCAGTACTAAAAAGCGCGGCTGGGGCCTGGGACTGAGCCTGACCCAGCGGATCATTGAAGAATATCACAAAGGCCGGATTTATATATTACAGACATCAGCCGGAGCCGGAACGACCTTCCGGATCGAGCTGCAGGCCTGAATCAACAGCTATTTCGTCGTCATAATAAATTCACCCTGCCAGTCCGTCGGCGGCGGCGTTTCCTTGAACGCCTCACATCGGGAAATGAAAACTTTTGAAGGCGCATCGTCCTCAACGATTTCCAGAGCCTTGCGGAATTCAGCGATGGCCGCATCAAAATCCCGGTTCCAGTAATGATCCATGCCATTCTCAAAATGCGTTTTCATATCCGCGACCTCATCCGACAGTTCGCCCTTTTTTGCCAGCAGATGATATACCGTGATATATTCGTTCTTTCCCTTGACGATCAGGCGGTCCAGAACCCGGGCTTCAATCTTGTCAGCAGCAGCTTTGAAGGTCTTCTCACCGATCATCAGATAGGTCCCGTACTGTTTATTTGCTCCTTCAAAGCGGGACGCGGCATTGACGGCATCCCCCATGACCGTGTACTGAAAGCGCTGATCAGAACCCATGTTTCCCGCCGATACCAGCCCGGAATTGATTCCCATCCGGACTTTTACGCGTACATTGTGATCCTTCAGCAGTTCCTCCCGGAGCGAGACCAGACGTTCCTGCTGATCCAGTGCGGCCCAGCAGGCCTTCCACGCGTGGTCCGGATCCTCAACGGGAACCCCGAAATCGCACATGATGGCATCGCCCTCATATTTATCCACATACCCGTCGTACTTCATGAGAATGTCCGTCATGGGTGACAGATATTTGTTGAGGACCAGGGCCAGTTCTTCTGCGGAAAGAGATTCGGAAATAGTGGTGAATCCCTCCACATCGGAAAAGAAGATGGAAGATTCGCGTTTTTCACCCGTAAGCCGGAAGGCATCGGGATGATCTTCCAGATATCTGAGAATCTTCGGTGACATATAGGTGGAGAACATGCCACGGATCTTTTTCTTTTCCCGCTGTTCCAGGATAAAATCGTAAATGGTATTGAGGCCGTAGGCCATGAGCGCACCGGCGATGGCGGGCAGCCATTCCACACAGATATTGTATGAATCAAAGAGCCAGACCGATATTCCGATATAGCTTCCCACGATGGCCAGCAGGGAAATGATACCCCATACCGGTCCCAGCGTCACACTGATTAGCAGAGTCAATGTTGTCATGATCAGAACGATAATATTATCAACCGATCTTTCAGTATGAATAATGTAATTGGCATCGAGAATAGTCTGGGCCGCATGAGCATGGGTTTCCACGCCGGATGTGAGTTTGGGTTCCTCATGATAGTTGAAGAAGGGCGTGAATTTGAGATCGAAATGTTCCTCCAATGCATCCCCGATGAACACGATCTTATCCTTGAAGGGACTCTCGCCGTCTTCTCCTCTCAGCATTTCAAGGATTTCCGGCGGATACACGGAATTGTTCTTCCATAGCTCCATATAGTCCGTATCCGCTTCCCCGCGCAGATCCACATCCGAATCATCAATGATATTTTCCAGAGGAAAGGTTTCAAAGGTTTTCGAAGGTCCGTAGTAATTAATGGTCATCGTATTGATTTCACGCGGGTTATGAAGTATTCTCAAGGGCCCGTACAGGATATATTTTGAATCCGGGCTGACGGTCATTTTCACCGAATCGGGAATACCCATATATTCCTTTACGGCCTTCAATGCCAGGAACAGGTAGTACTTCCCGTCATAAGGGTAGAAAATGGAATAATTCCGCGTATATTGATCAATATCCTTCAGCTCCCCGATGAGGCCTGTTGCCAGTGCTGCATCCAGAAAGGGCTTGTAGGGTTCGGTGATACTGGTGAATATCTGTCCGCGCTTTTCCACAAGATTCAGCTTGCTGGCCAGAATGACATTGCCCGCCTTGCGGATGGCCTCGGCAAAAATCTTGTCTCCGGCGCTGTCTTCCCGGGCCACATCAAACTGCACATCAAAGACGATGAGCCGGGCGCCGGCTTCATTCAGATTCTCAATGACCTTCGCCCACATCTGCCGCGGATAGGGATAGTCATAGGGTATGGATTCCCAGCTCTCCTGGTCAAGCGAAACCACCACAATTTTATCATCGTGCGGAATCGGCCCTCTGTGCAGAAATCTGAAATCCTGAGTCTTCAATTCAAGCGTCTGGAAAAGTCCCAGATATCGTGTCACTAATACCGCGATAAACACCAGAACAAGGATCCCGCCGACTACCAGATAATTCTGTCGTTTTTTCTTGTTCATACCCACCCCGTTTAAAATGTAATCGAATATTTCAAATAAAATTTCAGCGAGTTCGCTGATCTGACATCCTGAACTATTTTATTAAATTGAAAGGAGAATAGTAACTGATTTTGCAATATTTTCATCCGGATGTCGTCCCCGGCCGTTATCTGCCAGAAATTCACCAGTCCGAAAGCTCGCGTATATTTCAGGTTGACCGAATTCGAAATACGGTCGGCGAACAGTTTGGAATCCAGTTTGTATCCCATGATATTGTAATTATACTGCTGCGTTCCCGCGCTGATATTCCGGGTGCGGCTGTAGGACAGGGCCTGCACATGAACCGGACTCAGCGTGGTGATCGCTGTCAGGGTCAGGGCCTCCATTCCCATGCTGATATCCATGAAATTGACGGGCCGGTTGGGAACCAGATCCCGCCGGTCTGATGAAATGTAGGAAATATTCAGGGAATTCTTTTTCCCGAAAATACGGAAGGGCTGGCTCACGTTGAGCATCTGGAAGCGGCTCTGATTATTTATCCGGGGATCACTGAAGCTGTAGGAGACCGGATTAAGGCTGGTGGTGTCCGTACTCTGCATCACGAGCGTATCCACCCGCGAGGCATTATTGAAACGATTGAGCACTTTCATGCTGATGGTTGCCGTGGGAAAACCGGGCCCGGGCATGATATTGAGACCGATACTCGTGCTGCGGCCATCGCTGGTATACTGTTTGACTCCCTCCAGCAGATTATCACGCTGACTGTTGTAATTCAGATTCAGAAACAGTTTGTTATCCAGCATGCGGATCCGGTCCGACAGATCCAGAACCTTGTTGTCACTCATGATCCCGTTGTGGGCAAGGGCCTGATACTCGGGCGCCACGCGCTTGTAATTGATATTGACATAATGCCCGTAATAATCGAGCTGAAACTGGGACATCCAGGCCAGAGTAGGATAGGCAGAAAATGTAAGCGGACTCACCTGCACGGTCATATCCTTAGTCAGCGCAATGGGAATGGGAATCCCGGTATTTTCATTTATGATAAAAACAGGAGCCAGTGCTTCCGTGGTCAGAGGAAAGCCCATCATCCCCATCAGGTCACTGAAAACCAGGGTCGTATCCCCGAAGGCAATGGAATCCAGGGCGCCGCGGCTGATATCCGAATTGCTCAGGCTGATGGCAATGTCGTTGTACCAATTGAATTTACGGTTATCGAGAATAAGGGAGTGCCCGAAACCGATGACCAGATTATCCCGTGGTTTGGCGCCGGTCAGCCGGTAGCTCTGATTCAGGGGATCAAATCCATCGATAAAATCCGGGGGATAAATACTGCTCGTATCATCGCGGGTCTGAACGACGCTCAGGTAGACATTGAAGCGATCCTCGGACCCGAAACTGGGTTTGATGCCGATGACATTCCGCCCGTAGGTATAATCCTGAACATTCCAGGTCTGCAGTGAATCAACGAATTCTGCGCTTCCGTTCACTTTTCTCAGACTCGCCCCGGTAACGAACTGAAAATTGAAGAGGCCGAATTTCAGATTGGCATGAGCGCCGCGAATCCGGCTGCCCCAGAGAGCAGTCCGGGTAAACAGCGGATAACAGTCACCCAGCTCCAGATCCATGTAGTCGCTGTTAATGAAGGCCGCGTATTGGTTTCGGGGCTGAAATTCGGGAGACTCGTTATCCACCAGGTTCAGAGTGGCTCCGTAGGATACCTGAGCCGCCGACCCATTGTAATTCAGTTTTCCCCTCATGAGATTATTGCGGATGCCGTCCAGATTTTCGTTCCGGTATTCAAGCGATATTTTTCCGTCGGATTTGAACACTTTTTCGCTTTCAGTGATATCCGCCACCAGCTCGAAACTCCAGACCAGTGGCTTGAAGGCCGCTCCGAAATTGTTATTCATGCGCACTTCCACGCTGTGAGTCCCGGATTTTAATTTTCCGGTAAGGGGCGTAAGGGTAATCACTTCCGGTGTGACGACTGCAAAAGATGTGAGATTCGTTTTATCTAAAAATATTTTAAGGGACGACAGATCCGCGTCCGGAGTATTGAAGAGCGACAGGGTTATGACCAGATCCTGAACCGCGATTTTGCTGCCCGGTTCCGGAGACAGAATGATGACACCCGACTCAATGCTTCCGCCGGCCACGTCCTCCTCCACATCGCTTTCCCGGGGAAGATTTGCATCCGCGTCCTTATCATACATACATTTCTGTGGCGAGCTGAAGGGATTGTGCTCCGGAAAGGTAACCAGACCCTCATTCTTCAATTGAAACACAATGAGATATTCGTAACCATTCTTATCAAAATCAGATGTGGGGATGGTCACGGACCAGTTCAGGCCATCGAAGTCCATGGGAAATTCACGGTATATGCTGCTGCCGCTCTGCCGTCCCAGTACTCTGGCTGACAGCACCTGAGAAACATCGCCGGAAAAAATAGCATCGACCTGAAAAGGAAACTGCAGGGAATAGGAGGTTCGCGGATAATGAATGATTTCATAGGGCGCCGCCTCGAGAACACTCAGGCTCAGCACCAGCCACAGCAGACTACGCAACATACTGGGAATATAGGAAATAATTAGTGAAAGGTCTCCCGGAATTACCGGTAATCTATGATAACTTCCTTAAGATTTCCGTCTGAATCCTGATACTGGAAGCGGAGTTGGTTCGGTGTGGAGTCATCTGCACCCTCCTCTTCATCCGGAATGGATTCAGGACTGGTCACGGACACATTCACATCACCGCCGGGCATGGAAACCCCCGTCTGATTGGATGCCACCATGACACTCTGTCCCGACACCTGATTCAGGAGCTGAACCAGACCGCTGAGTCCGATAATCTGATCACCGTTACTTTCATCACTGATCATCCAGAATTCGGTTCCCTTCACGGATGCAACGGAGGTGGGAGTGGCAATCTTGAATTGTGCACCGCCGACCTGCTTGGCCACTTCGGCCTTCAGTTTTCCGAATCCCATGGCCATACTCTTGGTCAGAGCTCCGTTCTGTTTCTCACCCCGGATCTCAAGGGTACAGCTGTTATAAAGCTTGACCTGACTCTTGTCATCCAGAAATACGATGACAGAAAAACCGTCACTGCCGGTCTTTACGGCGTCTCCGTCCTCAAGAACTGTTCCGATTTTTCCGCTCTTGCTGAATTTATTATCCGCAGCGGATTTAATCATTACGTCTCCCCGGGCCTTGGTGATAACCGCCATCTTCTGAGCGGCAAAAAGCGGGGCCATGGCAAGAAGCATGAGTGCAAAACCCGTAACAATGCGTCGATTGATAAACATGCCGCCCTCCTACTCTACTGAAATATTCTGAATTGTGTATGAACCGTTTTGAATGGCATTTCGAATCATTTCCAATTCACCAACGGAAATGGACGTCCCGTTCAAGGTTACTTTTCCATTGCTGAGAAAACCGTTCAGCTCTCCGCCGGATGAAAAATACTGACGGAAGCGGTCTTCTCCGATCAGCGCCTTCAGGCCATTGGAAACCGGATCCGAAGGAATGCCGGTACCGATATTGTCGCCGGCCGGATCCACGAGGGTGAATCCGAAAATTTCACTCTTCAGTTCGGTAGTTCCGGAAGAGGTGCCGAAGGATTTCTGAACCTGCCAGACATAACTTTCACCGAATTCGAGTTCAAGTCCGGCGATGGACGGATCATAGTTATAGGAATTGACATTTGCGCCCAGCGCATAGTATCCGCCGTCATCGGGAAAGGGAAGCACGGATTCATCCTGCAGGGCAGACAGGCTGCTGCTGTGAACATCCGGTGAAAACTTACAGATACGGATAGCATATTCGCAGCTGCCGCAGCTCTCACTATCCCACTGAAATACAGGATATTTGCTGAAAATCTGTTCAAAGGCCGCGGAGGATTCGGTGTTGCTTCCGGGACTCACCAGCTGCAGATTCGTGGGGGAACTGATATTGATATCCCGGCTGATCGTCGCGGAACCGCCTTCACTTTCATTATAAACAGTAAAGATGAAACTGTACTGGCCTCCCGGCAATTTATTCGTGGCAAATACAATATTTGAAATCGCCGCGAGGTTTTCCGAATTGATGCTTGCCCGTCCGCCATTCATATCCACAAATGCACCGGCTTCGGGACAATCATACTTGACCATATGCTCATCCACATTCGTTCCGAGCAGCTGATTACTGATCCGCATGGGGCCATTCAGCTGAAAGGGGTAAATATTGACCGTGGCAATGTCACGATAGCCAGCCCAGCCCAGACTGAAAATACGTGCCTTCAGCTTGAACTCAAAACTGACCGTAACCGGCGAATCAAAGGTACAGTCATTTTTACCCTTTTCACCGATGCGGTACTCAAATATCAACTGGTTATTCTGCGGATTCTCCAGATCAAAATCTGAGAGATAAAAACTGACAATCCCTTCATTGAAGAATTCTTCCGTTACTGACAGATCCGTTGCAGACAGCCCGCCTGCCAGCATCAGAACCAGTATGCCTCCAACCCAGCTCTTGTTTATTCTCATAATCCCGCCTTCATTTCCTAAGATTGCGCCATTCAGGTTTTGGTTAAATTGTCCTTATCCCGACGCCCGTCGGCTCAATGGTTTGCTTAAATTTAAATTGTACATGAATGAAAAAATGTGTCCTGCGTCAAGTTTCTGTTTCGATCAATTTACACTTTTCACCCTCATAAAAAAAGCCCTCTTTTCAGAGGGCTCTGTGTATCGCATAGGGGAGTCGAACCCCTGTTGCAGGAATGAAAGTCCTGAGTCCTAACCACTAGACGAATGCGACACTTTTCAAAAAGCCAGCTATTTTAATAAAATATTGTATGACAAGCAATAAAAATATTTTGCTATTCTCTGCCGATACAGAAATTCCTGCTTGAATCTGCTGGGTTCCTGCCGTATTTTTTTCTGATGGAATGAGTATCCGGTTTGGGGTATTTCAATTGTCTGACCATGGAAGAGCGGCGACGCAATCACAGGAAGACGGGGTATCGGCCGGAGACTAAAGTGAACAGGCACATAAGGAGGGTAGGATGGGATACAAACTGAAATACATGGAGACGCTGCCTGAGCTATTCAGTGACTCTGTGAACAAGAATGGTGACCGGGATTTATTTTTTGAGAAAAAAGGTGACAACTGGGAAAGTATCAGCTACCGTCAGGGACGGGACATCGTTGAACTGGTTGCGATGGGTCTGCGGTCATTGGGCTATGCCAAAGGTGACCGGATTGCCATTCAATCGGAAAACAGATCCGAATGGACTCTCACCGATTATGCCTGCGCTCATTTCGGATTCGTGACGGTCGCCGTTTATCCCACGCTAATTCCCGAACAGATCGAATTCATTCTCAATGATTCAGGTTCAGCTCTGGTTTTTGCCAGCTCCCGCGAACAGGCTGAAAAAATTCTGCAGATCAAGAACAAGATTCTCACCCTGAAACATATGGTAGTGTTTGATGATGAAAAATTCGACGAAGACTGGATTCTGACTTTCGCAGACCTGAAGGAAAAGGGAAAAGCCTTCCTTGAAACCGCCGGCTACACGCTGGAAGACGAGGGAAAGAAAATTTCCCCGGAGGATCTGTGGACACTCATCTATACATCCGGTACCACTGGAAATCCCAAGGGTGTGATGCTGACGCAGTTCAACATCGCCTCGAATGTACAGGCCACTCAGGATGCAGTCCATTTCCTTGAAAACAAACGTTTCCTCAGTTTTCTGCCCCTGAGCCACAGCCTGGAGCGCATGGGTTCTCACGCCACGTTCTGGATCGGAGCCACCACCTATTTTGCCGAATCCGTTCCGCAGGTTCCCGAAAATCTGCGCGTGGCAAAACCGCATTATCTCATATCGGTGCCCCGGCTTTACGAAAAGATTTATGCAAAGGTGAACGAGACCATTGCCGTTTCCTCCCCTGTCAAACAGAAAATATTCAACTGGGCCACGTCCGTCGGTTCTGAGGTCAGCAAGAAATATCTTCAGAAGGCAAAGAAGCCGACAGGCCTGCTGGGACTCAAATTCGCCCTGGCTCAGAAACTTGTATTCCATAAGATTTCGGATGCCTTCGGGGGGAATTTCATCTTCGGCATCAGCGGCGGCGCTCCCCTGCCCAAGACCATCGGAGAATTTTTCGCCTCCGCCGGAATCCTGATCCTGGAGGGCTTCGGCCTGACCGAAACCACACCCGTGACGAATGTCAATCCCATTGATAATATCAAATTCGGATTCGTGGGAAAAAATATCGCCGATGTGGAAACCCGCATCGCCGATGACGGGGAAATCTGGTTCAGAGGCCCCAATATTATGAAAGGTTACTACAATAATCCTGAAGCAACGAAGGAAGCTATAGACAGTGACGGCTGGTTTGCCACCGGAGATATCGGAGAAATTGACGAAGAGGGTTTTCTGAAAATCACCGACCGCAAGAAAAACCTGATTGTCACGTCCGGCGGCAAGAACATCGCTCCGGCCAATATTGAGAACAAACTGATCTCCTCCCGCTGGATTGATCAGATTGTCGTCATAGGGGACCGTCGGAATTTCCTGACGGCTGCCATTGTCCCCAGCACGGAAGCGCTGGAAAACTGGGCCAGAGAAAACGGCGTCAGCTACGACAGCTTCGCCGAACTGGTTAAAAAACCCGAGGTCTACGAGCTGATTGACAAGGATCTGGCGCCGAAGCAGGAAGAACTTGCCCGCTTCGAACAGGTGAAGAAATTCCTTATCCTTGCCGATCCCTTTACCATTTCGGACGGAACCCTCACCCCTTCTCTGAAGATCAAGCGGAAAGTGGTGGAAGATAAGTACAGGGCTGAATTCGACGCCCTGTACCAGAACTGATTATTCAATCCTTACTCAGTACATAAAGCCCGGTTTACTCCGGGCTTTTTTTTAACGAATTTTACCGGGGATGTTCCCCGCTTTCCAGAATCTGCTCGAGGCGGGGCGGTGTATGCTCCTCAATCCATTTTCGGTAATTTCCGCTGTACCCGGACTTTTCCTGAAGCGTTCGGATTTTTTCCACAATGAGATCCAGTTTTTCCACTGGAATCCCGGCCTGTCCCTTCACCATTGACAGGATATGCTGAATCCGGCCTTCCGACCGCGAGCGGGCCGCTTCCAGAATTTCATCATAATCTCCGGAATTCGTACTCAGATACTCATCAAATATCAGTTCGGACACACGGCGGCTATGGATAAGAGACTGTTGAATATTTCCACGCCCGGTTACCGCGTTGCCCAGAGCAAAAACGGGCCCGACATTCCGCAGCCTGCCGCTGTCCGGATCCTCCAAATCATACACGTCACCATTCATGGGAAGCCCGGGCAGAGGCCGGGGCAGGGAACCGATGGCTGATACAAGCAGGGGAACCGGTATTTCTTCCTCCACGCCTTCCTGTCCGGCACGGGTTGACCTCAGTTGAATAGACGCGAGCCGGCCATCCCGGGTGGAAAATCCCTGTATTTCCCGTTCGTGAATCACTGTAAATCCGAAGCGCTCCCGGACTTTTTCCAGCAATTTTCGCCGTGTCTCTCCGGCTTTCTTCAGATCCTCCGGTCCGGCATGATCCGGAATAACGGTCAGAGGCATGGCCTCCACCGTCTTCCGGACCACCAGGGTACAGCCTTTTACATTCAGGTCAGCCAGTGACAATCCCTGTTTTTCCAGATAGGGCAGCACACCCTCACGCTCAAAGGTCAGCGCATCGACCAGAATGCCCTTGTGGCTGTGCAATGCTGTCTGCACGATCTTTATCATACAGATTTTAGCCACGTCCAGGCTCGCCAGGCCACCCCCGATGATGACGGTTTCATCCGGTATCTGAAATCGTTGGCCTTCAAACTCGGGATCATGACAATGGTTGAACCAGTCCATGAGATCATTCTGGTATACCAGGCCCCGGCCCTTAAGCTCTTCGAACCCGTCCACAGGAAGGGGCCGGTCCATCCCGGCTCCGGTCGCCAGCAGAATTGCCGAAAAGCCCCAGTTCCGAATCAGATCCTCCACATTCAGATCCCGACCAAGCCTCACCTGCGGCACAAAATGAACCAGAGGCTGGTCCAGTTTTTCATCAATCTGTGTTTCCTGTTTATCGCGTAATTTATAATGCCATTTGGGAAGCCCGCTTTCAATCTTTCCATAGGGCAGGGAATTCTGTTCAAATACGACAACGCGGATATTCTGACGGCTGAGCTGCCAGGCAGCCTCCGATCCTGCCACTGCACCCCCGAAAATCGCTACAAAATGTTCTGTATTCATCATCGCCTCATTTTTTCCCTAATATTACGGAAATGATCGGGCACTACAACTATTTTCTAACTGATTATAAATAAGTCTGGGAAAGGCTTTCAATTTTCAGGGACAGAGTACTGATTCCCGCCTGTGTGGTCACATCTGCAGTAAAAGTCGGATCCAGGCGCTGTATGAGCGTCAGGGCCTGACTGTAATTCTGAAGGGAAAAATAGGACGCCGCCAATACGACCACCACATCCGAAGCCGTCAGATTTTCGTCATGGGGAAAGATCCAGTGACTGTCGAGGCGCAGAAAGACGTCCGACAGAACAGCTGCAGAATCATAGAGCCCCAGGGCATGAGCCGTGAAAATCCGCCCGGCCAGGAGGTCCGGATAATAGTCCGTGGTATCACCGATAACCAGCCCCTCGCCGAATGCAGTAAAGGCAGCGGACATGGAATCCATCGCTCCCAGCGACCAGCCGAGGCCATTGAAGCCATCCACATAGAGGCTGTCCGTATCCACGGCTTCCCGGAACCAGGTCCGTGCATCCTGGTAATTACCGGCATCATAAAAGGTCCAGCCATAGTCCGCATAATCCGGCCCGGTGGGAACATAGGCCTTACGGCACTGCTGCCCTATAAGCAGCATCAGGATCATTGCCAGGATAGCGAAAGCTTTTTTCATCAGCGAATCAGCACCATTTTTCGGGTTTGTACATAACCGTTTTCCGTCTGTATCCGGGCAATATAGACGCCGGATGCAACCGTCTGGCCGAATTTATTCGTTCCGGCCCAGGTCAGTTCATAATGCCCCACATCGAAGCGGCGGCTGGCCAGAGTCAGGACTTCCTGACCCAGAATATTGTAAATCTTACAAGAAACCTGCTGCGGTCCATCCAGAAAGCCCAGATCAAAGGGGATGCGTGTCACCGGATTGAAGGGATTCGGATAGGCATTTCCGAGTTCCGTCTTATCCGCGACGATGATGGTTCGCGGCCCTTCCTTGTATAATCCCATTTCATCCGTCCAGGCAACAATTTTCCCGTCCCGCTCCACAGAGGGCAGTTCGGTGCATCGTCCGTCTCTGTCCACGAGATACAAGGCCCTGTCCGGAGATGAGGGTCGAAGTGAAACCTGCACGGGTTTCAGAAATTTCTGTCCCGGCTGCCCGGCCTGATAGGCCGCGTGTTTCGGGAATGCAGGCGGAAAGGCGGTTGAATCAATAAAGAGCAGCGGCTGGTCAGCTTCAATGGCACCCAGAGGCGCAGAAAGGGAAAAATCCCCGTCGGGAGAGCGGCCGGCCCAGGCTGAAGAAGATTTGGCCAGGGCCACAACCAGATTCCGGTTCAGCTGAGCCGTTCCGGCGAAGGAATTGGTATTCACGCGAATGACATGGCTTCCGGGCGACAGAATAGAGGTTCGGGCAATGTAGGTGTAGTCATCCACCGATTCGGCCGTGATGGCCGTTGTATCCAGTAAAAAGCTTAGTGAATCAATCATGCCCACTGAATCATTGAGCATGAATTCAAAATGATGTTTGAAGGCGCTGTTCTGGAGAACGGCCAGCGTCAGTTCACCCTTGCTGGATACATAGATCGTCACTTTCACTGTCAGTGAATCCCGGGCGGTGTCGCGGGTATTGGAAATCAGCAGTAAGGAATCATTGGTATAGTGAAGAGGAAGGCCGGTGCTGCGGGCAAGCAGGGTCAGCGTATCCTTGATACCGCGCTTCAGGGTTCCCACGGTATCCGTAAGCGTCACGAAGTCGGGGAGGTTGCGGATTCTCCAGTCGAGATCCATAAACCCGGTATTTTCCATGACAAGGGGAAGCGTTCCGTTTTCATTACGGATGACCTGTACGTACATGCTGTCGTCATTTGAATCCGTGCTGAGCTGCAGGTTCGGCCGGCCCAGACTGAAACGGGAGGTATCGGCGGACAGAACCGTATATTGGGTATCCGCCACCGTCACTCTGGCGTAGCAGGGCAGAGTCGCGTCAAAATAATCCAGGGTCTGAAGATTCAGCACCAGACTCGTATCATGCCCCGCGGCGTAACTGCTGTCTGTCCAGGTGCTGTCATCAATCTGCTGCATGAGAAAGAGGCGGTAGGTCAGGAGAGAGTCGTCCACATCGAGGGCCGCATTCCAGCGGAAGCGGAAGGTGTCGGCATCCGCCGCAACAAAAGCACGGGGTGTCGTCGGGCGCGGAGCCAGAAGGCTGAAGGGCTGCGGCGCATCATTCACCGCGATAAACGAGATAGGAAGGGTCACCGTATCCTGAGCGGAGCGGCTGTCACTGACAATGATCGAAAATACTGTATCCGCATCCCAGTTATCCGTCTGCCAGGACACCCTGACCGTCGTATCCGAAAGTTCCGTGAGCACCATTCCCCGCGGTCCGTAATCTATATGATAGGACAGGCTGTCATCGCTGAAAGTACCCCTGTCCGCATCGGTGGCGGTAAAAATTCGGGAAAAGACACTGTCTTCCGTGACTGAAGCCGGTGTGGCGTCAGGTGTAAATACGGGCGGATGGTCCACGACAAACTGAAAGGAATCGATGGTTGTGACGGCCTGCCTGTTACCGGCGCTGTCCACGGCCGAGGACCGGAAAATATAGGTATCCCGGTCTGCCATGGCCGATGCGGGAAAATAATATGAATAATCATAGTAAAAATTTGAGGTCAGCGGAGATCCTTCCAGCAGATTTTCCCTGAGAAGATGTCTGGCTATGGGCAGTGCAGTGGAATCAACAATCCAACCGCTTCCGTGCCAGTAGTAGCCATCTGAACTTCTCTGAATGGACAGGCCGAAGGAGGCCGCATCACTGCCGTTATCCTGAACGTTTCCACGGAGACTGTCCAGGAACAGGGCACTCCAATCCGTATCATAAATAAAATCCCGAAGGCTGTCGATCGTTGATGTGGGAGCAATGAAATCCGACAGGACTCCATCGCTGATCAGCGTGTCAGAAACATTTCCGGCCTTGTCCCGGGCATAGATGTTCGCATAATAATGAATATTGTGAGCAACTGTCTGGCTGGTATCAATGGACGTCAGGCTTCCCACATTCACAAAGGGAGAAGCAAGGACATCACTTCCGTCCGCCGCCTCGCCGAAGATGACCGAATAGTCGAGCAGCCCCGACTCTCCATCACTGAAGCCGCTCCAGTTTGCCTTGAGCGTTACGCCGTTCGTAATGAAATCAATATCCGCTGCCGCGCCATCCCGGATCGTACCCACCGTCGGCCCTACCCGATCGAGCAGCAGGGTGTCGAGAGCGATCGCGCTGGTGGTGATATTCCCGGCTTTATCGCTGAGTTCATACCAGGTGAGCAGATTCTGCCCATCCTGAATATCCGGCTTCCCCAGCAGATAGGTCGTCAGCTGGGCGTCTGTGAAATTAAAGGTCTTGGCCAGGTAATTCTGGATCGTGACCGGAGCTCCCACATTATAATCATTCAATCCCCCTTCCGGCTTCATTTTCAGCTGGACCCGGCCTCCGATCAGTCCGGGATCCGAATTGTCCACCGGAACCGTAACTGTGATACCGTCACTGGTTGACGAATAATATTTATCATTCAGGCTTACCGCATTGGGCAGAACGGATGTGACGGCAACAGCGGTCGGAGCCGTATTATCGACGGTCAGCGCCTGAGCACCGGTTCCGATGACAGCCGTATTCCCGGCAAAATCGCTGGCAGTGAGCTGCACGGTGGCCAGGCCGTCATTCCCTGCCGGACAGACCGTTGTGTAGATCCAGGAAGGGGTGCCCTGATAGGTCTGGTAGGCCATGGCCGCATTCGTCACCGAGCTGCCGCCGGCATAATTAATGGTGATCACCGGACCGGGAGAGGTATTCAGATCATCATCCGGCTGCAGAATGATCGTATAGGAATCTCCGTTCTTTACAAGGGAATCACTGTAGGCAAAATTGACAGTGGGAACACTCTTGTCAAAATCAACATTCGAGGCATCAAGGGTTGTATCAATGGTTACCGTATTGCCGGCCAGGTCAGTGAGTGTGATATAAAAAGCAATTTGGTCCGTCTCAAAATCCGTGTCCAGCATGGTGTAGGACGCAGAATAGGCCGGATGTGCAGAGATCAGGGCCGGAGTCCGGTTGGCGAGGCCCACGACCGGAGCGGTAAGCAGGGCTTCATTGACGGTAAATTCGAGCGTCACCGTATCGCCGACCTTGGCGTAGGCCGGATTGGCATTATCACTGTAGATGGTCGACTGGGTCAGGCCGGGCGGAGTCTTGTCGAAGAGAACGGTCGACCCGTCGCCGGTGGCGGACACCTGTGTGCCTGAATTACCGGTTTCATCCTGAAAATTAATCGTAAAGGGAACGGGATTTGAAGCATCCGAATCGCCGGCAACCAGAGTATAGCTGACCGTGTAATCCTGCGTATTCTGAACCGGAACCACCGTATGCCCCAGAATGGTCACCACCGGCAGATCGAGAAGCGTTTCCGTGGCGTGAAAGGATATCAGAATCTGGTTCCCCACCCGGGCACGGGTGGAATCCGTATTGGTTGATTCGATATGAACCAGAGTAAGTGACGGCCGTGTATTATCAATAAGGACCTGAGATCCGTCGCTGGAGGCCAGAACGGCATTCCCTGCATTTCCGGCCAGATCGCTGAAGTTAATAATTAAGGCCGCAGAGCTGGTATCCGCTTCGGATCCCAGAAGGGTGTACACCGCAGTATAATCCAGGCCGTTGTTCGTCACGGCAGCAGCCGACCCGGCAATAAAAACCGTGGGGGTTCCCAGCAGAGCTTCGCTGGCCGTAAAGGTTACGGTAATGCGGTCACCGGATCGGGAAAGCGTAATATCCGCATTATCCGATTCAATATGCACCGGTGAAAGCTGGGGCAGGGTTCGGTCAAAGCGGACAGAGCTGGCATCGGTGGTCGCCGTCACAGCTGTACCGCTGTTGCCGGATGCATCCCGGAAGGTGACATTGAAAGTGATTGCGGCCGCATCTCCGTCACTGTTCTGCATCGTGTAGGCCGCCGTATAATTATTATTTCCGTTATTGGTAACCGTGGCTGCAGTACCGGCAATGGTCACAGTGGGATTGCTCAGAAGCGGCTCCGATGAGGTGAGTGTCAGGGAAACGACATCGCCGGGACGTGCCAGGGCCGAATTATTGGCATTATCGGATTCAATATGCACCACCGACAGCCCGGGAAGCGTCTTGTCAAATTTGACAGCGGATCCGTCGCTCGTGGTGGTTCGCGCTGCAGCCGCAGCGTTTCCGGCAGCATCGGTGAAACTGATGGAAAAGGCAACGGAAGCAGCATCCGTATCCCCGGCTTGCATGATATAACTGGCAGTATAAACATTCCCACCAAGGTCTGTCACGGCAGCGCCGTTCCCCGCAATGGTAACGGTCGGATTCGCTTCCAGCGTCTCATCGGCCCAGATGCTAAGGGTCACCTGATCCCCCACCCGGGCTTTTGTACTGTCACTGTTATCGGATTCGATATGAACACTGGCCAGAGTCGGCGCGGTTCTGTCAAATTCGACGGAAGAGGCATCTGTCGTCATCGACACGGCCACACCGGCATTTCCGGCATAATCCGTAAAACTGATGGAAAAGGCCAGAGGGGCCGCGTCCATCAGAGCCGCTGATGTTGTGAGGGTGGCCGAATAGGTTGTTCCGCCTGCAGAGGCAACCGCCGCGGACTGGCCGCCGATCGTCACAACCGGACTCTGTTTCAGAGCTTCATTTGCGGTCATGGTAAGGGTGATCACATCCCCGATTTTCGAAAGAGCAGAATTATTGGCATTGTTGCTGCTGATGCTCACGGTTCCCAGCAGAGGAGCCGTCTTATCAAAATATACGGATGAACCGTCAGTAATATCCGATTCGGTATAGGGAAGCGATGTATTTCCCGTAACGTCTGTCATGGTCAGGCTGAAGGGAACAGCAGAAATTTCATTGTCCGTTCCCTGCAGGGTATAATCGGCAGAATAGGAATTGCCGCCATTATCCGTGACAACCGTCGCATTTCCATAGATGGATACAACCGGCAGGGCACTCAGCGGCTCATCAGCAGTGATATTCACCGTAATCACATCACCGGATTTTGCCGCTTCGGGATGGGTATTTGAGGACAGGATCCCGAGAAGGGTGATACCGGGGGCGCTGCGGTCGAAGGTTACGGAACTGGCATCATTGGTTGTGCTCGCCTGGGTTCCGGCATTTCCGGCCGCATCATAATAGGTGATGAGAAAGGTCACATCCCCTTCCGTATCCGACGCTTTCATGGTATAGGCCGCGCTGTAATTCGGATACGCCGCGGTCACGGTCGCAGCCTGCCCGGCGATCGTCACGGTCGGATTGGCCTTCAATGTTTCGCTCACAACAAACGAGACGGTGACAATATCGCCATTTTTCGCCAGAGTCGTGGTCGCATTTGACGACTGAATATGAACAGTCGAAACTGTCGGCGGAGTCTTATCGAAATTCACCGAAGACGCATCGGTCACGGTCGAAACCTGGGTTCCGGCATTGCCCGCCATATCGGTAAAATTGACAGTGAACGTAACCGGATTCGTATTGGCGTCGGTTAATTGTGTCTGGTAGGTGGCGCTGTAGCTGTTGTTTCCATTTGAAGTGACCGTTGCTGCATTGCCGAGGATGGTAACGACGGGATTTGCACTGAGCGGCTCATTGGAAATCAGGTTCAGCGTGATAATATCCTGTGCTTTCGCATAGGCCGTATTTGCATTGTTACTGAGAATACTCACGGTGCTCATCTGGGGGCGGGTTCGGTCGAAGCGGACGCCGGATCCGCTCAGATCCGCTTCACTCACCTGGATACCGGCATTGCCGGGTCGGTCCCGAAAATCGATGGTAAAGGGCACGGAAGCCGTTTCCGTATCGCTGCTCTGCATGGCATAGGAGGCCGTGTAGCTGTTCCCGGCGCCCTGGACAGCCGGGACGACGATCCCGACAATCTTTACATCCGGCAGCGCGCCCAGCGTTTCATTGGCCGTAAAAGACAGGGTTACGGTGTTGCCGGTTTTGGCATAGGCGGAATTAATCCCATCCGAAACGATACTCAGGGCCGTCAGAGTCGGCTTCGTCTTATCAAAAATGACCGATGAGGCATCGGTGGTCGCCGTCCCGGTAGCGCTGGAATTTCCGGCCGCATCGGAACAGTTGATGGTAAATG
Organism: Fidelibacterota bacterium; assembly: GCA_046735395.1. Lineage (GTDB taxonomy): Bacteria > Fidelibacterota > Fidelibacteria > Fidelibacterales > DSDE01 > JBJKQR01. The sequence goes on along the minus strand of JBJKQR010000016.1, from coordinate 32,616 downwards.
TAACCGGTGAAGCATCCGCATCCGTTGCCTGAGCTGTATAGGTTCCCGTATAATTCAGACCGGTATGGGTAACGGTTGCGGCATGGCTCATGATGGTGACCGTCGGATCCGCACCGGGCACTTCACTCACGGTGAAGGTAAGACGTATCTGGTCGGTGGCTTTGGCAAAGGCCGATGAATCGGCATTATTGCTGCGGATACTGATATTACTGAGCGTGGGAACCGTATTGTCAACAGCAACAACCGATCCGTCGGTGTGGGTCACCGTCGTTCCCGAATTTCCGGCAGCATCCCTGAAGGCGATACTGATACTCAGAGTATCGGTGGAGGCGTCGCTGCCCTGAATGGTTATGGTCGCGGTATAATTCAGTGCATTCGCCGAGACCGAAGCGGCGCGCCCGCCGATGAGAACCGTCGGATTCGCATTAAGCGCCTCGCTGGCCGTAAAGGTGAGGCTGACCACATCACCGGAAATCGCCACCGTATTATCCGCGTTCGACGAACTGATATGCACGGCAGACAGGGTCGGTGCCGTACGGTCAAAATTCACAGCGGATGCGTCATCTGTGGATGTTTCGGTGGCCCCTGCATTCCCGGCCGGATCCTTGTAGGCAATGGAAAAGGGAACGGGATTCACCGATGCATCCGTATTCTGGGTCACATAGGTGGCCGTATAATCCAGGCCGCTGTGTGTCACCGTGGCCGCGTTGCCCAGAATCAGGACCGTCATGGTCGAATGCAGTGTCTCGCTTGCAGTAAAACTGAGCGTGATGGTGTCGCCGATCTTTGCCCGCGTTGCTACCGCATTGGAACTGGTTATGGAGATTGAGGACAGAGTCGGCGCTGTCTTATCAAATTTTACGGAGGATCCGTCGGATGTGGATGTCTGCGTCACCTGAACTCCCGCATTCCCGCTGCGGTCGGTAAAGTCTACAGTGAAAGGAATCTGGGCAATTTCCGTATCAATGGCCTGCATCGTGTAAACTGCCGTATAGGTCAGTCCGCTTTTACTGATGGTGGCTGCCCGGCCGCTGATGGTGACGGTGGGATCAGCGCCAAGCTGTTCACTGACCAGAAAGGTTACGGAGATCTGGTTCCCGACAACCGCCTGGGTCGAGTCGGCATTGTTCGATTGTATTTTCAGATTACTCAATGTCGGCTTGGTCCGGTCAAAGGTCACCGAATTGGAGGCGGAATTTTCATCCACCTGCAGGCCCGCATTGCCGGCCGCATCGAAAAAATCGATGGTAAAAGACACCAGTCCCTGTGTATCGGTAGCCAATAGCGTATATTCAGCCGTATAATCCAGACCACTTTTTGTGGGTGTAACCGCCGTACCCAGAATATTCACCGTCGGCAGTGCCGAGCTGAGAAGGGTTTCGTCGGCCGTAAAGGTCAGGGTGACCAGGTCCCCTGTTTTGGCGAGGGTGGGCACTGCATTTCCGGATACAATGGAAACATTGGACAGGGTCGGAGCCGTCACATCATAGCGCACCGAAGAGGCATCGGTTGTAGACGTTCCCTGAGCGCCGCTGTTGCCGGCCTTATCAATGTAATTGATGGTGAAGGGAATGGCTGCCAGGTCTGTCAGGGATGACATGGTATAGAGAGCGGTATAGGTGAGAACGCCTGAGGACGAAACCGTGGCGGACTGTGAATTAATGGTCACGGTCGGTGTGGATCTCAGGGTTTCGTTCACCGTAAATACCACGCTGATCTGGTTGCCTGATTTGGCCAGGGCCGGATTGGCGTTGTTGCTGCTGATACTGACGTCCGTCAGTGTGGGGGCTGTCTTGTCAAACTTGACAGAGGACGCGATATCATCCTCCGTAATGGTGGTAATGGAATTTCCGGCGAGATCCACGGCATCGATGGTGAAGGGAAGCGGGTCTGCATCCGCGTCACTGCTCTGCAGCGTGTAGGTGGCCGTGTAGTTCAATCCGCTCCGGTTCACGGCAGCGACCTTCCCGTGAATACTTACGGACGGCGTTCCGCTCAGGGACTCATTGCTGGTGAAGAGGACGGAAATGATATTTCCGACTTTGGCGATGGTCGTATCACTCTGATTTGACTTTATGACCACAGAGGAAAAAACAGGCGGAGTTGTATCCACGGCCAGTTCACTGTTCGTGGCATCGGTCCCGCTGTTGCCGGCAGGGTCCGTTGCCGTGACCTGCACTTCATAGGTGCCGTCAGCCAGTGTCTGAATCGTATTGTCAGCCAGTGTCCAGGTACAGGGGGCCGAAGCTCCGGCAATATTGAAGGTCGCCGGATTGTTATAGGTTACACCATTCACAACGACCGACATCGTTACCGTATTGTCGTCCACGGTACCGGTCAGGGAGGGGCGGTTGTCGTTTGTCCGTTTGGAATCCACGGACACCACTGGATCGGTGATATCTCCATTCTGCCGCAGCGTATAGGTACGGCTGACAGTCAGATCATCCGTATTGACCGTCAGTACGGCCACCCGCTGTACCTGACTCTGATCATTCTTTGTCACCGTGAGAACAACGGTGACATTTCCGCTGCTGTCGGCGGTACTGAGATGTGTCACCCAGGTGTCACTCGGATCCTGAGAAATTGTCCACTGGGTATCGGAGCTGACGAGAAAACTGTCGGCCGTAGCCGAATAATCGATAATATTGGAGGACGGAAACAGGGCCAGCGATGAAGCGTTTGCCATTGCGGAAGCCAGAAACAGGATTATCAGAATACGTTTCATAATCATTGAACCCGGTTTTTTTCCGTCATCAGGAGTTCGTCTATTTGATCTTCATGGCCACAAGGCCGGGAGTAAAACCGATATCAAACCAGCTGACAGCGCCACCATTCGGACCGGCACTGGTCCAGGTCAGCCGGAAATCCGCACCAAGAATCAGCCGGTCCCAGAAAGTAAATTCATAGCCCTGCTGGATAAATGCGCCCGGACTGCTACCGACGACACCGGCACCGACAGAAATTTTTCCCGGAAAAAGCGGACGTGAGACCGTTCCGAACATGGAAACGCCCTTATACACACCGCCGACCGGCAGCGCGTTCTCAAACTTGAAGGTGGCCACCGAAAACCCGGGAATCACACCGAAGAGCACCATGGGAAATTCGATGGAAAAACGTCCGTCAATATAGGAATTCCAGGTCATGAGATCAGTGCTGACATAGGTGGGTGAAGCCAGGCTCAGCGTCAGGGCCAGCTGACGCGGGATCTCCTTCTTCTCCAGCATTTTTATGACCACATCTCCTTCACCACTTCCCTTCTGATCCGGCAGGCCCTGGTCCAGCACCAGGCTGTCACTGCTGTCCCCGAAGAGGGAATCAAACTGGTCTCCCGTACTGTCTTTCGTCTCCTGAACCTCCTCACCAAAATTGAAGAGGTCATCGAAACTCTCATTCTGTGCCATCAGGGCAGTTACACCACCAAGGATCATTAACACAGAGATACAAATTTTTATCAGACGCCCCATATGCTTTCCCGGTCTGTAGTTTTCACTTTTCCTGCTCGAAAATGTCAGGCATAAACTCCCTAAGTCTCTTTTATCTCAGACAAATATACACATCATTTAAAGTAATTACAAGCGCCACTTGACCTGCGTCAAACCCGGCATTTTTTGTGATGAGGAACATTGTGAATGTAAAAAGGGAAACCGATGGCGACCTTCAGCAGCTTCAGCCGGCCTGCCTGATCGTCAATTCATCCAGCACCAGTTTATATTCAACATAAACAATCGGTTATATACTGCTGCATTCAGAGCCGGCTGCACCGGACGCGCCAGAACATTCCGCATGTCGTACTCGATTTCCAGGCTGCCGATCCTTGCCCGGCCCGTAAATCCAAGGAATACATCCTTCTGAATACTGTTTCCGGCCTCATAAATCTGCAGATACTTCAGAAAAACGGGAGAAAAATATGTATTTCCCGGAGAAAAACTGCCGACAAAGGCCACATCGGGGCGAAGATGGGCCTGCAGATTCCCGTCGAACAGTGTGAGCGGAAGGTCTATAAGCGCGGACAGCGAATAGATCTCCGGATCGTAATCAAGGTCCGAATAGGATTGGGTTATGAACGCCTTTCCATTAAGTTCCAGTGTCGCGTAACGGGTCGCAAACGCAGTCTGAAGGCTGGCGTGTGCACTGAAGGGCGTGACGGCCTTCTGATAAACATAGGACATGGAATTCACAGAATAAAACGTCGCCCAGGCATCTGCCAGGCCGTAATCGGCCCGCAGGGCTGCAGACAGCGAAAAGGGCCCGTGTTGTCCTTCAAAAGCAACTGCGGCATGGACATTTTCCAGAAGGCTTGCATTGGGGTTCGTCAGAGGGCCGAGGTCAAGAGCCGGAAACAGGGGTTCCAGTCCCGTATCCCAGGAAAGTCCGTATTTTTCACCGTGGAAATTCATCCGCAGATAGGGCGTCCTGTCAAGAAAACCCAGGCCGGCGCTCAATCCTCCCAGCGTTCCCTTCAATTCAGCCAATGTGGTTCGAGCCCCGGAGCTGTCATGGCTCCAGAACCGGTTTTCCACTCTGAGGCTCAGCACTGAGGGACCGGCATGCAGGTCATTTTCCATTTTCAGGAAAGGCATTTCAGCACGTCCATCCACATCGCTGTCAATGTGGCTGCGTTTCAGGTCTAACAGACCCGTTTCAAGCTTGAATTCAGAAGAACGTCCAAACAGGGAAACCGGAGTATTCAGGACAGCCTTCCGCATTCTGAAGGAAATATGTCCGGGCCCGGTCAGATCGCTCAGGTTCATCGTGTAATCCGCCTGCTGATCAGAAAATTCCAGTTCCGAGTCGTGAACCGTTTTCAGAATCCGGTAATCAGCCCGTTGAAAAGGCTGATAGCCCAGGTAGGTTTCGCGGTTCATCGCCCCGTAAAAGCCGGTTCCGGCCGGCATATATTCAACCACCACCGCTGATGAATTATAATCTCCCTTGCCGTACTGAGCACGGGTCATGGACGAATCATCCCGCAGAGTGACCGTCATGGGAGGAAGGGCCAGCCAGCTCTGAGGCAGGCTGAGCATGGGGAGCCGTTCCCGCGGCTGAAAACTGAAATACTTCGGATAGGCATCCAGATCCGTTGCGGTTGCCGGGGCAACAGTTGCCATCAGAAACGGCAGGACGAGCAGTGAGCGCCGCAAATATGATATTCTGAGCCAGCCGCTACAAATAATTAATTTTATGTGTTTCATGCTACAGGCTCCGTCTCTTCTGCAGACATGGAAGCTGCTCCCTCCCTGCCCAGATCCGGATAGTGAACACGGATGTAATCCAGAGTCGGACTGAGAATAAAAATAAAAATCAGGGCATTGGAAAAGATATGAATTCCATAAAAAGGCACTCCTGCCAGCCAGGACGTGAGAATCTGAGCCGTATTAAACCCGGAGGCCAGGGGAAAAGACAGCCCGGTCAGTGTATCATAGATGACGGTTACGAGAATCCCCAGCGCAGCCAGAGCCCAGGGGAAGGACTTCCGCCCTTCAAATATGGCTATCGCCGGCTTCAGCAGCCCGACCACCGTCACAATGAGAAACAGGCTCAGAAGCTGGGCGGCAAAAAGCCATGGATAGGCCAGGGATGAGCCCATGGGATTGAGAATGGCAAAGAGGCTTTCTCCCGAGATCACCACAAAAAGGCCGCGTCCATAGGAAAAGACCCGGGCGCTGAGAACGGTCATGAACATGATGAATTCCACATTGGGCACATAGACAAAAATCATTCCGAGTCCCAGAAAGAGGGCAATGAAAATCCCGTTTCGGGCAATGCGAAGATTTCGCTGAAAAATGGATCCGGTCATTGGTATCAAGCCTTGCTGAAAAGGGGTACGCCGAAAATATTTCTTCGGCTGGTCCAGGTATTTCCCTTTGCCGCATCCCGGTCAACCGCGGAATTGAACATATTCATCCTGGCATCCAGTTCATCAAAATAATGGACGAGAATCGCTTCGGGAATGGCCGGTTTTTTCGGACTCTGATATTCATATTCGCCCTGATGGGAAAGAATGATATGCCCCAGTTTGAGACGAATATCCTCGGGAAAATCGCTGATTCGGTCGGCATACCGGCCGACGAGCTGAAAACCGAGAACGATATGGCCGATAAAATTTCCTTCATCCGTGTACTGATTATCGGGGAAGCCCTTCAGTTCCTCAAGTTTTCCGATATCGTGCAGCAGAATTCCGACGGTCAGCAGATCCTCATCGACAGAATAGAGGCCGGCGGCATTTTCCGCCAGTTTCAGCATGGACCATACATGTTCCAGATATCCGCCGAGCGTGGCATGATGCAGAATAAGGCTGGCCGGGTGTCTCAGCAGTTTTTCATGATTTTCCTCAAAAATCATGAGACAGAGGCGCTGCAGATGCTCGGATTTCAGCGCGGCAATTTTTTCCACAATATCGTCAAAGAGTTCATTGGGATCGCGCGACGATCGGGGCAGCAGCAGATCCCAGGAAAAGCCCCGGTCCCGGTGCAGCTCTTCATTCACCACAACCATCTTATCCACGTTCAGCTGCAGTTCATCATTGAAGGTATCGATGCGGCCGCTGACAGCAACTGCCTGGCCGGGAGAAAATTTCTCCCGTTCCGCACCCTTGAGACGCCACATTTTTCCCCGAATAATTCCGCTGCGGTCACGAAAAAGAATATCCAGATAAGGCTTGCCGTCCCGGGTTTCCCGCAGGGAAATCTCCTGAATCAGCAGCCAGGAATTAACCGCCGAATCACTGCTGTACTCTCCGATCGGTGTTATTTTCTTTTCGCTCATCTTTTCACCTGATTCAGCAACCGGAAATTCACCGATGAATCGCTGCTGCACTCTCCGATCGGAGTTATCTTCTTATCGCTCATCTTTCCTCCTAAATCATTCCAAGGAATTTCAATATAAAGATTCCTCCTCCCAGAGTCAAGATTGACAGAAGCGTCGTCACCAGAATGACATTGGCCGCCAGAAGGCTGTTACTGTTCATGGCCCGTGCCATGATAAAACTGACAATGGCCGTGGGGCTGGCAAACAGAATGAACAGAATGCCCAGATTCTGTCCCCGCAGACCCAGCACTGCGGCGAGTGTCGTAAAGAGCAGGGGCAGCAGAACGATCTTGATGAGACTGGCCATGGAGATCAGGCCCAGATTTGTCTTCAGGCCGCTGAAGCTCATGGCGGCACCGATACCGATGAGGGCAAGGGGCATCGTTAATGAGGCCAGATAGGCAATGCTTTTATCAAACACCTGCGGAATATGAACGGACCAGATGGAAAAGGGTAGCGCCGCGATGGCAGCGAGAACGAGCGGGTTTTTCAGGACTTCCATCAGAAGATTCGGTGTTTTTCCGCCATTTTGCCTGTCGCGGAATTTCAGGAGCGCGATAATGCTGAGGATATTGAAGAGCGGCATGATGAAGGTCAGCAGAACCGATGCGGGCGGAATGGACTTCGGCCCGTAGAGATTCATCAGGATGGCCAGGCCGAGAATGGCAAAATTGCTGCGGAAGCCGGCCTGAATGAAACTGCCCCGGCTGGCGGCGTCCCGGATACTGTAACTGAATATCCAGATCAGCCCGAAGGCGGCCAGCTCGCTCACCACGCCGAATCCGATCAGAGCGCCCTGAAAAGCCTGGGTAAAATCCGCCTTGGCAATATTGATAAAAATAAGGGCCGGAATGGTGACATTGAATACAAGCGCGGAGGAAGTCTGTACAAAACGCTCGTCAATGAGGCGTATCCGTTTCAGGAAAATGCCCAGAAATACAATGAGAAATACCGGCATCACAACATTAAAGCTGAATATCAGTTCCTTCATCCGCTCACTCCTGTCCACATCCGCTTTTCACGGCGGAAATTTAAGAAAGCATGCCCGTTTTCCCTACTTATTTTCAAGCGTTCCGACCCGGTCATCATGAAGAATGGCGGCGGTATAAATCTTTATATCTGCGAAATATTCAATACCTGAACCGGAGAATGGCTCAGCGGGCAGCGGCCTTGATTTCGGCCGAAACCTTATTCTCCAGATTTCCGGCCAGCACCAGTTCCTGAGCCGTCTTCCCGACCGGAGAAAAGGCATAGCTCTTTCCGCCGAAGCGTGCCCGGCTGCGAACGAAATCAAGCTGGATATCCTGTCCGGTCATCCGGGTCAGCTCGTCTTTTCCGAACTGCTTCCGCAGATCCTGCACCAAGCCGGGAATTTCCAGAACGAGGAAACCGTTATTCAGGGCGTTCCGTTTATAGGTTTCGGAAAAGGATTCAGCGATCACGCAGGCAATTCCCCGGTACTTCAGGGCCGTTGCAGCCTGCTCCCGGCTTGAACCGGTTCCGAAATTCGCTCCTCCGGCAAGTATCTGGCCGGCCTTGACCCTGCGGGAAAAATCCGCATCATAATTTTCCATGACCACATCCGCCTGCTGTTCCGGCGTAATGCTATCCACATAGGTATATTTACCGGGGTAAATTCCATCGGTATTCAGATTGTCGGCGTGACACCAGACCAGCTCGCCTTTCAATTCGGCAGGGAATCCATCACTGATATCAACCGCGGCTGCCTCCCGTTCCGCCGCTGCCAGGCGCCGGCAGGACCGGGCCGGCAGTTTGATACCTTCATCCTCTATATCAATGTATCCTTTCATGGCCGAGCGGGCGACCGTCGCCGGAGAAGCCAGGTAGGCGGACGCATTCTTCGATCCCATGCGCCCGCGGAAATTCCGGTTCGTGGCCGATATCCCCACTTCACCGTCTTCCAGCAATCCCGTTCCCAGTCCGATACAGGGCCCGCATCCGGGCGGCAGCTCTATGGCTCCCGCTTCCAGCAGAACCTGCCAGTCCCCGCGCTGCCGGCTTTCCTCCAGTACCTCACGACTGGCGGCACCTATATAAAATTTTACATGATCGGCGACTTTTCCGCCTCTGAGTACATCGGCAGCCCGCGCAATGTCTCCCACCCGGCTGTTCACACAGCTCACCAGGTAGGCTTTATCAATTTTTATTCCTTTTCCATCCTGAGCATTTCCCAGTGTCTTCACGTTATGAGGGCCGGTGTACACCGGTTTTACTTCGGAAAGGTTCAGGCTGATCTCTACAGCATAGGCGGCATCCGGATCGGCATGAGGAATATTTTTTCTCAGGGCGGCAAGCCGTTCGGGATTCAGTCGGGGATGCACGGACAAGCCGGCGCAGGACGGAACCTGCGGCAGTGGCCTGGAATTGACAAGATGAGTCCGCTCCCCGAGCCAGTCCAGGCAGACGGAGTCAATGGGAAATACTCCGGCCAGAGCCCCCCATTCCGTCGTCATGTTGGCAATGGTCAGACGTTCTTCGATACTCAGCGAATCCAGTCCCGGACCCGAAAATTCCACCGCATGATTCAGGACCTCATCCTGATTGTAGAGGCCGCAGAGTGTGAGGATCACATCCTTTCCGCTGCATCGTTCAGGCAGTGTGCCGGTGAGAATAACCCGCGCAACCGGCGGGATCTGCCACCAGGTGCGGCCCGTGGCCCAGAGCGCCGCCGCATCTGTCCGGACAATGGGCGTTCCCAGCGCTCCGAGGCCGCCGTACATATTCGAATGACTGTCTGAAGCGACCACCAGAGTCCCGGGAAAGGCATAGCCTTCCTCACACATGATCTGATGTCCGATTCCCCGGCCGGCAGGATAAAAATCCACGCCCTGTCTGGCGGCGAAATCCTCAATTTTTCGGTATTTCGCCAGATTGTCCTCGCTCCGGTCCTGCACATTATGGTCCAGGGTAAAAACAGGCTGCCGAGGATTGAAGATCCGGGATGCGCCGATGGACGTAAATTTAGGCATGACTGCACCCGTGTTGTCATGCGTCATGACATGAGCCGGTTCCACCGTAACGAAATCACCGGAGTGAACGTTCGCGTCGGAATGAATGACGTAGTTCTGCACAATTTTTTCAATCAGATTCTGAGGCATGCTATTTTTTCTCTTTCGGGGTTCAGATATTCAGGGGAATGTCCCAGCCATCGGCCAGGCTCTTTATCCAGCGGACTTCAGTTTCCAGCACCTCGCCATCAGCCATGGCAATATCCATGAGATCATTGATAATGGTGATCCGGACACCTTCCGGCAATTCATTCATGGTCAGGAGCTGAATCATTTCATTGATGGTATCATGGAGTGAATCATTCGTGAGGCAATCCAGATACATGGCATGGCTTCGGTGAATGGTGGAACGGAGTTCATCCACATTATGCAGCAGTTTCCAGTTCAGCAGCTTATCCACGATCATTTCCTGTTCGGCGTCACTGATGCGCCCATTGGTACTGTGGGCAAAACTATGATATAGAAATGTCAGGGCGTCGATGAATTGATAGTGCTGCATAATCCGTCGTCCTTCTCCGTTGACAGAATTTTACAAAAATATTATATACGGAAAAAGTTTTTATTTCATTCAACAGTTCAATTGAGTATTATGGATTCGTGAACCTGAATCTGAATAAGCGGGCAAACCATAACGGGAATATCCCGGTGATGGAGGATAAAAATGCTTGAAATCGGAGATAAGGCGCCGAACTTCCGGCTGAAGGACCTGAAGGGACAGATGGTAGAACGTCAGGCTTTCGATGGGAAATGGCTGGTGGTCTACTTCTACCCGAAAGACGATACGCCGGGCTGCACAAAGGAAGCCTGTGATTTCACGGATGCACTGGATGAATTTCGGGAGCTGCATGCCGATATCGTGGGAATCAGCGCGGATACGGAAGCTTCCCACAGAAAATTCACTGACAAATACGGTCTGCGGATCAGCCTGCTCAGCGACCCGGACAAGACGGTGATGCGGGAATGGGGCGCATGGGGAATGAAAAAGAATTACAGCCGGGAGTTTGAAGGGGTCATTCGTTCAACCTTCATCGTCAGCCCCGACGGCCTTATTGCCGCGAAGTGGCAGAAAGTCCAGGTGCGGATGAAGCGTAAGAGCGGAGAAGTGCGGCACAGTGACATGGTCAGGGCAAAACTTGAAGAACTGAGGCGTGACAGCTGAAGGACCGGCATAACCCGCACGCACACTATAGAGACATGCTACGAGGAAACACCTTCAGATCTTTAATACTAAATATTTAGCTTATACTACCTAATAATTAAAATTAAACTGAATAAAAATAAGGAGTAACAGGGAATGAGAAAGCATCGAAAAAACAGTCTGAGGGCCTTTCTGAGGAATGGATCCATCCTACTGGCAACAGGACTGTTGCTCTTTTCATGCCGGGAAGGGAGCGAATCAAAAAAGATGATCAGGCTTGAATGGAATAATCCGCCGCAGGAGACTGACAAGGCCAACAGGTACTACCTGTCCATCAGCAATCAGTCTCCCGTTACCCTTACATCGGAAAACTGGGCGCTGTATTTCAATTCACTTCACAGTGTCTACCAGCCCGAGTCTGAAACACGATTCAAACTGACTCATGTCAACAGTGGATTCTATTACCTGACCCTCACTGAAGGCACGGAACTGAAACCGGGAAAAAGCCTGAAAGCCGCGTTGAATTTCGATTCTCCGCTGATCAAGTATTCCTCACTGCCCATGGGATTTTATACGGTATTTCAGGAGAAGGAAGGCAAGGAATTTGTTCAGGAAATCCCCTTTGACGGAAAAAATTCCATCAGGGAGGAAGATCTGACCCGCTCGAAAAAAGATCACCTGGCCGTACCGACCGCCCGGTCACGCTATGAAGAAAATGCAAAATTCAGTGCATTCGATACGGAGCAGACTGGAAACATTATTCCCACACCGGTGAAACAGGTTCTGAATTCAGAGGTATTTCACTGCGGATCTGCCCTCAATGTCAGCGGAGCTGACGGTTTCCAGACGGAAGTTGCCGTTTTTCGCGGAGAGGTGGGCAATTTTCTGAACGTCGGATCGGAGGGGGAAAATACAGACGCGACCCCGCTCAGGCTGGTCCGTGATGCAGACCTTAAACGGGATTCGGAATATATGCTTTCTCTGAGCAATGACAAGGGAATCGAAATTCGCGCCGCGTCCGGAGCCGGTATCTTTTACGGGCTTCAGAGCCTCTATTCACTTCTTTCTCCTCTGGAATTCGATCCCTCTGCCGTTCTGTATGAGCAGGTCATCAATGATTATCCCCGCTTTCCCTATCGCGGGCTGCATATCGATGTTTCACGGAATTTCCATGGCATCAGCGAAATGAAACAGATGATGGATGCGCTGTCCATGTACAAGATGAACAAACTCTACCTGCATCTGGGTGATGACGAAGGCTGGCGGCTGGAAATTCCTGACCTGCCGGAGCTGACGGAGTTCGGTGCACGTCGGGGCCATACACTGGACGAAGCCGATCATCTCATACCGCTGCATGGAAGCGGCCCCTTCGTGAAGGATCATGAATTTTTCTCACGAGTGGAATTTATTGATCTGCTGACCTATGCGGCCCAGCGGCATATGGACATCGTACCTGAATTTGATTTTCCCGGCCATGCCCGTGCCGCGGTGAAATCCATGGAATTCCGCTATCGGCGTTATGCGGCGCAGGGCGATATGGAAAAGGCCGATGAGTTCAGACTGATTGATCCGGCCGACTCCTCCGTCTATCACTCCGTCCAGCGTTTTGATGACAATGTGGTGGATCCGGGCCTGGAATCGACCTACCGCTTCTTTACGGTCCTGACGAAGGATCTGAAGGACATGTACGCGGATGCAGGCCTCGAATTGAAGCTGCTGGATCTGGGCGGCGACGAAGTGGCCCGGGGTGTCTGGGAAAAAAGCCCGGCCTGCGCAAAATTGAAGGAAAGTAATCCGGATATTACCGAACGGCATGATATTTTCACTTACTTTTTCGTTCGCTGCTCAAAAATACTGGCCGAGCAGAATATCCAGCTCGGCGGCTGGGAAGAAGTGGCGGTGGAATTTGATAAAAACGCCGGTAAACTGACAGATGGCGCCGGCAAGCCGGTGGCTTTCATCTGGAATTCGGTATGGGGCTGGGGACGTGAAGACCTGGCCTACACACTCGCCGAATCCGGCTTTCCCGTTGTCCTCGCCAATGTGACGAACCTTTACTTCGATCTGGCCTATGACAAGGATCCGGAGGAAGCCGGACTCTACTGGGGCGGATTTACCGATACCCGGAAAGTCTATGAATTCACACCCGAAAATTTCGCGTATTGCGCCTGGACCGACAGAATGGGAAATCCTTTCAGCGCCGAACAGCGGAATGCTTTTCACAAACTTGCTCCTGAAGCAGCGAAAAACATTATCGGCCTCCAGGGAGAGTTGTGGAGTGAGGAACTGCCCACAGCACAGCGGCTCCAGTACATGGCTTTCCCGAAGACCGTCGCCCTGGCGGAACGGTCCTGGTCTGCCAAGCCGGCCTGGGCGGTCATTGATGACGACAGCAGCAGACTGACCGAGCTGGACAAGGCCTGGGCAGCTTTCTGCGCCGAACTGGGCAGCAGGGAACTCCGGCGCCTCGACAAACTGGGCATCGGCTATCGGCTGCCGCTGCCGGGAGCTGTCCGTGAAGGCAATGTGGTCTCCGCGAACTGCCTCTTCCCCGGCCTCACACTCCGCTATACTCTGGACGGAAGCGTGCCGAATGCCTCCTCTCCTCTCTACGAGGGCCCGCTGACGACGGATAAGGAAGTCCGCCTGCGCAGCTTTTCAACGGATGGCAGGGGAAGCCGCTGCGTCCGCATCTGAGTCCGGACAGCATTTAAAGACGATTCATTTCTGTTTCGCGCCTGTGATTTTATTCGCAGGCGCTTTTTTTTGCCCCATAAAATCGGAATCCGCGCAAGCATACTGCCATCATTTAGAATGAGGAATCTTCACAGCAATCGCACCTGATTCAGGAGGAAGTCATGAAAGACGGGCGGCTGAAACCATCAGTCTTCCTCGTCGAAGAGTTCCCGTATTTTTGTATTTAAGACATTGATATGATAGGGTTTGGGAATGAAGGGAATATCCTTCAGGGAATCAACCCTGAATTCATTCCATTTTTCGTTGTAACCGGAACACATGATAATTTTCTGATCGGGATCAAGGTGATGGATTTCCTGAATCAGCTCTAACCCGTTCATTTTCGGCATGGTCATATCGGTAATCACACAGTCAAAACGCTGTGGATTGCTGCGGTATTCCTCAAAGGCCTCCTGGCCGTTCCGGGCGGTAATGACGTCATAGCCCAGATCCTCCAGATACCCGGAGATGGCCATGAGCGTCAGATCATCATCTTCCACGAAGAGCAGGGTTTCATAGCCCTTCTTCAGCTCTATTTCAATATTTTCATAATCGGACGGAGACTGTTCCTCTTCATTCAGCGGCCAGTAGACGGTAAAATCCGTCCCCGTGCCCGCATCGGAAATCACGTCGATGTAAGCATCATTCTGCTTAATGATCCCAAAGACCGTGGACAGGCCCAGTCCCGTTCCCTTCCCGCTCTCCTTGGTCGTGAAAAAGGGTTCAAAAATTGATTCGATAATTTCCGGTGTCATTCCGCAGCCATTATCTCTGATCTGAATCTGCACATAGCTCCCGGCAGGAAGGCGATCGGCGCTCAGAGCGATTTCCTGATCATTGCCGTATCGTCGTGTCAGGAGTTCGATATTCTTTTTAAGTTTACCGCCGCTCTGAATAGCATCCTTTGCATTGACGATCAGATTGATCACGATCTGCTCGACCTGGGACGGGTCAGCCAATATTTTCGGAACATCCGCATCAAGGGAAAAACGCAGTTCAATATCTTCGGGCACCATTCTGCGCAGCATTTTCTTCAGATTGCTCACAGTGGCATTCAGATCCAGCAGCCGCGGCGAATAGGCCTGCTTTCGTGAAAATGCCAGAAGCTGGCGCACCAGATTTTCCGCACGCTCATTGGACAGCTGAATCTGGTCAATCAGGGTCTTCTGTTCTTCATCGCTTATTTTTTCAGCCAGCAGGCTGGCGAACACAATCTGGGCCGTGAGAATATTATTGAAATCATGAGCCACACCGCCGGCCAGGTGGCCGATACTTTCCATTTTCTGACTCTGGCGCAGCTGTTCCTCAAGATTACTCCGTTCCGATTCCGCTACTTTCCGGGTCGTAATATCCTGTAAAATACCAAAGGAGCGAATTACAGCTCCGCGATTGTCCTTGTCCATCGGCACAGAGATATCGGAAAATATTTTCTCGCTTCCGTCTTCCAGCATGACCGTGAATTCCGACTGATATTCGGAAATTTTTCCATTTCTAAAGGCATTTCCATATGCAGTGTTACTTTCCCATACTTTTCCGCTGTAGTCAATGATATGCAGGTTCTGAATTTTGCCGCGGAAATCTGCCGGAGTAAGCTCGTCTGCCGGCATACCGAAAACTTCAACCGCCTCCTCACTCATGAATTCATAGCAATCCTGTTCAAGATTGATTATATAGGGAATACCTTTCAGATTTCGGATGGCATTCCGGTAATAACCATGGATACGATGGGTCTCATCCTCCATATTCTTCCGGTCACTGATATCCTGGCTGGTGATCTGTATTCCCAGTATTTCCCCCCGGTCGCCGTAAATACAGTCATAGGTGGAATAGAACCATTTGCTTTCACCATTCTCCGTCACTTCGTCCTCAAAGCCCATGGACTTCTGCCGGGAGGCACATTCACGAATTCGTTCCAGATAGGTTGCGCCGCTTTCCACGCCGAAGATTTCCGTGCAGGATTTTCCCAGCATGTCCTCAAGCGGACGATTCAGATTCTTCACCGCGACCGAATTGAACATGATGAGTTCGCCGGACACAGACCAGTATCCCTGCCCCAGGCTGGAGGATTCGGACAGGGCCCGGAATTTTTCCTCGCTTTCCCGCAGCGCCAGTTCCGCTGTCTTAAGTTCGGAAATATTCGTAAAAATACTCAGAATCTGCTCATTGTCTTCCTCAGAGTTCAGATAGCTGTTAGCGATATCAAACCAGAATTCCTCACCGGTCCGAAATTTCAGCCGTCGCTTGAAACGATCCTGAATGCTGTTTTCCACAACGCGCCTGCGGTAGGTTTCCAGGAGTTCGCCCCCCATCCCCGGCGCGTAGACCACATCCAGATAGTGGCCGATCAGCTTTTCCCTGGGCAGATCCACGATGGAGCAGAAGGCCGTATTGACATTCAGCATGCGCCCGTCCCGGTCACAGATCCGCATGGGGTTGGCCGAATTTTCCCAGACGGATCGGAAGAGGATCTCCGATTCCTTCAGCCGGAGGTCAGATTCCTTCCGTTTACTGATATCTTCATGCTGCATGACCACATTGATAAGATTCCCGTTGTGGTCCAGAACGGGAAAGGCGACGATGGATATCCAGACAGTCTGCCGTCGGGATGTGAGAATATTCTGACTTTCCGCGCCCCTGCGAATGTCATATTCCATTTCCCAAGTTTCGCTGCGGAGCTTGCTGTACACATGATGCAGCAGTACATCCACACCCTGTGAACGGTTGATCACATCCTTGAATATATTGTAATTATGATTTTCTATAGCCTCCGCAGGGATTCCGAACAAGGCGGTGAAACCGGGATTCGCTGCAACAGCCCAGCCGTCCCGGTCCAGAAGGAGTGTCGAAATGGAAGACTGCATGAATACCTGTTCAAAAAAACGGGTCCGGTCATCCAGATCCATTTCGAGTTTCTTTTTTTCTGTAATATCAATATTGCTGCCCCGACGGCCGATGAAATGGCCGTTTTCATCACGGGCGGCATGGCACTGATGTTCAATCCAGCGCAGGTCCTTGTTACGGGTGCGGATGGTAAATTCCATCCGGCAGTCATCCAGAAAATCCTTATCACTTTCGTCTATAAGGTGAGCCGCCACATCCTCTCTGAATTCATCGGTCACGATCGAGAGAAACAGTCCCGGTGAAGCTGTAAAAAGCCGGGGGCTGTATCCGGTGATGGTTTCACAGGCAGGCGTGACGAGCTGGTACTCTCCGTCAGGATTCCGCCAGTATTCCCAGTGCTGGGTATGGTGAGCCATCAGTTTGAATTTTTCCTCACTGATCTTCAGGCGCTGGTTTTTTACGGTGCTCAGGGTTATCAAAGCAAAAAGAATAATCAGGAGCAGTCCGACGTAAATCTTCGTCATGAGGCTTTCCTGTCGGATACTCTGCAGCCGGTGGTTTTCCGAATAGGTGGTGAGATATCCGGCAAGCTGGCCTGAATAGTCGTGAACCGGGTAAAAGACAATGAGAAAGGACCTGTCATTCTGCGACGCGGAGAATACATGCGGTTCAGGGCTGCCCAGATAATCCTGTATACTCGTCTGAATCTGCCTGTTCAGCTCAAGCAGCGTATCACCTAAATAGGTATCCCTGTCATAGTACCAGTCGGGTGAAATGGCACTGGGGCAGTAGCAGAGCTCCTTTTTATCATTGAAGGCTGTTTCCCGAAAGACATGCTGATGGACGAAAAGCGCCAGGTTCCGGCTGAATTTCCGGGTAAAGCGCTTTCCCGCTTCCGAAATGGAGTAGGAAATTTCCACGGACCCGATATGGCGGTTTTCGATAAACAGCGGAAAGACATTTCGATAGGCTTCCGAATAGCGACCGCTCTCCAGGCCGAATACGGGTTCAAGAAAATTATTGCAGTGAACCACCGTTTCCCGGTAAGGCGAGAGATCATCACCGTAGACATCGGGCCTGTGCATGCGGAGAAAACTTCTTAAATCAGGCGTATGAAACTGTATCTGCTGTATGCCTTCCGCCTGCAAACTTTCAAACAGGGGCAGAAGACGCTGATACAGCAGATGCCGGGCTTGTGTGACATCCTGCGACTCGGAGGAGGATGCTTGCGCAGCCAGAGTCAGGATATCCGGTTTATTGATCTCCGTATTGAAAATGGTTTCAGCTTCATGAAACATGGCATCGAACAGCATGGTGCTGATCGTCTGCATCCGGTCATAATATATTGTTTGTACATTCGTTCTGTCTTCGTCAAAAACCTTGTCGATAATACTATTCGCTGCAAACAGAGACAGGATGAAGGCAATAACAATGATCAGATACTGTCGGTTCAAAATGGGTCCGCCTCCGTATTAAATAAAACGTGGAAAGCATCAGACCTTGATTAACCACGATGCCGGCTCGGCCGCCAATATGCCCCGTCCGGCTTTCAGCAGTATCATCAGACAGATCGATGGGATATACTGATACTCCGATGCGACAATCACTCTCCCCTTGCTTCCGGTTTGAGTTCCTGAAATTCGGTTCACAGGATCCCTTTCTCTGAGTAATGCTGAAAAAAAGTAAAACCGGCTCCGGACAGATATGCCCGGAACCGGTAATCTACAACAGGTCAGGAATTAGAAATCGCCGAAATCGTCATCCAGAGGAATAACGGATTCCGGATTCTTCACTTTCACAACCTTTTTCGCTTTAGTTTCCGTGGCAGCGGGCCTGGGGGCCGGAGCCGCGACGCGTTTCACAGTGGGCTGAACGCGTTTCTGTGACAGGTTGAAGCTGCCCACCATATTGCTCAGTTCCATAGCCTGGGAATTGAGCTCTTCCGAAGCCGAGGCAGATTCCTCGCTATTGGCGGCATTCTGCTGAGTAACCTTGTTCATCTGGGCCACAGCCGTATTCACCTGGTCAATACCGGCAGCCTGTTCCTTGCTGGCAGCGGCAATTTCGGCAACCAGACTGTTGACCTTGCCGGATGAACCCTGGATCTTTTCGAGGATCTCGGCGACTTCATTGGTAATCTGTACACCATTCTGGGAATTGGAGACCGATTCCTCGATCATGGCCGCCGTATTCTTGGCCGCTTCCGCACTTCTCAGCGCCAGATTCCGGACTTCTTCCGCGACCACGGCAAATCCCTTCCCCGCATCTCCCGCACGGGCAGCTTCCACTGCCGCGTTCAGGGCCAGAAGGTTGGTCTGGAAAGCAATATCATCAATAGTCTTGATGATCTTGGCCGTTTCATCGGAGGATGTCTTGATCCGTTCGATGGCATCCGTCATCCGCTTCATGGACTGGTTCCCGGTCTCGGCGAAGGTATTGGCTTCCTGACTGAGGTTATTTGCCTGCTTGGCGTTATCCGCATTCTGGTTGGTCATGGAGGCCATTTCTTCCAGGCTGGAGGATACTTCCTCAAGTGATGAGGCCTGTTCATTGGCGCCTTCCGCCAGGCTCTGGCTACCCTTGCTGATCTGATCGGAGGCGCTGCTGACCTGAACCACACCTTCTGCTACCTGAGCCAGGGCCGTGTCCAGATTTTCAATGGCAGTATTCACAAAGGTTTTGAAGGTATCCATGTCACCTTTATAGTCTCCGTTCACACGGATGGACATATCCTTGTCCGCCACTTTTTCCATGACGGATATCACTTCATTCACCGGAGTGATCACACCGTCCATGGTATCATTGATACCCTGAACGATGGCCCGGTAATCACCCTGATGCTTACTGGCATCCGCGCGGGTTTTCAGCTCTCCGGCCGCGGCGGCCTTCACCAGCAGGTCTGTATCGGCCACCATGGAGTTGATGGCATCGATCGCCATATTCAGATTATTCTTTATCTCGTTGAAATCACCGTTGTAGCTGTCTGTATTCTTTTCAGGAATATCACCCTTGGAGATTCTGTCCACATACGTGGCAGCCATTCTCAGCGGTCCGATCACCGCATCGAGCGTATCATTCACGCCCTGCATCACAGCCCGGTAATCGCCCTGATGCTTGGATACATCGGCGCGGTTCGCCAGATTTCCGGCTACAGCGGCTTCCGACAGTGCATTTGCATCCGTAACCAGTGCCGTGATATTATCTTTCAGGCTGTCCATGGAGTTGGCAACTTCCTGAAATTTTTCCATCATCATGTTGAAGGCATTACCCAGAACACCGATTTCATCTTCCGTCCTCACCGCAACCTTTTTCAGGTTCATCTTGAAAACGGTCGCCAGATTACCCTGGGCAATATTCGAGAGGACGCCGGACAGGGACACCAACTCCTTCTCGGCAATATCCTTTGCCACGTTTACCATATCGTTGATGGGCCGGGTAATGGCCTGTGTGATGCTTCGTGCCAGGAAAATACCGGCGACAGCCGCCACGATCACTACAACGATCACCACGATGATCAGCAGGTCATTCATCTTGGTCTGAGCCGCGCCCTGCGCATCCTGATCTGCCTTATAGGCCAGTTTCAGCTCTTCGATATCCTTGGCAAAGATCGGCCCGAGCCGGTCAAGGGTTCCGTCCACGATCTCATTGCGGTCCTGTATAGTCTTGACCAGATCCTCAAACCCTGCCATATATTTGTCCCGTCCACTCAAAACCTGGCTGAAGAGAGCCCGGCGTGTCCGGTTCTGAAGCTCCGCATCCAGCTTGTCCATTTCCTGCTGGAACGTGTTGAATTCCTCATTGACCCGATCCACAGCGTCCTGGCTGTTCGAATGGATAAATTCCTTCACGTTAATGCGTGCCAGCAGCAGATGCCTCATTGCCATTCCCGCGTCCACTGCGGCAGTCACATCACCATCCGCCTCGGCGGAGGTCATGATATCGCCGAGCTTCTTCTCCATGTCCGGACCCTGGACATCCAGAATCTTGTCAATAACATCATGACTGTGATTCATGAGTTTTACCATGTTATCAAATCCGGTCTGATATTCGCCAAAACTTTCGTCCGTACTCTTGATGATCTTTTCACGTTCGGGATTTATCACGACCCCTTCCGTTTCCTTGATGAAGTCTTCCGTGGCCTTTGCCCTGTCCTTGAACTGTTTCAGGCTTTCCTGATTGTTCTTCAGCAGGTAGCCCTTCACTCCCATGCGGGTCTCGAGAATATTAGCCTGAATCCGGCTGATCAGGTTCGTCACATCAGCCTGGCGTATCTGTTCATTGAAACCATTGCTCCCGGCATTGATTGCAAAAAATGCAACGATACCGGTAATGAGCAACAGGACCAGAACGACGCCGAAGCCCATAGTGATTTTCTTCGTCAATGTCATATTTTCAAACATAGCATCTCCCCTTGTTAAGAGAATTAATTCTTTTTGGAAACCTTAGTCGTTAGCGCCCTGGTTCAGCTCCGCCAGTTTGACGATCTCATCTGTCGAGAGAATCTGTTCGATGCTCAGCAGGGAGATGACACGCCCTTTGGCCTTGGCCATGCCCATAATGAAATCAGACTCGAATTCCGATCCGAATTCGGGTGTATCATCGATGTTTTCTTCGCTGATATCCATCACTTCCGAAACGGAATCCACCACGATTCCTATTTCCTGGATATGATCGCTCTTTCTCACCTCCACAACGATAATCGTTGTCTCACGGGTATCATCAATCGTCTCCATGCCAAATTTCTTCCTCATGTCCACAATGGGAATGATCTGACCCCGGAGATTAATGACGCCCCGCACGAAATGGGGAGTCCGCGGCACCTTGGTGATCTCCATGAGGCCAATGATGGTCTTGACCTTCATGATCACGATACCGAACTCCTCGCTGCCCAGTTTGAAAGTAAGATACTTCCCCGCCCGTGCAGTATGGTGCTGGACTTGATCTACTGTCATATCGTCCTCCGCTTTTTGTTCTTAATCTGTTCAATTATTTGCTCAAGCCGATCCGGTTTGAATGGCTTGGGAAGAATAAATTCAATATCCCGCGCTTCCAGCTCCCTGCGTACAACCGGTGTCAGAAATCCTGATGTCACCAGCAGGGGAATGGAAACGCCCTCTTCCTTCAGTTTGTCAATCAGATCAAGCCCGCTGACTGAAGGCAGATACAGATCCAGAAGAATAAAATCCAGAGTCTTTTCCGATTTGATAAGATTCTGTATCAGGTAATAGGCAATCATGGCATCTTCGGCCTCCATGACTTCGTACCCGAATTTTTCCAGAGTCAGTTTAAAGGCAAATCTCGTCGGAGCTTCATCCTCGACAATCAGACACATCATATACTTAGTCTCATTTTTTCATTAATTTCAACCACTTCAACAACTATGCCAGATAGTAATACTATACAAATCGACATATATCTCATTGTATAATAACGAGTTACTTAATTTGACCCATTATTTGTCATAAACAGCGACACAAGTTGACAATAGGTCGTATCCAAACATCATAACTGTTTTATTATCAGCGGTATATACACCAGTGTCAACCAATGGCAACAAGCGTCAACGATGATTGACATATCAGCCCGTGAAGGAATAATTATTTAAGGAAAAGGGGGTATGGATCGAAGGGAAATCCGGAGATCAAGCCCCCCGTCGATGTGAAATTCCTCAATTTGAATATCTGACAAGTCCAGTGATTCCAGGAGTGAGCGCAGATCAATCTGAAGTTCCCGCCCCTTCCCGCGGAACAGCGTCCCGGCATCCATTCCGGCCGCAGACATCAGTTTTTTTCCCAGAAAGGAGTGCAGCAGCCTGAACAGCACATTCACCGAAACGGAGAGCAGCCGGTGTCCCTCTACGGATGGTGTGAGGCACAGAAGGCCGTTCTGCAGCCGAAAACCGGTCAGACTGATCCTAAAATATTCCCGGGGCGAGGGCTCCTCCTCATCTGAACGAAAAACGGGAAGCTCGAGCCGATCCCTGTCCAGACGCAGCAGAGCGGGGCGGATGGATAATTTTCGGGGTCCCAGCAGCGGCAGATCCACCGTTTTACTCAGAGTTCCCAGCCGCGCAAGAAACGCTGTCAGCAATTCCTCTGATATCTGCAGCCGGCCGGAATTCATTTTCTCCTCACCCCTTCCACGTAAAAATTACTCCTGATTGAAAAGGTTTTGATTGTCATTTTTCCATAAATCCTTTAAGATTCGATGGAATTTACATAAAAGTTCGTGAACCCGGAATGGAAAGGATACAGAGTGGCAGCAATACTATTAGTTGATGACGATACAGCCGTATTAAAGGCCATGGAAAAAACCCTGACGCGGCTGACGAAAAACAGCGTCACAACAGCCGCCAACGGCCAGGATGCCATGCAAGCACTGAAAGAAAAGGCCTTTGAACTGGTGATTACCGACATCATCATGCCTGATATTGAAGGATTTGAACTGATAAACCACATTTCATCCCACTATCCGGAAACCCATATCATTGCCATTTCGGGCGGAGGAAGAACGTCCTCGCCCCAATATCTGGAAGTCGCAAGTAAAATCGGCGCCGAAAAGATGATAGGCAAGCCCTTCTCCGGTGACGAACTCCTGAGCTGTGTGGGTGATATCCTCGGTAAAGATTCAATAGGTAAATAATTCTGATAATATCCGTTAATTGACCGATTTGGCGGCGGCGTGCTTGAGCTCGCCGATGTCCTGTTTTTTCCCGATGGCGATGAGACTGTCCCCTGCTTCGATGAGCGTATCCGGCGCAGGATTGAAGAGCAGCTCTCCGCTGCGGCGGATAATGCCCGTAATCAGGATGGAATAATTCTTTCGAAAATTGATCTCGGCGATACTGCGGTCGGCCATGCTGCTGTCCAGACTGATCAGAACCTCCTCAATGCTCATTCCCAGATGTGAATCCTCCCGGAGCATGTCCACAAATTCATTCACTTTGGGATTGATCAGCATCTGGGCCATCCGATAGCCGCTCAGGTTATAGGGATTGAGCACCTTATTGGCCCCGGCCTTGCGGATTCTCAGGGTCGCAGCCGGATCAACAGACCGGGCAACAATAAACAAGTCCGGATTCAATTCCCTCGCCACCAGCGTGAGAAAGACATTTTCCGCATCGGAATCAATGACTGAAACCAGGCCGCGCGCATCCCGGATATTGGCCTGAAGCAGTACATCCTCATCCACCGCATTGGCATTCAGATACAGCATCGTTTCCGCATCAAGATCCTCAAGCTGCTCCGTGTTCCGCTCAATGATGACGAACCGGCTGCCGCTGCGCTTTAATTCTTCAGCTATCACTCTGCCGATGCGGCCGTAGCCGCAGATGATGTAATGATCCTTCAGTTTTTCAATTCGCCTCAGCATCTTTCTCCTCCTGTAGCGAATGACATCCGCCAGCTGTTCGGTAAACCGGGCTACAATAAAAGCCGCCATGGATACGCCGACAATAATCAGGGTGATGGTCCACAGGCGTCCGGGTTCGCTCATGTCCCCCATTTCCCGATAGCCCACGGTAGAAATGGTAATGACCGTCATGTAAAAGGAATCAAAAAGACTCCAGCCTTCAATAAGATGATAGCCGACACTTCCCACTGCCAGCAGAATCACTGCCAGGGCAAGAATGGTCTTCGGCGTAATCTGCTTCACCCGGATCTCCACTGTCTTTTACGAAATATACGCTTTTCCCTGTACAGGGGGAATTTTCTTTTCATCTTCATGATTCCTGAATTCCGGCCCTGAAAATCGACATCTTTTTATCTTGACTTTTTTGTCCAGATTTAAGTATGTTTGCGCCATGAAAGCGGAAACACATGACCTGCGCAAAGATTTTCCCATCCTGTCACAGACCATAAAGGGACATCCGCTTGTTTATCTGGACAATGCGGCCAGTACGCAGAAACCCATTCAGGTCATTGACGCCATCAGCCATTTTTACCGGACAGATTATGCCAATGTTCACCGAGGTGTTCATGAATTATCCCGGAGGGCCACGGATGCCTATGAAGGTGCCCGGGAAAAGATCCGCTCCTTTCTGAATGCTGCCTCGAACCGGGAAATCATTTTTGTTCGCGGCGCCACGGAGGCCATCAATCTGGTTGCCCGGTCCTGGGGAGGCCGACATCTGAAACCGGGAGATGAAGTGCTTATCTCTGCCATGGAGCATCACAGCGATATCGTTCCCTGGCAGCGGATCTGCAGTGAAAAGGGAGCAATACTGAAAGTCATCCCCATGCTGGCAAACGGCGAACTCGATATGGATGCGTACCGCACTCTGCTGGGTCAGAAAACCCGCCTGGTCGGCTGCGTGCATCTCAGCAATTCACTGGGGACCATCAATGATATCCGCGGCATGGCCGCCCTCGCCCACGAGCATGGCGCCCTGTTTCTGGCGGACGGAGCTCAGGCAGCCGCTCATATGACCGTGGATGTCCGCAATCTGGACTGTGATTTTTATACATTGAGCGCTCATAAAATGTACGGGCCCAGCGGAATCGGCGCCCTCTACGCGCGGGAATCGGTCCTGAAGGACATGGATCCCTATCAGAGCGGCGGGGACATGATCCTCTCCGTCACCTTCGAAAAAACGCTGTATAACGATCTGCCCCACCGCTTCGAAGCAGGGACCCCCGACATGGCCGGATCTGTCGGATTTGCAGCCGCAATCGATTATCTGAAACAGATCGGATTTGATACGCTGGCAGACCATGAAAGCAAACTCATGAACTATGCGCTGAAGCGCCTCGGGGATATCCCGGGCCTGACTTTTGTGGGAACAGCGGCCCACCGCGCATCCGTCATATCCTTCACGCTGCAGGACATTCATCCCCACGACGTGGGCACGCTTCTGGACGACCGCGGTGTGGCGGTCCGCACAGGCCACCACTGCACGCAGCCCGTCATGGATTATTTCGGTATTCCCGCCACAACCCGGGCATCTCTGGGACTCTACAATACGACTGAGGACATAGACCGCCTCCGGGACGCGCTGCTTGATGTTGTTCGACTTTTTAACGGATAAAGCGGCCGGCTCCCGGTAATTAAAAATCAGGAAACAACGATGAGCGAATTCAACGAACTGTATCAGCAAATCATTCTCGATCACAGCCGCAAACCGAGAAACCATCGCATCATCAGCGATACGGATCATCAGGCGGCCGGACACAATCCTCTCTGCGGCGACAAGATCGATGTTTACCTGACCGTCAGGGACGGCATTGTGGAAGATGCCTCCTTTCAGGGCAGCGGCTGCGCCATATCCCAGTCCTCCGCCTCCCTGATGACCGAACTGGTGAAGGGAAAGCGGCTCGAAGAAGTTGAAGAACTCAGCACCCAATTCCACGATATTATCACCGGCAGGCTGGATCCGGATATGGCCGAAATGGGCAAGCTGTCCGTCTTTTCCGGTGTCCGCAATTACCCGTCCCGGGTCAAATGTGCCGCCCTCGCCTGGCATACCCTGAAAAATGCCCTCGACAAGAGTTCGGATGTCAGCAGCACCGAGGAATAATACGGCAACCCGGAATCACAAAGCATGACACAAACAATTTTAGCACTTACGATCTCCGTTGTACGGATGACTCAGCAAACAGGATAGAGCGATGGAAGAGAGAGCAAAACAACGGCTGGAAATGCAGGTCATCGAAATGCTGAAAAGCGTATTCGATCCGGAAATCCCGGTGAATATCTATGATCTGGGCCTGGTTTACAGGATTGACATCCAGGATAACAGGGTGGATATCGACATGACCCTCACCTCCCCCACCTGCCCTGTTTCGGACAGCATTGTCGCTCAGGTGAAGAGCAAGGTCGCCATGATACCCAATGCCCCGGACTATGTACAGGTTAACCTTGTCTGGGAACCGATGTGGAACAAGGATATGATCAGCGATGCCGGCAAGCTTGAGCTGGGAATTTTCGACTGATCCGTCCAAAACAGAAGCCGGAATAACCGGGGAGTTCAGGAATGAAATTTTCATCAACTGAAGAATACGGCCTGCGCTGCCTGATACAGCTGGCCAGGAACCGGAAGGACGAGGGCCTTACCATTCCTGAAATCAGCGAACAGGAAGGGCTGAGTGAACACCAGACGGCCAAGATACTCCGATTATTGCGCATGCAGGGCTTCATCGTGAGCACCCGCGGAAAAAAGGGCGGGTATCTGCTGGCCGGTGCACCGGAGACTATTTCCGTTGCCCGGGTTCTGGAAGGCCTGGGCGGCCGGCTCTATGATCAGGACTTCTGTACCAAATTCAGCGGCGCCACCGATGTATGCAGCCATTTCAGCGACTGTACCGTACGAAATCTCTGGTACAGCGCCCAGGCTGTCATGGACGCCATGATGAAGCGCCTTACCCTGGCCGATATTATGGAATACGATATCATGCAAACTTTTACTTCAACACTGAAACAACGAATTGCCGGAGATGAGGCAGATCAGAAAGGACGGGAATCATGAAGACAAATACGCTGGGAAAACGGGGACCGCTTGTCTCGAGAGTGGGGTTTGGAGCCTGGGCCATCGGTGGCATGAACTGGGGGCCCACAGACGACGCCGTGTCCATGCGGGCACTCAATGAAGCGCTGGATCAGGGCGTAACCTTCATCGATACCGCCGATGCCTACGGTTTCGGACATTCGGAGGAGCTGATTGCCCGGCTGATCCGGGAGCGCGGTAAAAAGGACGTCATCGTCGCCACCAAAGCCGGCAATGATTTCTATTACGCATCCGGAGACGATGATGAAGGCTATGGGCCCATTCAGCAGAATTACAAAAAGGAATACCTGATCGAGGCGGCGGAAAAAAGCCTGAAACGTCTCGGCGTGGAAGCAATCGACCTGCTGCAGCTTCACAGCCCCGATCTGGACAAACTGGAACGCGATGAACCCTGGGAAGCTCTGGAGCAGCTGAAGAAGGATGGAAAAATCATCCATGCCGGCCTGAGCATACAGAGTTTCAAGGAAAGCGAACAGGCTCATCTTCTGGACCGCCATCACGACCTGCTGGACAGCCTTCAGGTCCGTTACAACCTTCTGGAGCGGGAGGCGGAGAAGATTCTCTTTCCTAAAGCAATGGAATACGGAATCGGCATCATTGTCCGCATTCCCATTCTTTTCGGATTCCTTTCCGGGAAATTTGATGAGAACACACGCTTCAGCCCGGAAGATCACCGGTCCATGAACCTGTCTCCCGAAAAAATCGTCGAGTACCAGAAGGGCCTGGCAAAAATGCGGCCGCTTTTTGAAGCCTATCCGGAGCAGTCCATGGCGCAGGTGTCACTCCGCTTCTGCATCTCCCATCCGGCCTGTCATACCGTCATTCCGGGCGCGAAGACTCCGGAACAGGTGAGAGAAAATTCATCTGTGGGCGCGATGGACCCCATTCCGGCTCACCTCATTCCCGCCCTCTGAGCAGGACGGTTCACAAGCTCAATTTATCCCCATAAATGCAAAAACCCGAAACGGCTGCCGCTTCGGGTTTTTTATTTTTATGTGAAGTTTTTCGCTTCCCCCGGAAGGGTGCGAAAACGGATTATTCCCGATTCAGTCGGTTATGCCGGTTGATTTCGCCCTTGACGAGATAATACACGTCTTCGGCAATATTGGTGGCATGATCGGCAATGCGTTCCATGTAGCGGGCAATGATGAGCACCTGCAGCAGTCCGCCCACCGGAACCTTGTTTGTTTCCGACTCACGGATGACATAATCATACATTTCGTAATAAATCTTATCCACTTCATTATCCGATTCGCAGACGCTGATGGCCTTCACCGTATCCAGATTGACAAGAGAATTCAATCCTTCCCTCAGCATGACCCGGATGCGTTCACCCATAACAAAGATCTGGTCGGGGACCTTGTAATCCGAGGACACGGCCTTTTTCAGATTCTTGACGGATTTGGCAATATTGGCAGCCAGATCTCCGATCCGTTCCAGGTCATTATTGATCTTGAGCACAGCGACGATATAGCGGAGATCATTGGCCACCGGCTGGTACAGCGCCAGGGTTTTCAGGCATTCCTCCTCGGTCTCCACCTCCAGCTGATCAATATTCACATCGGCCTTCACCACCTTGTCCGCCAGCTCCGCATCACCTTCACGCAGCGCGGTAATCACATTGACCAGGTTCTTTTCCACTTCGGCGGCCACCAGCATGACCATCCGGTTCAGTTTGTCCACTTCCTTTTTCAGATGAACTGACATAAATTCGGTCCTTTCAGCCGAAACGGCCGGTTATATAATCTTCGGTCATTTTCTGTTCCGGACGGGTAAAGAGATTTTCCGTCTCACCATATTCGATCATCCGGCCCTCATAGAGAAACAGGGTCCGGTCGGAAATTCGCGCCGCCTGCTGCATGTTGTGGGTCACGATGAGAATACTGTAGTTTTTCACCAGTTCAGACATGAGATCTTCAATTTTCAAGGTACTTTTAGGATCGAGCGCTGAGGCCGGTTCATCCATGAGAATGACTTCCGGTTTCATGGCAATGGCCCGGGCGATGCAGAGCCGCTGCTGCTGGCCCCCGGACAGAGCCAGGGCTGAATCCCGGAGCCGGTCCTTCACCTCATCCCACAGGCCCGCACCGGTGAGGCTTTCCTCCACCAGATCATCAAAATTTCCGTGATAGCCATTAACCTTCGGCCCCCAGACAATATTATTGTAGATGGATTTGGGAAAGGGATTGGGTTTCTGAAAAACCATGCCGATGCGACGGCGGATTTCCACCGGATCCGCGCTGCGGTCATAGATATCCTGGTTTTCGAAGAGGACCTGTCCCGTGTGGGAAAAATTATCAATGAAATCATTCATCCGGTTGAAGGTCCGGAGCAGTGTGCTTTTTCCGCAGCCGCTGGGGCCGATCAGAGCCGTGATGCGGTTTTTCTCGAAACGGGCGGATATGGGCTCGATTGCCGTCTTCTCGCCGTATTTCAGATGGAGATCCCTCGTTTCGAGAACCACATTTTCGTCAGGTATTTGCTGTGTCTTCATATTACCACTTGTATTTTTTCTGGGCTTTGGCCCGAATGAGAATGGCCAGTGAGTTCATGATCAAAAGCAGAATGAGCAGCACGATGATCCCCGCTCCGGCCAGATTCTGAAAATCGGCCTGAGGCCGTGCAGCCCAATTGAAGATCTGAATGGGCAATGCCGTAAATTCATCCATGGGTCCGCCTGGAACAAAGGCCACATAGGACAGGGCACCGATCATGATAAGCGGAGCGGTTTCACCGATGGCCCGTGAAATACTGAGGATCACCCCGGTGAGAATACCCGAAATGGAAGCCGGCAGCACGTGGTAGAAGATGGTCTGCCACTGCGTGGCTCCCAGCGCGTAGGCTGCGGATCGGATACTCTGCGGTACAGCCCGGATCGCTTCCCGGCTGGCGACAATGATAACGGGCATGATCAGCAGGGACATGGTCAGTGCTCCCGCGAGTACGGATCGTCCCATACCCATGAAACGGACAAACACGGTGAGGCCCAGCATGCCGTAAATGATGGAGGGCACACCGGTCAGATTTGTAATATTCAGTTCGATGAATCGGCCCCGGCGGCCTTTCACCTTGTATTCCTCCAGATAGAGGGCGGAGGCAATTCCCAGCGGCACGGCAATGAGAATCACGTAGGCCATGAGCCATACCGAGCCCCATAATGCCGATTTGAGGCCGGCCCGTGACGGAAAACGGGAGGGGAATGAAGTCAGAAAATGCCAGTTCAGCCAGCCAATTCCCTGGAGCGTGATATGGATAAGCAGAAGTATAAGCATGATGATGCTGAAAAAGGTGGCGGCCACACCGACTGCACGAAAAATCGTTTCCTTCCGTTTCCGGTTTCGCAGATGCCGGGCAAAATCTTTCGAACTTTTCATTCGTATTCCTCGCGAAAATATCTCATCACCCGTCCGGCAATGATATTCATGACCAGAGTGATGGCAAAGAGCAGAATTCCCACGGCAAAGATGGTCTTGTATTCCAGGCCTCCCGCCGGCGTATCACCCAGGCTGACCTGAACAATATAAGCCGTCATGGTCTGAATGGATTCGAGATAATTCATACCCAGCTTCGGAGTGGCGCCTGCCGCCAGTGTCACGGCCATGGTCTCACCGATGGCCCGGCTGATGGCCAGCACAAAGGACGCGGTAATCCCGGACAGAGCCGCCGGAACCGTCACCTGCCACACCACTTCAAAACGAATGGCTCCCATGGAAAAGGCCGCTTCCCGGAGCGACTTGGGAACGGCATTGATGGCATCATCGCAGAGCGAGGCCACCATGGGCAGAATCATGACGCCCACCACGATGGATGCGGACGCCGCATTGAAGATGTGAGTCTGGGGAAATATCTTCTGCAGAATGGGCGTAATGAAGGTCAGCGCGAAATACCCGTATACAATGGTGGGAATCCCAGCCAGAACTTCCAGCACCGGTTTGACAATCGCCCGGAATTTTTCATTGCTGTACTCATTGAGATAGATGGCTGTCACCAGGCCGATGGGAATACTGATGAGCGACGCCCCCAGCACGATCATCATGGTTCCGCTCAGCAGCGGCAGCACGCCGAAGGACTGGGGATGAAGCAGAGGTGCCCATTTCTTTCCGAACAGAAAGTCGTGGAGGGGAATTTCCCGGAAGAATCCGGACGATTCGCGGACCAGGATTATGACGATACCCAGAGTGGTGATTACGGAAATAATCGTCGCCATGAAAAGCAGAACCTTGATGAAAGGCTCTGCATTTCTGATCCAACGTTTTGTACTGAATTCAGATCTGTTCTGAATCAATGAATTAACTTCCTATCTGAGTTTCAGTTTTTCTTCCAATGTCTTGTCAGCATTTTCCGCCGTAAAGAACGTACCGGCCGCTTTTTCGGCGATCTTTGCCTTGTCGAGGCTGTAGGCATTGTCGGATAATTCCACATAGCCCACTTCCCGGACCAGATCCTTGGCGCTGCTCAGATAAAAATCAACAAACTTGGCCACCTGCGGCTTCTCGAGGGACGCCGGATTCACATAGATAAAAATCGGCCGTGACAGCGGGAAATAACTGCCGTCATTGATGGTTTCCGCAGAAGGTGCCACCGTCGCCTTATCGTTGGTGATGGGCACGACCTTCAGTTTGTCCTTATTTTCCACGTAATAGGCGTATCCGAAAAATCCCATGGCGCCTTTTTCGCCTTCCACACCCATGACGAGCACATTGTCGTCCTCACTCATGGTGAAATCGGAACGGCAGGACTGGCTTTTTCCATTGATGACTTCGGTAAAATAATCAAAGGTTCCGGAATCGACGCCGGGGCCGAAGAGACGGATGTCCATGTCGGGCCATTCAGGCCGGATCTGATTCCAGCGTTTCACGGTCGAGCCCGCTTTCCAGATCAGGTTCAGTTCCTGGACGGTCAGGTTGTCCACCCAGGTATTCTCCTTATTGATCACGACAGAAATTCCGTCATAGGCAATGGGGAGTTCAATATATCCGATATGATTTGCAGCGGCTTTTTCCTGTTCGCTTTTCTTGATGGGACGGGAGGCATCACTGATATCCGTTTCACCGACCACGTATTTTTTAAATCCACCGCCGGTCCCGGACACACCCACGGTGACTCTCACGTTCGGAGCCACATTCCGGAATTCCTCAGCAACCGCTTCCGTAACCGGGAAAACCGTGGAAGAACCGTCCACACTGACCGCGCCCGACAGTGTATCTGTCTGAGCCGTCTTTCCATCCTTCTTGCCACAGCCGGCCAGAACCATTAATGACAACATCGATATCGCCGCGATCAACAAACCTGTCTTCTTCATGATATGTCTCCTTTTTAACATGGATGAGTTTATTAAAAATTGGTTTGCCATATGTTAGAGAATGGTTAGTTTTTTGTTAGAATTCAAGATATTTTTCCGGTTCGCGGGTTCGCGGATTGATGGGTTGATGCGGAAGAATGTTTCTCGCCCCGCTTAAAACAGCGGGGTTAACGCCGACCGCAAAGGGCGCGAAGGAAGGCTAAGGCTAAGGTTGAGGTTGAGGTTGAGGAAGAAACGAGAAACTGCCCTGCTGTAAAAGCCG
>JBJKQR010000015.1:0-11305 GCA_046735395.1 Fidelibacterota bacterium | reverse complement strand
GGTATTGGAAGCACCGGTCAGTTTCACGATATAAGTACCGGAAGCATAGTTGGCGCCATTCCATACCAGAGTATGATGTCCTTCAGCCTGAAAACCGTTGAAGAGAGTTTCAACCAGACGGCCGGTCATGTCATAAACCTGAACGGTGACGTTTCCGCCGTAGTTCATGGTGAAATCAATGTTGGTCGTGGGGTTGAAGGGGTTGGGGTAGTTTCTGTTCAGAACAAAAGCGTCAGTGATCGTTGCTGAATGTTCCCAGATTCCGCTGGCTCCCTTTGTCCATTTTTTGATGTAGGTGCTGCCTGAACCGAAATCATTGGTATATGCAGTCAGACCGTCAGCGCTGAAATCGATACCGCGGGCATTGACGCAGCGTGAATCCAGAGAGTCAACGACGGTCATGCTGCTCAGATCGAGGCAGTAATGGTTTCCAGCTGCAAGAGCTGTTCCGTAAGCTGTTGTGGCAGCATCACTGCCGAACCACAGCATACCGGCCTCGTCGCCTTTTCCCCAGCCCATGGACTGAACGGAAACGCCGGTCAGGATAGAATCGACAGCTTCGTATGTACCATCAATGGCATCGTCACTGTGAAAATGAACTACGTAGGCACCGGTGTACTGAGCATAGTACAGATCCTGTCCGTCGGGAGTACATTCCATAGTTCTGGAGTAGGCACTCACAGCGGGAACGACATGATCAATGAAAGTTCCGTCACCTTCGAATGCAGTAATACCCAGTCCGTCACCACCGATAACGTAGGAAACATAGATTGTTCCGTCATCAGCAGCACAGGCCTTGGTCAGCGTAGCGCCGGCCGTGGGAACCATATGAGCAATACCTGCTCCAGTCGTATGGTCAACGAGGAAGAGATCATCGAATTCGGAAATGAGAACATTTCCGTCGCGGGTCGTACCGATACCTCTCTGGCTGTTCCAGAGTGTATCTGTGGTTGCATCCGGCCATTCAATGACAGTGATGGGCGAGAAGGACGTGGGTGTTCCGTCGGGCTGAATCACATGGACTGCACGGCAGGAAACAGTCGTATCGGCTGTTCCGTCGCCATCAGAATCAAAGGGAACTGCATTTTTAGTTGCATAGTAAGAGCAGTACCATACATTACCGGCGCCATCCACGGCAATTCCGTGACCGGAACCGGGATCCCCGAGAGTCTTCAGGTTAAAACCCGTGTTCGCAGCGCTGGTGTCAGGCCATACTTCGCCTGTCCATGCACCGAAGCTGAGGCTTGCTGTCATGACAACAGCCGCAACGATCGTTAACAGTTTCTTCATAACGTCTCCTTTGTGTTTGGTTACTTCGTTCATCTTATTTACTTATTTGCGACAAAATTATGGACTTGACTCCTAAAAGTCAAACCTAATTTCTGCCGTAATAATCAGATCCATAGCTGGTCACCGAAATTCTCATAACAGTGCGCTTTGCATCGTCTGTTGCAAACGGGTTCTTCTGCGTGGGGTCACCCGTACACTTCACATAATAAATGTAGGTATCGATTGGATCCCATTCCATACTGGTAACCGGCCCGGGAATCACGCCATCATAAAATGCCTGCAGATCCGTTGTTCCTGAGTCCATCCTGTACATGGCTGTTCCGCTGCTATAGGTGGTGTCACCGTTTGTAAAGCTGTCTTCGGAAAGTCCGAGGAAGAGGTCGCCATCCGAATTGAAGGACATGGAATAGACCAGTTTATCCGGATTCAGTGAGGACAGATCCTTTACAAGTTCCTTTGATGCCAGTGTCGCGTCGGAATTGATCTTGCTTCTCCAGACAGCGAATTTTGCAACCGCAGCATCCGATCCGGTATATTCACCGTACGTGTACACATAACCATTGAAGATCTTGGTGGCATTGAGAGTGAAATCCACATAGTCCTGAGTCGGTTCGATAATGGTATCAATGGTGGCCATGTTCATGGCCCAGATGGAAGACCCGCCGCTTCCGACTCCATAGAGATAATCACCTTCAGAAAAATCCAGATCCAGCATTTTTCCTGACAGAGTCGTATTTTCCGATCCATTCAGGAATTTATAATCGGATTTCCCGCCATCCACTGAGTGCCTGTAGATGTACTTGTAGTTGGCTGCATAATATAAATACCCGTCTGAATGGTATTTCATTCCTGCCACCGGCTTTGTAGCAGCACCGAGATCCACGGGTTTTTCATCCACGCCGGCGTTGTACTTGTACAGTTCCTTGCTCTGTGTGGCATAGTAAACGGTACCGGAATTGTCCAGAGTCAGTTTTGTCGGTTCAATCCCAAGGCCCGGATCCACATATTCAATGGTGGGACGTTCGACTGTGTAATAGCGGCGTGTTCCGTCCGTATTCAGGTACTGTCCGCTCTCATAGCTGCCCGCTTCGGCTTTATTGCTGAGCCGGGCTACATCGATGCGGATGGAGTCATTGATATTCTTGTCGGATTCGAGACAGAAAGGCGTAACAAAGGTCAGCAGCGTCGAGGATGCTGACAGGAGTTTGGCGGGTTTTCCCTGAAATGTCACGATATTCGAGGCAAGCGTATCCGAGAAGTTCTGACCGTGGATTTCCATGACTGTCAGTCCCTGAAAGGATTTATCCGCCGGATTGATGGATTCGATCACAGGTTTGTCACCCAGTGTTTTATTCGGATCCCAGGGCAGGGTTGATTTCTCTTCGCAGGCGCTGAAGCCCAGAGTGAGAATCAGCGCCAGGCCGATTCCTTTAAGTATCATTTTCATTGTATTCCCACTCCTTTACAAGCTGATATGAATTGAAAATTTCTGAATATCATCAAATTTGTCGATGGGACTGTAGCTGTAGTCAAATTCAATCCCCTTGAGATTGAGGCCGAATCCGATGTTATTTTTCATGATATCCTGGCCCTGCATGAGACCGTATCGAACGTAGAGGTAATTCATGAGACTGTACTCAAATCCCATATTGATATATTCGGCATGGGACCTCGGGTGAACCGCATCCAGAGCGAGGAGCAGATTCTGTCCTGCCGGCTGAATGCCCAGCCAGCTGAAGACATCGGTCCGGAGTCCCATCGTGAAGGTCATGGGCAGATCGGTAGGCTTATCCTCGAAGACAACAGCCTGAGAAAAATTCCTCACACTCATGCCGAACTTGATGCCTTTGTAGCCGATATCGAAAAGGGTTCCGAAATCGATTCCCATCGTGCTGCCGGTATATTTTTTAATACCGAGACTGTCATCGAACTGGACCAGCATGGATCCGAACTGCTGAGCGGCATATTTCACCTGGGCACCGATGGAAAACTGGGCGCTCAGGGAGCGGGCATAGCCAACGCCGGCCACAATGGCACTGGGGTTTAGTACATCCGTATCAATATATCCCACGTCATTGGCCCAGGGCATGGTACCTTCCACCTGCCCATAATCCACATTCTGCAGAGAGGCACCGAAAACGCCGTAGCGTCCGCCGGCAGGGCTGAATGAGAGGGCGAACTGGGTGTAGTTTATGTCTGCCAGCCAGGGATTGTAACTGGAGGACAGATCAAGCATATTTTTCTGCAGTGCCATCCCGGCAGGATTATAATACAGCGAATTGGCGCCGTCACCATCTGTGGTCAGAGCGCCAGCCAGAGCCGTTCCACGGGCATCGGACAGCACAGACAGGAACTGAAATCCGGTTTGGGCAATTTTCGTATAATCCCCGGCAGAGGCAAGTGAGGCAGCCAGCAACAGTCCGAACAGCGCTGCAATTAGTTTTTTTCTATTCATCACACATAATCTCCATTGAAGGGTTAACAATTCCGGGTTCCGCATTAGTTTTCACTCAGAACCGCTACGGTCACTGAGGACTTTAATGTCTTATCGGATCTCCGGATCTGCAGCATATACGGCCCTGCATCCACAGCCCACAGGTTTCTGACTTTGATAACTGAACTCAGTTTTTTTCTTAAACTGGCCATGAGATGAACGGAAATCATATCGTCCTTCATCACGACAGATTCTCCGGTTACCGCATCAAAGAGGGACAGATCCACGTAATCATCCATGTATACGACAAGATTTCCTGCCGTTGCAGTGATCTGAACCCAGGACGTATCACCTCCAGTGGTCATGATATAAGCTCTATCCTGAACGGTAAGCATATTACCGGCAGAAAGCGTTGCAGCAATGTCCTTCACTTCAGCCGTCGAAATGACTGAAGTGACTGTGTCACGAAGTGTATCTGTGAACGTCGCAATGGCCTGCTCATCGACAGAGGACAGAACGATGTCCGTATTGCTTTCATAGTCACTGCAGGCAGAAAAGAGAGAAATGAGAGCCATCAGCAACACGGGAAGTATGGTTTTTAGTTTCATGATGCTCTCCTTACCGTATCACGATGAATTTTTTAATATTGGTGGTTCCGGCCTTGATCAGCAGCCTGCCCGGATCATCATCATCATAGACGTCTTCCGGAACCTCAAAATGAACGAGGTAAATCCCGGAGACGATAATCTGACGTGAATCCGTCAGCAGATCCCAGGAGTTGTCACCGCTGCCTTCGTGATGGATATGTTTGACCAGATCACCACGTTCGGTATAGATGTTGATTTCGCAGATCTTGGGCAGATTGAAGAAGCGGATTAAATACGGTGTTCCGATGTAGTTCAGATTCGTATTGCGGATGTTGAAGGGGTTGGGTACGATCCGGACATCATCGAGAGATTTGTAGGGAGGCTTGAGCAGCGTCGCAGCCTTGTTCGTCCGGGTATAGAGCGGATTGGATTCGAGTACATGGCCAGCAGCAAGGCCGTTGTCATAACTCGAGATGTAATAAAAGTAATTCTGACCGCGGATCGCCGTCATATCAGAGAATTCATTGGCAAGACTTGCGTCGATCTTGTTCAGATCAGCAATCAGATAATAGGTTGAATCCTGATATTCGCCCATGGCCCGGTAAATGCGGTAGCCCACAAATCCGGGTGCAGATTCGGCGTTGTTGCTCCACTGAAGAAGAATACGGTTTCCCTGAGATGTAACCTGAAAGGAGGACGGAGGCGGCGGAGGCATATTGCTTCCCAGATCCATATTTTTATTCTTGTAGAGATCAATTGCTTTCCGAAAAGTTTTATAGAGTGAATCGCGGCTGGTATAGACCCAGGAATCCTTGTAGAGATCCGCGTCTGCTTCGGTGGACAGTGTTGTGGTGGTTCCGTCCGGCATAAGCACATCGCTTTGGGACTGGCCGTCAATGGCAGTCTTGTACCAGGTCTGGCCGATCTTCTCACGGAGATCGCCCACTGCCTGCTGGTCGTTGTAATCCCGGCCAAGTCCATCTACAGCTTCCGCCCATACGATATGGACACTCTCACCCGGTGCCAGCGTATAGGGACCATAGGAAATCATGGAAGAATAACCGCCGGCCGTTGCAAAAACGTTCGCAAATCCTGTACCGACCTGTTCGGCCTGCGAACCCAGAACCGGATGACCGGAAGCTATGAATTTCTGGTATTCGCTGGTCATACGGACAGCATTATACTGATCATTGCTGATCGTGGCCGGATCATTCGATTCGATAAAGGGTGTTCCGGTGGGCTGCATGGGATCATCCGTTGCATCCGTTGCACTTTTGTCTGCGTGAAGCGTGACCACGCCCGTGTATTCATAAGAACCGAGCCGTCCGTCCGGATTCCAGCCGTCCACATTCGGAGAACCGATATTGTCATAGGCGGGAACATTGTGCTTCCCATGCCAGGTGACGATGGCCCGCATATAGTTTCCGTCATCATCCTTCACATCCACTCCCGTGCCCGGATCCGTCTGGTCAGCTGTATAAATGGAGGTCAGATTGGGATTGTTCGGATCTTCACCGATGGCATCATTCATGGTATTGATACCCCAGCGCATATCCCGGGGTGTTCCCCAGCCGTGACGCCCATAGCCATCTGCCTGGGCAGCAGTCTCTACCGTTCCCTCGCCATTGACTGCATTCCGGTACTGCCAGTTGAAATACACGCCTTCGAGAGTCTGAGAATTCACATCACCTTTCGAATCATATATACCGGTATTGGTGAAGGTGAAATCGTTGATATGAAAATTATCGTAGTCGGGATGATCCCAGGCATAAACACGGCGCTGCATGGAAATTCCCACAGAGGAGTTTGTCTCGATGTACAGCATGCGTGTGGCCGTCATGGTTTCATCCGTGACATCCACGATATCATTCGAAGCAAGATCAGATGCACCCTCATTATCCACATATACGGACGGAACCGAACTTGTGCCGTAGAGTGCGAATTTTCCGGGAACCGGCATCATTTCAGTTCCTTCGATGGACCTGCCGCCGGCAACGGCGCGGGGCCCGGCATGAGCTACCTTGTAATCATATTTTGTACCGGCTACCGCATCGTTGTAATTTGCGGCCGCGATCCAGAATCCGCGGGCGCACTGTATATCCTGATGATCGTAGAAGGCATTCCAGCGAAGCCCCCACTGCTGTTCGGACCCGAAGGCCTCTTCAGGTTCACTTCCGTAGGACTGGTAGAAATTATGAAGGCTTCCCACCATTACCCATCGTGCTTCCTGCGCCGACAGACTCAGGACAAAGACGGTCAGAGCCAGAATCAGCTTCAGACTGTCTCTTCCCCATTTTCTCGTTTGAATATGCATAGAAACGTTCCTTTATTCTCTGTGATTACAGGTCAAATGACAGTTTGACGCCAATGAAGATATCCCGGGGATTGAGGAAAGTGAAGGAGCTGTTGTCGGGCATGTCAATATAGGCTTTTTTACTGATCGTCTGATCAATTGCTGATTTTTCCACACGGACCCATTCACCGTCCACGACCTTTACGTAGCGTTCATTATCGGGTGTACTCTCATCAAACGTCACATCCGGAAAAAGCGTAGCGAGAGCATCCAGGTTTCCCACATAATAATAGGTGCCCGGATCGGCGTTTTTCAGGAAATTGGCTGTCGGGGCGTTGACATATGTCATAGGCTGGTAGTCCACGCCGTTGGCCCGGTAATCACCAATGCGGTCGTTTCCGGAAATATGGGGTGAGGTCAGCTCATCATACACGGCTTTCTTGAAATGGAGGCTCTCCAGGTAATCGTTCCTGTCGGTGGGATTCAGGTAGGGATCGCCGATGCCGTAGTAGCTGAAGTTCTTGATATTCAGCACATTGCTGATATCGGCAAACACAGTGAGTCGGGCTGTATTGGAGATCCTGAAATCCTTGGCAAATTTCATATCCATGCCGAAATAATCCTTACCGCGGACATTATTGACCACATTCGGATTGGTGCCGTACGTGGCATAGGAACCCGCCTGCCAGGCGCCGGTAAGTGTCATCGTCCAGCCGCCCAGTACTGAGGAGACCATCCCGCGTCCCTGAGGCAGCATGCCGGTAAAGCTGTACTTGATCTTGGGCAGAGGCAGAGGCCTGCTCTGCAGCTGGTTCCCGATATTTGCCAGATACATACGCTGATCCACGGGATTCTCATAATTCTGTCTGATACCGAAATAGCCGGATGAGTAAATAGCGTAATTGTAGTTGATTTTGCCTTTCAGATATTTGCCGCGCGACTTTTTCAGTTCGATTTCCAGACCTTTTACATCCTGATAGTACATATTCGCGGCCATGCTGTAAGAGATGGATCCGTCCGTATTATGATATCCGACGCTTCCGAGCTGGTCTGATTTATCCTTGTAATATCCGGAAATCTTCAGATTGTAGGCATTAAAGAGGAAGTGTTCATATCCCAGCTCATAGGAAATGGTTTTTTCCTGCGGTGCTTCCGGATCCCCCATATACTGCAGTTTCCAGGATGTTTCACGGCGAATGGCATAGAGGTCATCCGGATTGAATTTCTGTCTCATGTGGCCATAATTGAAATAGAGTTTCGACACATCCGAAATAGGATGGGCAATACCGAGGCGCGGCATGAGCG
The DNA here is from genome assembly GCA_046735395.1 of Fidelibacterota bacterium. GTDB lineage: Bacteria > Fidelibacterota > Fidelibacteria > Fidelibacterales > DSDE01 > JBJKQR01. Next base: position 3,396 of record JBJKQR010000015.1, on the reverse strand, counting down.
TGAACTGTCCCTTCGCTTTCTTTTTCGCGAACTCACCATCCTTTGTCGGGCGATAGCTGGAGGTGAAGAATCCCTTGTCAAAAGGACTCACATCCCACCATTCAATATTGGGATCCAGGTATTCTCCGCGCAGGCCGAGAGTCGCCACCCAGCCGTCGTATTCAATCTTGTCCTGAACATAGGCAGCATAGGTCCGGGGACTTGCATCCCACTTCGTCCAGGGACGGCCGCTGGGCAGGGCAATATTGATAGCTCCGTAATTCATGTGGTAGCTGTACTGTTCGAATGCCAGTCCGGTCTTGATCTGGTGATGAGCCGTCACCTGATTGACATAATTCGCATGAAGATTGAAATTTGAGGTTTTGGTACTGTCGCGCGAATTGGATTTCAGACCGGCAATGAAGCCGTCGAGACTGTTCGATGACAGGTATTCAAAACCATAGGGAAGTTCGCTTGTCAGAAAAGTCTGATCAGCCTCGGGAAAAATATCATACTTGGCTGTCCGGTCCCTTTCCAGGAAACCCGTAGCCGAACTGGGGTCTTTTTCGGGAACCGGATAGGTATTGTAGCTGGTTCCCGAATACTGGGCCAGGACTTCAAGGTATGATTTTTCATTGAGGGTGGTCGTCAGATTCATGGATTCTGCAAAATTGATCATGTCCGTCTGACAGAAATAATGCGGATACCAGATCTTCGATCTCTGCTGTGAAGCGCCGGCAAAATTATCAGCCAGATCTCCCACACCGGTGATCAGATTTGCAAGTCCGGTCTCAGATTCGGAAGATCCGCTGGTCTTCTTGTAAAAGGAGGTTACCTGAAGCTTGGTTTTCTTGCTGATATCCGAAGTAACTTTGGTATTGATGGCAAAATCCCGGAGACCGTCTTTTGCCATGGGGATCAGGTACATATTGCGATTGGCAGTGATACCGGTATAAAAACGCAGATTCCCCAGTGCCTGGGCGAAGGGAACCGGTCCGCCGAAACCCATATCAAGTGAATAATCTCCCAGCTTGATGCGGCCATCGCGGCGATGCTGCCATTCGAAGAGCCGCTTGGCGCCTTCCGGAGACAGGTCATCCGTCGGATCATCATTGGACAGGAGCTGGGCGGATATGGCATTCCAGCCCACAAAGGTCGGATAATTCCTCTGCATGGACTTTGACCATGCCCCGTTATCGGTTCCGGTATAGCAGACCTCGGGATCCATATATGGACGCAGATAATAGGAATTCACGTCAAAGACGGAGGTTCCGAAATGTTTTTCCGCCGCCGGCGAATATTTATAGCTCAGAGTCAGAGAATATTTATCGCGGTCACCTTCCCGGGTCACCACATTGACCAGTCCTGACTGCAGATTTCCATATTCAGCGCTGAAGCCTCCGGATTGAATGTTGATTTCCTTCACGGATGAAAGTGCAACACCGGAAACAGGCTGACCGGTACGGTCATCCTTCATGGACACACCGTCCATCATGAGCGTGGTTTCATCCACATCCCCGGAGCGCACCTCCCAGCCTTCCATACCGGCCTGCAATGACATCACATCTGATACGGAAACCACTGGAAGCGAGCTGACCTCTTCCTGAGACACACTGGTCTGGCTGGAAGCAACATCCGTCTGTACCGGAGGGCGCTCGGCCACGACCGTGACCGTTTCACCCTGATAGGCGGAAGTTTCCATTTTGAATTCTAGCTCAGTAGTCAGATCGATGAACACCATCACCTGCGTCATGGCGAGCTTTTTGTAGCCGACATAGGTTGCAGTGACGTCATAAAGCCCCGGCGCCACATTCAGGATGACAAAGTAGCCATCGGCATCGGTCGCGGCACCAAGTCCGGTTCCATCGATAATAACATTGGCTCCGGCCAGCGGCTGACCACTGTCAGTATCATGCACATAACCGGTGATCTTACCGGTCGTACCTGCATAGCTGAAGCCCGCAATTGCGAGGGAAACCAGAACGAATTTCAATAGTCTCATTTCTATACGCTCCTTTATTCTCCGTTGATAATTAGTTGGTACTTGTTATTTTTCCAGCAAATTAGTTAGTCAATCTTTCTAACCACTTATTGTTTCATGCGAATATATATATTTCAGCAATTCTTGTCAATTCTTTTGTTCTTTTATAATTCACTGCCTACAGCTCCTTCTCCATACAAATTATCAAATTTCCAACCTTTATAAAAGAGCTTAGTTTGGGAATGCATTTTTTTGAGGATTTCATTCCTTACCCTTCGAAATAACCGAACCTGATTTCAGTAATAAAATGTTTATTATTTATATGTTTACAACTAAGCCGACTTACAGATCATGCCTACATAATCTTATCGGGATTATTCAATCATATCTTCTTCGTAGAAATCTTCCAGATTGAAGCGTCCGCTTTTCACCATCTCGGATAAAATATCCACGATTTTCCGGCGCGCGCCTTCCACTTTCTTACGCGGCTGAGGCTTTTCCACTTCCTTCAGTTCATCCTCCATCATGATCTGTGCCTTCTGAGGCAGATTTTCCACAACAAAGGATTTGAATTCCTCTTCCATCCCCTTCAGGGCCAGAGCCAGATCACTCATATCCACACCGCGGATGGCATCGCGGACAACGTCTACCGGCAATTTATTCAGATCTTCGAAGCGCAGGTGATAACGGCTCAGATCCTTGGCCAGATCCGGATCTTCACTCTGAATCTGATTTACAAATTGTTTCTCAAACTGCGGATCCATTTTAGACAGCAATTCAGCTACCTGCTTACTGCCGCCTTTATTGAACCGAGCCTTCCGGGGGATCATCCGGCTCTTTTCCCGCAGATCATCTTCAATATTAATGACACCTTCATAGGGAATGGCTTCTATTTCGTTCATTTCAATGAGAATATCGGACTGCATATCGCTTTCAAAATAGGCAATGATGGCAGCCTGACGACTCACATCCAGCTGGCTCAGCGCGAGGGCGATGGCCACCGGGGTTTCGGGTGCAAGCAGAAAAGCGATCTGTTCATCCGTCATATCAGTCAGAAATCCGAAGAGATCTGCAACCTCTTCCCCTGTATTTTCCCGGAACTTCTGTCCCATCAGTTCGAAATAATAATCTTCCAGCACCTTCTTTTTGAGATTAAAGGGAATATGATTCATCATATCTGCATGATTGCGAACGCGCCCCATCTCAACCGTACTCAGATTTTTAAAGAGGGAAACGGCGAGATTGCTGCCGAATACCTTGAAAATAATTGCTGCCCGATCAAGCCCGGTCAGATTTTTTTCATCCATTCTCCTTGTCCTCCCCGGATTCGCTTTCGGGTGCGTCCTCGCCCATATCATTCACCCATTTCTTCATGAGAACGGCGGCAGCATCAGGATTTGCCACACTCATATTTACAATATTATTACGAATATCCA
>JBJKQR010000014.1:0-52793 GCA_046735395.1 Fidelibacterota bacterium | reverse complement strand
TTCCTGCACCCAGCCCCAGGGCACCGATGGCAACACCAAAAATATCCCGTCCGACTCCCAGACCGGCCAGTCCGAAACCAAAGCCATGCAGATTATGGCCGCTCCCTGCACCCAGTCCGCCAAGCACGATCCCATTCATATCACGGCCGGCTCCGGCACCGAACAATCCCGCGGAAAATCCACTGAGGGATCCCTCCGCACCGACACCCAGAACACCCAGATTAATACCCGAGAGCGTATGCGCTGAGGGAAGCACTCCCAGAGAGAGGCCCGTTACACTGCCGCTTGCATTGCTTCCACCCGGCCATAGGGTCACATTCACACCCTGAATGGATTCAATATCCCGGTCCACAGTGTTGATCCGTAGCCCGGTAAAATTCTTGGAGTTACCCAGACAAAGCCCGGTGTTCTTTATGGCGATTTTGAATCCGTCATGGTCTTCGCCGCCGGCGAAAAGAGATACAGCGACAGCCGTGCTCACCACTATTTTTATCAGATTATTTCTCATGATCTCTCCTTGCGTTTTCAGTTCGACACCCCGCAGCGAAAAATGGTTGTCCGGAACTTGTACTAGAATTTCACAGGATACGCACTTTCTGCTTATTGTAACGTATTATAAAAACCAAAAAGTGCTGTCAGGAGACGTTTTTATGAAGAAAATGTATATGTCAGAATTAAATATCGGGAAGCAGATCCTTGACGATGGCTTTCAGATTCGCAATACTGAAGGGTTTGGACAGAATATGGTCCGCTCCCAGCTGCTGCGCCAGTTCCAGGTAGGTATTGGGGCCGATAAGGCCTCCGCCGGATATGGCAATGATTTTGATATCCGCGTCAAGATTCTTCAATTCGGAAATGAGCTGAGCCCCTTCCTTATTCGGCATAATGATATCGGTTATAACCAGATCAACCGGGTTTCGCTGGTAAAGCGTCAGCGCCTTTTCGCCATCCTCGGCCGTGAAAATTTCGCAATTAAAATTTTCCAGAGCAGTCTTAATAAGGAACCGGATGTTCGCTTCGTCGTCTACAACTAATATTTTTCGCATCTTTATGATCCCTCTCTCACCCCGAATTATATTTCAAGCCGTACAAATTTACAATACAAATTAATGATTAAACAGAATTTTTTATTTCACTGACAGGGCTTTCATTATTCAAAAACGGCATTCCTCCGGGGAATTCTATAAAAACGAATTCACGGATATCGTAGCAACCTATTGCAAATCAAAGTCTGTGTCATTTAACTCGCAACGACGTATGTTTCCTGATTTTTCAATTGCATAATTAATAAAAGTACTTTAAACTTCCGCGCTATTTCGCATTGAGGGAGGACTAGGCTAATTGGTAAGTCAGCGGTCTTGAAAACCGCCGCGGGAAACCGCTTGGGGGTTCGAGTCCCTCGTCCTCCGCATTCACATGCCCCCGCTTCCGGGGGCTTTATATATTCCTGAGTTTATTTCGATATATCAGACAGTTAACTTGAATCACCTGAGATGAATTTCCTGAAATATTCATTAAATATATTATGAAAATATTCAGGAATTGAAGATCCATCCGATCGGATTCAAATTGGGAAAAAGCTATTTTAGAATTAGAAATATTTTAAAGTCGGATCAGATTATCCAGCTCCGTGGCGATTTCCTGCACCATGGCTTTCCGTTCGCGATAATGCATGAACGTGGATTTGAAGCCATCGATAATGATATCGTGGATGTCTTCCCTGCTCAGCTGGTAGAGTCTGGCGGCCAGAACCAGTTCATCCGTAACCGTCGTATTGGAGATGAGCCGGTTATCCGTATTGATGGAGAGCCGCAGGCCGTAGTCGCGGAAAAATTTGAAGGGATGGTGCTCCAGCTGTCTGACGCTTTTTGTCTGTACATTGGAGGTAAGGCAGACTTCGAGGCAGATCCGGTGATCATTGATATAATTCATCAGATCGCCGTCCTCCGCCAGGCGCGTTCCATGGCCGATTCGATGCGCACCGCAGTAATGCACGGCCTGATGAATACTTTCCGCCCCGTAGGCTTCACCGGCGTGAATGGTGACATTAATATTATTTTTGAGAACCAGATTGAACGCCGCCTGATGATCCTTGGCCGGATAATTTTCCTCAGGGCCGGCCAGGTCAAAACCGATAACACCCCGATTTTTGTAAGCCACAGCAAGTTCTGCCAGCTGAACAGAGACCTGCGGCTTGATCTGACGCATACCGCAGACGATGACACCGCCCCGAATGCCGAAATCCTTCTCGGCCCGTTTCATACCCCGGATGACCGCCTCCAGATTATCCATGGTCTTCATGCCCTGTTCGAGATGAAGGATGGGAGAATAGCGCACTTCCAGCCATTTGATATTTTCCAGGGACGCATCCTCACCCAGTTCATAGGCAGCCCGTTCAAGGGCACCCGGAGTCTGCATCACGGACAGCGTGAGATCAAAGCGTTTCAGATAATCCTCAAGCGAGGCGCAATTTGATTCACAGTGCAGGTAATGCTTCAGTTCTTCCGGATCATCGGCCGGCAGTTTGATATTCTGCTCCCTGGCCATGTCAATGATGGACTCAACTCTCAGTGATCCATCCAGATGGCAATGGAGATCCGTCTTGGGAAGTTTGCGGATATAGGCATGGAGCTCTTGATCAGTCATATTATTTCTCTTGTTTTTTTGCTGTCGAATAGAGCCAGTAAATGATGGCCAGAAATAAAAGCGTTCCCAGCCAGGAAAATCCGTGAACAGCCGGCCACCAGTTTTTATTTGCTGTCAGAAAAATGGGGATGGCTACGGCAATACCCATGAGTGCCTCGCCGGTAATGAGTCCGGATGCGAACAGCAGGCCTGTGCTCCCGCCTTCCCCCTCTGCAGGCTTAGTGAAATGGGATATCATACCGCCGATAAAGATGGGGGTTGATAATGAGAGGGGCAGATAAATTCCGACAGCGACAGCCAGAATAGGGATTCGGAAGGAGGAACCACGCTGTTTCTGAATAAGGTCAGCAATAATGATCAGCACACCGATCACAGCCCCCACACCCACGAAATCCCAGGGAAGATTGGCGTTAAACACACCATCGGCAACCGATTTCATCAGGGTTGCCTGAGGTGCAGGCAGTGTATCCGAACCGATGACATATGCGGAATGGAGAATATCGAGAGTGAGTCCGAGTGAAATTGCAGCAGCAACGGTTCCCAGAATCTGGGCAATCTGCTGTTTCCAGGGCGTCGCGCCCAGAATATAGCCTGATTTCAGATCCTGCATATTATCGCCGGCAATGGCGGCGGCGGAACAGACAACGGCCCCGATGATGATGGCGGATGCGGCCCCTTCCACACTGCCGGTCCCCTTGATGGCCAGCAGCAGCAGGGACGCGAACAGAATGGTTGCGATGGTGACACCGGAAATGGGATTATTCGAGGATCCCACAAGACCGGCCATGTATCCGGCCACTGCGGAGAACAGAAAGCCGAAAATCATCATGACAATGCTCATGAGGATGGCAACACTCATATCGTGCAGGATTCCGAAGTAAACGAATAAAACGGGGAAAAACGCGAGTATAAGTCCGATACCCACCCATTTGATGGGAATATCCATGTCACGCGGCTCAATGACTGCGCCGGCCTTCATGGATTTATAGGCCTTGATGCTCGATATGATTCCGCTCTTCAGCGGCTGGTACAGGTTGATAATGGACCAGATTCCTCCCACGACCATGGCACCCACACCGAGATAGCGGATTTTTGCATTCCAGATGGCATTGGCCGTATCAATGGTGGCCGGTGAGGCATCACCGCTGATCCAGGTATAGATCGGAATGGCAAAGAGCCAGGAAATCAGACCACCGGAAAAGACGAGAATTGCGATGTTCCGGCCCACAATATATCCGACCGCCAGCAGCGCGGGAGACAGATCGGATCCGAATCCGAACAGGAGTTTCCGTCCCTTCATTGTCAGCGCCGCGGCGCCTTCCAGAGAGCTGTTCCACATACTGAAGCCCTGCTGCATGATTTTCATGAGTCCGCCGGCAACAGCTGTCAGCGCCAGGATGCGGATGGCCCCCTTGTTCCCTTCTCCGCTGCCGTCCTCTTCCTCACCGCTGCCTGCACGAAGCACCTCTGCGGTCGCAACACCTTCAGGGTACTGCAGGGCAGCCTCCACAATGAGAGCCTTACGGAGCGGAATGGTGAACAGAACACCGATCAGTCCGCCGATTCCCGATATTTTAGCGATTTCCATGTAATCAAAACGCGTCCAGTATCCCATGAGCACCAGAGCCGGTATGGTAAATATCACACCTGCAGCCAGAGACTCTCCGGCGGAAGCAGCTGTCTGAACAATATTATTTTCCAGGATATTCGACTTGCGGAAGAAGCGCAGAATTCCCATGGAAATGACAGCGGCCGGAATAGAGGCCGATACGGTCATACCGGCAAACAGTCCCAGGTAAGCGTTGGCGCTGGCAAGAATGACAGACAGAATAACGCCAAGCAAAACGGCCTTGACGGTGAGTTCGGGGTAATTTCGGTCATGATAACTCATTTTAACTCCTGAAATACTGATTAATTCAACCTATTTTCATTGCCGAATATAGCAGAATTCCGCAAACGAGTCATGTAAAATCTTTTATTCCAGGGGGATCATTTCGGGATTTAACAGCGTAATCGTTCCCATTTACAACACCCTGAACACCTGAACAGGGAGCCGGTTATTATGAAAAGACGTCAATCGGTGTATTTGTAACTTGAGTTAATTTACAGAATTTACTAATATTCGCCGAAATCACAGGATAAGGCTAATCAGTGCTTTGTGTCTTACCGGAAAATAATGACAGACAGTCCACCAATAAAGAGAATGGTTTCGTAAATATGGCAGAAAAAAAACTCGGATTGAGAAAAGAAGACAAGAATATATGGGAGCGGCGTATCGCCGTCACTCCGGATAAAATCGGAATTCTGATGAAAGACCACGGAATCCGGACCTATGTGGAATCATTTCCCGGACGGGCCTTCACAGACGAGGAATTTCAGAATGAAGGGGCCGTGCTGCTTCGTTCACTGCAGGACTGTAATGTCATCCTCGGGATAAAGGAGGTTCCCATTCCCCTGCTCATGCCGGGTATGACCTATATGTTCTTTTCCCATACGATTAAGGGGCAAAGCTATAACATGCCCCTGCTGAAGGCGGTTCTGGAAAAAAAGATCACACTCATCGATTACGAAAAGATCACCGATAAAGCCGGTCGCCGCAAGGTATACTTCGGAAACTATGCCGGGCTGGCCGGAATGATTGATACTCTGCATATTCTGGGACTCAGGCTGAAGCATCTGGGATACAGAACGCCCTTTCTCTCCATCCATGCAGCCTATGAATACGACGATCTGGCCGACGCAAAAGCGGAGCTGGAAAAGCTGGCCGCCACCATTGAGAAAGATGGCCTCGGAGAATATCCCCATCCGCTTGTTTTCGGATTTTCCGGATACGGCAACGTATCGACCGGAGCTCAGACACTTTTTGATATTCTGCCTCATCACGATATTACGGTTTCCGATCTTGGCAAGACGACGGCGTCCGGCGCCAGCCGGCTGCTCAAGGCCGTTTTCAGAGAGGAAGACATGGTCCGGACGAAGGACGGAACTCCCTTTAATCTGGATATTTATTATAATCAGCCTGAAAAATATGAAAGCCGCTTTCAGGAAATTCTGCCCCATCTGGATGTTCTGATCAATGCAGTTTACTGGGAGGAACAATATCCACGGCTTGTTGAAAGGAAATGGGCCATGGAACAGACAGATCCGAGGCTCAAGCTGATAACGGATATCAGCTGCGATGTAAACGGAAGTATTGAAATTACGGAAAAATCGACGGAATCTGATAATCCTGCCTATGTATTCTCCCCTGTTACCGGAAAAATTCACGATGGCGTTGACGGAGACGGCATTGTTGTACTGGCGGTGGATAATCTTCCGACTGAATTGCCGCGGGATGCGTCACAGACCTTTTCCGACAAACTCTTCCCCTATGTTCCCGATATCGTGAACTGTGATTACCGGGCTGCTTTTGAAGATCTGGCCCTTCCCGAGGAAATTCACAACGCTGTCATCACCCACAACGGACATCTCACGCCCCGCTTTAGCTATCTTCAGAAATTTCTGGATAAATTTGACGCGTCCGCGACGCACTGAAGTCACCTTAACCGACCAATTTATTAAAAGCGAAGAACTGACATGAAAAAAATTCTTTTATTGGGGGCCGGCCTGGTGGCCCGTCCTCTTGCGGATTATCTGCTGGCGCGCAATGATGTGCAGCTCACGGTCATGGATATCGAGCTGCCACGCGCCCAGAAGCTGGTAAAAGGCTACAGTAACGGACAGGCTGCGGGCAGCGACTCCGAACTGAGCAATCTGCCGGACCTGATCAGTGAATGTGATCTGTGTATCTCCCTCCTGCCGGCTTTTCTCCATGTGAAAGTCGCGAAAGTCTGTCTCAGCGTCGGCAGACACCTCATCACGGCCAGTTATGTTTCCCCCGAGATGGAGGCGCTGAATGATGAAGCCATGGAAAAAGGCCTGTTATTTCTGAATGAATTGGGGCTGGATCCGGGCATCGACCACATGTCGGCCATGAAAGTCATTGATCTTGTCCGTGAAAAGGGCGGTTATATCAGTTCTTTCCGCAGTATCTGCGGGGGCCTTCCTGCGCCGGAAGCAGCGGACAACCCCTTCAGCTATAAATTTTCCTGGAGCCCCCTGGGAGCCCTGACAGCGCTTAAAAATCCTGCCGAATATCTGAAAAACGGACGTATAGTAAAAATATCCGACCAGGATCTGATGGACAGCACCAAGGATGATGTTATTGAAGGATACGGATCCGTTGAAGTGTATCCGAACCGGAATTCCGTTCGCTACAAGGAGCTGTATGGAATTGAAAAGGCCGGGGATGTGATGCGCGGAACCATTCGGAATCCCGGATGGAAACCCCTGATCAAGGCCTTGAAGGCCCTGGATTACCTGAACGCTGATGCGCTTCCTGATTCAGTTCGCAGCTATGCAGAGCTGACCAACTGGCTCATGGAAAAGCAGGGCCTGGCCTTTCTCGGAGACAGTTGCGGACATGATAAGACGGTCCTGAACGCCTTTGCCTGGCTGGGTCTGAATCAGAATGCGGAAATTCCTGAAAAGGCCCGGACTCCGCTGACAGCTCTCACCGCTCTCATGGAAAAGAAAATGAGTTATCAGGACGGAGAGCGGGATATGCTGATTCTTCAGCATGAATTCAAAGCCGTTTATCCGGATGGCAGACAGCAAAAAATAAAAAGCCTGATGATTGATTACGGAATCCCCGGTGGCGATTCGGCCATGGCGCGAACCGTCAGTCTCCCTCCCGCCATTGCAGCCATTCTCATACTGGAAGGTAAAATCCGCAAGCGGGGTGTTCGGATTCCCCTAGACCGGGAAATTTATGAACCGATCCTGGCCGAACTTGAAACCATGAATATCGCATTTCAGGAAAACTGGCAAGCAGCGGAATAATGAAACAAAGTTACGAAACCGATGTTCTGGTTGTTGGCAGCGGAATAGCCGGTGCCATCGCCGCGCTGGAACTGGCCGATAAGGGTTTTCAGGTTACGGTCCTGACTAAAAGCCGTCGTGAGGGGAAGGAAAACAATACCTGGATGGCACAGGGCGGTGTTGCCTACAAGGGACGGGAAGATGACAGCCCGGAATTATTTTATAAAGACATCATGGAGGCCGGTGATCAGCACTGTAAGGGAAAATCGGTTGAAATTCTGGTCAATGACGGGCCGCGGCTGACCGAAGAACTGTTGATTAATAAATATGGTGTGGAATTCGACAGAGACCCGGATGGCGGATATGCCATGAATGCGGAGGGCCATCACAGCCGGTCCCGAATTCTGCATGCGGCCGATGCCACCGGAAAAACCATACAAATCGCGCTTCTGAGAGCTCTGAGCCGGCACAGCAATATCAAACTGCTCGAAGGATTCACAGCCGTGGATCTGCTGGCTCCCCATCACCACAGCCTGAACCGCCTTACTATCTACGAACCGAGAACCTGCATGGGCGCCTATGTGCTCAATCAGGAAGACGGACAGATTCATAAATTTTTTTCCCGGGTAACCATTCTGGCGACCGGCGGACTGGGATCCGTATTTCTGCGCACTACAAACCCGGAACATGCTGTCGGAGACGGTATCGCCATGGCGGACAGGATGGGCGCACGGGTTATTAACCTGGAATTCATTCAGTTCCATCCGACGACCTTCTTTGCGAATCACGCCCCGCGCTTTCTTATTTCAGAAGCCCTGCGGGGTGCCGGAGCCCGGCTCGTTCACAAAGATGGCCAGCCTTTCATGCAGAAATATGATTCGGAATGGAAGGACCTTGCGGCAAGAGATCTGGTGGCCCGATCCATTCACAAGGAAATGCTGGCCAACAAACTGGAGCATGTCTATCTGGATATTGCGTCGTATCTTCCTGCGCAGGAAATTCGGCAGCGTTTTCCCACCATTCACGAGCAGAGTCTGAGATTCGGAGTGGATATTTCGCAGGATCTCATACCTGTCGTTCCGGCGGCCCATTATTCCTGCGGCGGCGTCTGGGTGGACAGCGACGGACAGACGACGATCAATAATCTGTTTGCGGTGGGTGAAGTGGCCTGTACTGGTGTTCACGGCGCAAATCGTCTGGCCAGTACCTCCCTCCTGGAAGCCCTGGTATGGGGAGCACGGTCGGCCGAATATATCTCGAAGAATTATTCAGCTTTTCAGACCTTCGATACGAAGGATATTCCGGACTGGACTGACAGCGGAACAGAAATTCCCGATCCGGCCCTGATTCAGCAGGATCTGATCAATATTCGTCAGATCATGTGGAATTACGTAGGACTGGTTCGTACGAAATGGCGCCTTGACAGGGCGCTGCGAGGCCTGAAGAATCTGGAACATGAGATTGAACGATTCTACCGCGTATCTCAGGTGACCGACACGCTCCTGGGGCTCCGCAACGCAGTCAGGACAGCCGTCTTAGTTACAGAAGCTGCCTGGGAAAATAAGCGCAGCCTGGGTTGTCATTTCCGGGAAAGCTGAATCTCTTCATTCGTCAATTATTATTTCATGATATAAAAAATGCGGCTCCAAACGGAGCCGCTCTGTTATATGTGACAATCAGTACTGTATCTGTCTTTATTTGAGGATGGTCAGCCTTTTGGTCTGCACGCTGGTCGGCGTCTCCAGACGGCAGAAATACACGCCTGAAGGCAGCGTGGCGGAATCGAGTGATTCAGTCCAGGATCCGGCTTCCATCAGGCCGTTTCGCAGCACTTTCACCAGCCGGCCCGTCACGTCATACACCGCGAGCCGGATCGTCATCGGATCTGCAAGGGTGAAGGAGATTTGGGTTGTTCCGTTAAAAGGATTAGGATAATTACCATGCAGGATAGCCTGGCCGGGCAAAAGCTGATCCCTTGATGAAACAGAATTAACGCTTCCGGGAGTCACGGTGCGGAAATCATCCAGATACATGGTCCCTTCAGCCGGAGCCCCTTCCGTATAGGTGAACTGAAAGGAGTCAAAGGCGAGGTTTCCATCGAGTGTTCCATCTCCGATCCAGGTTCCCGTTTCTCCGTCTCGCAGATCCCAGCTGACCAGCTTCCAGCCGTACCAGTCTATGGCTGTCCACGGACTCACTTCCGTTCCGCCGTTGTCGTCAAAACAGAAGCGGAAGCAGTTTCCGGATCCGTCTCCGAAGATGTAAACCTGAACGATCTGGTCTGTGGAGACATGGGTATTGGCGATGGAAGACCCGCCACCGTAGAGTCGGATCAGCCAGCTATTCACATTCATGTCATAGGCATAATTGAGCTTCATGGATTGCGTACTTCCCGTATTGTAGACAGCCTTTGCGGCTGAAGCTTCCCGCGTCGTCTTATCGCCGATGATTCCAGCGGTACTTCCGCTTCCGGACGGTTCCCAGAAATTTCCGATTCCGCCCTCGAAATCTTCCAGATTTGTAATTGACTCATAATCAGTCGTTACCGTATAAACATAACGGCTGATACCTGTCTTCTTACGGTTATTGAACAAATCCGTAATGCCGCCGCCGATGGCAACTTTGTAACGAGCGCCCGGCAGGAGATTATCTATTGAATAAACGGAAATGATTGACAATGAGTCAAAAGGCGTATAATCCCATGCGATGGGCAGCTGGACTGTCGCCTGGGAAAGATTCACAAGGGACATGCCGGCAGAATCTACCGAAGCGGAATCCAGAAGTTCATCAAACTGGAAGGTGTAAATCGGATTCAGCGTCGAAGTGGCATCCTCATATTCAGAAAAGAAAGTCGTCAGTTTCGGAACAAAAAGATCTTCCTGAGCTGTATGAAAATTCAGAACGTAGCTGTTTCCGTCTCCATCAGCATTCAATCGGTGTCCCCACTGGTCGGCGGCTGTCGAATCCAGTGTCATGGTGTAATCGGTCAGGAACTCAAAGGCGGCTTTTACATCAGCTGACGTCTGGTTGGAATTCCACTTCAACGAAAACGGGATTTCTGGTGAAAATTCCAGAGACTGATGAACCGACAATGTATCCATGGGACGGGAAAAACTGAGTACGACAGGATTCCAGGCCGGATGCGCTGTTTCTCCTTCAACCGGTTCAGAGGCTAAAATAACCGGCGCTTTTCTCGACACCAGCTGAATATCCTGGTAGGTGTGAAACACCTGATCGATTTTCACCATTTCCGTATCGGGATAAAACCCGTCTGCTGTGATGACCATTTGAATGGAATCGGATTCAATTCCTTCCAGATAATAGAAGCCATTATGCAGCTGATCCGGATCCGTACTGTATTTATGAAAGAGTGACTCATAGGTATCGGTCGTATAAGTCATCCCGTTTTCCAGGGTGACCGTAGCGCCATTGACCAGCGTTCCCCCTTCCACATCGCGGATAAACCCGGTGAGAGAATGGGATGGAACGTTTGGCAGGCCATGATACTTGAGGATGGACCAGAAAAAGGCCCAGGATTCCAGCCGTTTCCATTCCGCATTCATATTCCGCTGATTCTGCATGGGATTGTCATGAAAACCGGCTTCGGATAATTCAGACGGCATGTTTGTATTCCGGTTTACAGCCAGATAGGGCCCGCCACTGGAACATCCGTAAAAACTGCAGTCACCAATGGAACCATGGACCGTATAGGTTCGCATGGCCCGGGTCAGGTAATCGATCATAATATCTGACATGGCCTTCCCGCCATTGGGAATCTTTTCCGAACCGCTGGCATACTTGCCCCAGAGCAGCAGAGTGGAATTTGCATTAGCGCCGCCACCCGCATCCGAATGGATACTGTGATACCAGGACACGCCCAGATTATTCGCTTCCGTCTGACGTGCGGTCAATCCCACATACTGCTGGTCATTTGTACGACACAGATATACCGTGTCAATATCCGTATAGGTCAGGAGCAGGTCTCTTACATTCAGGGCAACCCGGACGTTTTTCTCCGCCTCGGAATAACCGTAGGCGCCCATATTTTCGGTCTGGCTGTGGCCCGGATCCAGGTAAATGGACCAATGTGAGAGGCCGGTGACCACCTGTGAAAAAACAAGTGCCGGTATGAATAACAGTGTATAGATAATTGTTTTCTTCATAATCCCTTATCCTATCTGATCAAATCGATTGCAAAGATTTTATGAGAGACATAATCATCATAGACAATAGTCGAACCGTCCGGTGACCAGGTCGGCTCCAGTTCTATGACATTATCCGTAAAGGTAACCTGGCGCAGCATCTTTTCCTGCAGGTCGTATACATAGATGTCGGAGCCGGTGATATCGTGTCCGTCATCCGTGGTGCGGACAAAGAGAATATAATTATCTCCATAGCCCCAGACCGGCATGTCCCCCCGCCCGATATCAGTCTTTACACCCGATTCCATATCGTAGAGGTACATATCTCCGCCGGTAGTATTAATCAGAAGCAGACGGCCGTCCCGTGATGGTTCAGCCATCAGAACCCGCCATCCTTCCTGGGGCACCAGCGTCTTTACACTTTTTGTAACGGCTGATGTCAGCGTCAGTCTGTCATTCCGGAATTCAATGATGGGCGCGATGCTTGCAGCGCCCTTGCTCAGTTTGTCAGGAAGCGGCAGATATGTCAGTCCATGCCTCGCCGGATAATAAACCTGGTCTCCCTGCGGTGCGAAACGGGGAAGGTTCCGGATATCATAGGTCTCAGCCAGTCTTTTTCTCTCTCCGGTCATGGGCGAAATAATTTCAATCTGATGCGGCGCATCCATAACTTCCTGATTGCGTGTACGGCTCAATATCTGAGATCCGTCTGCAGACCAGCAGGGCTGAATGCTTTCTTCTCCCGCCGGAACCAGCGTCTTCAGATTCCCATCCGTCATGGAATACAGATACAGGCCTCTCTGCTGCGGTTTCTGTACCAGCAGTTCGCCTGTCGGCGAAAACTGAGGATGCACATAATCCGCATCGATCAGCAAATCCGGCGTGGCCGCATTCTCCCATTTGAAGTCTGCTCCATACAGATTGACAGAAACAGACATGGTAATTAATAACAATAAGATAGGCACACTTTTCATACATTTTAAATTGAACATAATTATCTCCTTCAAATTAAGTTAGTACAAAGTACGAACAAATCCAAACACTCTTTTTATTCCCATCTTCGCTCCTCGTCACATTTTGCCTGTATATCTATATTTTTCGATTTTAAAATCGAATTCAGATCCTACTATTTATTAATTTTTGTTTTTTAAATTATTTTAAAATGATATGAAATAGATTGGTTTTCAACTGGTCAGTAATCGGACCTGAAGCAGAGTACATCGCAATCATCTTTCATGGATATCCTGCATTCTCCGGCCTGTACCGGAATGAAGGCAGCCTCTCCCATCCTGAGCAGTACATCCGTGGCGCTGCCAGTTTCCCGGATGTGGGTGTCACCCTTCATACAAAATACGATAGCCGGGTTTCCGCCTCTGTCCAGAATACGGTCCTGTTCTCCCGCCACCCATTCCAGCAGAAATTCCCTGTCCGCTGTGCGGTATATGAGCCGCTCATCACTTTTTATCTGTTCCGGTGAGGTCAGTGCTGCTTCATAATTTAAAGCCCGGAGCAGATTTCCCGGATCACGGAATTTTTTCGTTAACCCCAGGCGGATGACATTATCCGAATTTGCCATGCATTCGATGAGATTGCCGCTGATATAGGCGTGAGGAATTCCCGGAGAAAGGTACAGGGCCTCTCCCCTCTCCAGCTGATGATATTGGAGCAGCAACAGCACAAACAGGCCCGGGTCTCGGTCGTAATCATGAAACAGATCTGCAAAGAGGGCAAAGCGGGGATCGTCGCTACGCAAAGGCATCAGTTGCGCTCTGACTTCGCGTAAAATCCCTTTGAATGTGCTTTCAGATTGTGCGGCTTCCAGTACCTGCCGCAGGACCGATTCAAGTCCACCCTGTTCAAATTCCTTTAACAAGGATTCCATAAAGGCTTTCGCTGCAGATTCGGCCGACAGGCGCAGGGTATTCAGGAGTTCCCTGATTTCATCATCCGGCCGAAAACCGGCGAGGGCGTGAAAATTATCAAGAGCAATGGCCATTTCGGGTTTGTGTCGGTCATCCGGGTAATGATCCGGATCCTGCAGATGCAGCAGGTCTGCCATGTTTTTATCCGGATGAACCTGAATACTGAGACAATTTCTTACGGAAAGAATTTTCGCCAGAAAGGGCAGCGAAGGTCCATGGCCTGCAAGCACCCTTTCGCCCAGCGTGTCACGGGGATTCTCATCGATGAACTGCTTCAGACTCTTTCCGCTGTCACGGAGAGTGGCCGGCGATTTTTCATGTGCTCCCATCCAGAGTTCCGCGTAAGGTTTTTCAGGAGCCGCAGCAAGGTTTAACAGATTTGGTATCAAAGAATCACTGCCATGACTCCCCCATTCATAATGCTGAACCGGAAGATTCAATATCTGAATAGGTTCGGACCTACCTGATGCCGCGGACTTTTCCTTTGATTTTCCCATGGGAAGTCAATATACTAATTCTATTACTCTGATACATGTCAAAAAAGTGGGAGAATACTGATGAAATATGCTCTAATTTATTTTGCTTTGATATATAACCTGATTCCGTTTTCTCCTCTGTTGGGACAGACCCGCCTTAGCCCGGGAGATATTCTGCCGCTTACCGTCAATACGGATGATCCGAAAAACTTTGATTTCCTCTGTCTCAGAGATATAGATAAGGGCACGCGCATCATTTTCACAGATAAAGCCTGGGACGGCAGCAAATTTACAACCCGTGAGGGACAGATTGTCTATTCGGCTGATAAACCGGTAGCGGCGGGGACGGTTCTTCATTACAGCGGATTCGAAGAGAATGGATTTGTCCGAACGGGTAATTATAATCCGTCATCCAGCGGCGATAACATTCTCGTATATCAGGGAAGCGATCCGGCTCCTGATTTTCTCTTTGGAATCGGAGTGGCGAAGGGGAAAATCTGGCTTGAAGACGGCCAGCCCACATCTGTCACATCTGTCATTCCCGCAGCCTTATCCATTGAGGCTGGAACGATCCTTGAGCTGGGCCCCGGGGATAATTATCAATATGATGAAATGATCTGTACAGACGGATCGGTGGCCGCGATCCGGAATGCAATCACAGATCCGCACAACTGGCTACGGAATGACACACTGGCCTTCGGAGCCTTCATGGCAGATATTCGCCTGATAAATGCCTGTAAAATCCCAGAATAATTTAATTTAAAATGCCGGCCTGATATTTAAATATAAATTTCGCGAAGCCGCCCCATGCCGGATTTGCTGACCGGAATGCGTTTGCCGCTTTTGAGAATACACAGATAATTTTCCCGTGAAATCATCTCCAGCTTCTGGATTTCCTGGATGCGGACAATATAACTTCGGTGCAGGCGGACAAAATCCTCAGGCGGAAGATGGTCCTCAAAATATTTGAGAGTTCCCTGCTTGAGCAGCGCCCCTGATGCATGTACGATCTGCACATAATCGTCCTGAGCCTCCAGAAACTGTATTTTATCAAGCGGAATGAAGTGGATCTGAGCGCCATCCCGCACAATGACCCGCTTCAGGTAGTCATCATCCGAATTCCGTGCGGGTTCTTTCTTTTCCAGAGTCTGCCCTTTTATCCGCTGAAAAGCCCGTGATACAGCCTCGGCAAACCGTTCCTCGGAATAGGGCTTGAGCAGGTAATCCGCCGCATTGAAATCAAAGGCTTTCAGTGCATATTGATCATAAGCTGTCGTAAAGATCACAGCAGGCGGTGCCGCCATGAGTTCCAGCACTTCAAAGCCATCTATACGCGGCATATGAATATCGAGGAATAAGATATCTGCCTTCAGGCCGGGCATATCCTTGAGCAGATCCACACCGTTATCATATTCGGCAATAATCTGCATGCCCCCGTGTTTTTCGATATAGTTCCGCAACAGTTTCCGGGCCAGCGCCTCATCATCGGCAATGACAGCCTGAAGCTGTTTTGTATCCGAATTTCCTTTGGTCATAGCTTTTTCCTCCGCTTGTCAGGATACAGACTTTGATTTCAATACAGGGAGCAGCAGAATTGCCTCAAACTGTCCTTCGCCCCGGTGAATGGACAGCGAAGCCCTCCGGCCGTAAAACAGGTCAAGCCGGTCTCGAACATTTTTCAGGCCCACACCCGATCCCTGCGGCCGGCCGGCATTCGGATCGAAATTATTGGTCAGACGGATTTCGATGTAATCTTCTCTGAGACCGCAATATAACAGTATTTTCGTAATGTCGGGATTTTCATAGACACCGTGTTTGACGGCATTTTCGATCAGAGGCTGTAATATCAGTGTGGGCACTTCCACGGTCAGGCAGTCTTCACAGGAGTCGAAATTGAATTCGAGCCGGTCTGCAAAACGGATTTTTTCGATCTCCAGGTAGCGAGTCAGAATATCCAGCTCTTCTGCCAGCGGATGTTTCTGGTCCGGATCCTCCTTCAGGGTTTTTCTGAAAAAATCGGAAAGTTTGATGAGCATGTTTCGTGCCTGGTCTCCGTCTTCAAGGGTCAGGGCCGCGATGCTGTTCAGACTGTTGAAGAGAAAATGCGGATTAATCTGAAAACGGAGAGCACGAATCTCGTTCTCACGCAGAAGCGTTTTTAATTTATATTCATCCAGCAAGGCGCTGCGGTACTGGCTGTAATATATATAGACATAATAGGAGGCCACAATAATCAGGTAAAACATCATGGCCGTCAGGAACCTCCAGGTAATGGAGCTGCGGATAAATTCAAGTTCCGAGTAATCCGGCAGCATCCATTGAATGGACAGGATGTTCAGAGATGTGAGCGTCGCGCTGGTCAGAAGGCCGAGGACAGCATGTCCCATCAGAATTTTCGGTATGGACCCTTCCTCAAAATTCATATAGAGACTGGGATACCACAAGGCCAGCGAAAACAGCATGGCCGGTACGGAAAAGCTGAGGCAGTCAATAAGTATTGAGGTATGGGGCGCATCCAGAAGAAAAAACATGATGACGGACTGCTGGATGAAGATGAATATCCAGATCAGGAGAAAAATCAGGAAGGAATACCGGGATTTGAAAACAGGATGAAGATCGCCCATATATTTTACATCAGTTGAATTTTTCCGAAGATATTGATGGCTTCGATATGAATATCACAGAAGGGAGACTCAACGATTTTACTGAGCCGGCCGGGACGTCTGTCCTCGACTCCGCCGAAAAGATTGAGACCATCACAGCGGACCCGTGCAGCCTCAGGAAATTGCAGTGTACAGGTGCTGAAAAGTACCAGCAGGCGGATATGACAGGATGTATCTGATGCGGCTCTCACCTCTGCAGACTCATTAAGGTTAAATTGTATTCTGAATCCGGAAAAGACCATGCTCAGACGGAAGTGCTCCGGAATTGAATTCATGATCCAGTTTAATTTTTCGAATATGTGAATGGAATCCTCTGCATCTTCAGGCTGAACTTCCACCAGACCTTTATTGAAACGGTGTCCGCAGCCCTGCAGCCGTGATTTCAGGATGGTCAGCAGTCCGATCCAGATGAGCAGCGGAGCAAAGGTCATGTGAAAGAATTCGTGAAAGGTGAAGCGCGTATACATGGGCAGATTGAAGAGCGCTGAGATATAGACAAAAATCCAGGAACCGATATCACAAGGATCTTGCAGCAGGACAAGCAGTGAAATGATCAGAATCAGAGATTGCCAGGATATGAGATTTTCATAAATCGGAATTGTAAGAATATCCAGCGTATGAAGGAAAAGGATAACTCCTATAATCAGAATAAAAAAGCCGCCGAATTTTCTCATCATGAATCCTGTTTTATAAAATTCAGTTTCTGATCTCACCGCCGCCGAAGATCACCAGACCGCGGATATGCAGCCGTCTGACCGTTCCGTCACCGATCATATCCGATGCCATGGGCCGGCGTCGTTTATCAGAAATTCCGCCGAAAACTGGAATGACGTCGATTTTCACATCCCAATCCGGAGGGAGCATGAGATTGAAGCCTCCGAAGAGAGCCAGAACCTCCAGATAATGATCCCCTTCTGCCAGCTGGCAGTCCATGAGATTGATCTCGGATCCGCCGAAGATGGCTGTGATACGTCCGCCCTTGAAGGATTTTGTTTCGAAGTACTTCTTGCCGCCGCCGAAAATACTGATATCATTCAGAATTTCATTTTCAGACCCAGGATCTTCATCGGAATTATCTGCTGTTTTATGCCCGAAAAAACGTTTGTTCAAATCTCCGTCCATCATGATATACAATCCGGCCCCGATAATCAGAAGCGGCCAGAAATTCGGGACGATGCCGAATGCAGCAATGAAGATGAGGATAATCCCCGTTTTCCGATGCCGGTCATTCTGAAGCAGAATTATCCCGATGATGAGGAGAATGCCCGGCCAGCCGAAGATGAAGGACGGCAGATGAAAAAAGAATATTCCCAGATTCTGGAGCATCAGAATCGCTCCGATGGCCACCAGGATGAGGCCTGCAATCGCTTTTCCGCTATGTCGTTCTCGTGTCATATCAAATCCTTTTCCTTTTCAGAGAGAAGTTCGCAAAATCGCGAGCTAAAGGCGACCTGCTTTCGGTAAATGCTGTTATTCCATCGGTAAATTTCAACGAATAAGGGGTTAATCCGGTCAAATTGGCTCACTTTGACTTGCCGGCCGGCAACGGCTGCGGCTGCCGCGTGGCATTCCCGGACAGTGAAAATCCGTCCACCATTGTCTTCAGTTCGGTAGCCTGAGAATAGAGCTGTTCGCTGGCCGATGCCGATTCCTCACTGTTGGCGGCATTTTCCTGTGTGAGCTGATTCATCTGGGTGACGGCCAGATTTATCTGTTCAATTCCCTGAGACTGTTCTCTGGAGGCGCCGGCGATGTCGCTGACCAGCTGCAGAACCTTTGCCGTACCCTGGGTGATTTTATTAAGCATTTCAGAAACTTCATCCGTAATCTTCACTCCCTCAGCGGAATTCTGTACGGATTCACCAATCATCTCTGCCGTATTCTTTGCCGCTTCGGCGGAACGCTGTGCCAGGCTGCGCACTTCTTCGGCCACCACAGCAAAACCCTTTCCCGCATCCCCTGCACGGGCGGCTTCCACCGCCGCATTCAGGGCAAGCAGATTTGTCTGAAATGCAATTTCATCAATGGTTTTGATAATATTCGCGCTCTTGTCCGAACTTTCCTTTATCCGGTCAATGGCCGTCTTCATTCTGCCGGTGTGCTGATCAGCGTCTGCAGCGTAGCGGCTGGTCTCGGAACTTACTTTTTCGGCTTCGTGGGCCTTCTCCGCGTTGGACGCTGTCATGGATGCCATTTCCTCAAGTGATGAGGATACTTCCTCAAGTGAGGAAGCCTGATGATTCGCGCCTTCCGCGAGACTTTGCGATCCTCTTGAAATCTGGTCCGAGGCAGAATTCACCTGCTCCACACCGGCGGCCACCTTGCTCAGGGCATCATCCAGGTTTTCGATTGCCGTATTTGCATAATTTTTAAAATCATTCCAGTCGCCCGCATAATTCCCGCGAACCCGTACGCTCAGATCCTTCCGGGCCACATCCTTCAGTACATTGGACACTTCCTGAACCGGATTAAAAATAAGGTCCAGAATCGTATTGACAATATCAATCATTTCACGGTAACGGCCCCGTACCCGATCCGTCTCTCCGCGGTATTCGATGGCTCCCGCTTCATTCTGCCTGGATAATTCATCAAACTGGGCGCTGACACTATTCAGATTTTCCACAATGGCTGATAATCCCTCATTGATGCGAATAAAATTATCCGCCACATCCTGCGTATCGGCATCGGCGGCTTCCACATCCGTCGAGATGGCGAGATTGCCCTCAGCGAGTGCGCCGAGGTTGGCCAGCAACTTGTCGACTTCCTTATTCTGGAATTCAGACTGTTTGCGTATACGTCCGAGTGCCGTCTGAACAGCCGTCTGGTCGGTTACGGTTTCCAGAGCGCCTATGACCTCGCCGTCTTCATCAAACAGCGGAATACCCTGTTGATGAACGAAGAGGGTCTCGTTACCCGGCACAGCAGTGCTTTCCTCCGCCACAACCTGCTTCTGTTTCATGGCCAGGCTGCACACACAATTTGCCGTTCCGCAGAGTTTTGATCTGAGGACATCATGACAGGCCGGGGTTTCACTCTGCGCCCCGGGAAAAAGCCCGTTCGCCGCTTCGTTGCTGTAAACGAGATGATAATCCCGATCCACAACAAACAGAGGAACAGGAACTTTGTCAATATATCCCACCAGCGAATCCAGTACCGTATTCAGTTCCCGGATGAGAGGCCTGTAATCCGTATTCGTATCCTCCGGATTCCCGCGAACTTTCAGTGAACCGGCCAGGATATGACGTACCAACTGGCGCATTGTGGAAATAATCCGTTTTACATCGGAACGGATATTCAGCGCCAGAATAAGGCCCAGGCCGACAGAAACGATGAGAAAAAACAAAGCCAGCCCGACATAGAATTTTTTAAAATAAGCCTGGCGGTCTATATAATCCTGAGTCGTAATGCTTGTCACCATGATTCCGACCAGATCTCCCTCGGACCCATCATGACAATCCAGACAGTCCTTTTTCAGATCAATGGCCTGCAGATAGGTAAAGGATCCGGTCATAAATTTGCTGGCATCGATGGCAACCTTGCCGCCGTCAATAATTTTCCTGCTGTAAATATCCGTAAAATCCATTCCCTGAAGGGTCGAATCCGAACTGTAGTAAACATGCCGGTCCTTATCGAGGAGATGAACCGCTGTGACCGCCTCCTCCTCAGCCATATTGGCCAGGATGGAATTTGCCATCTCCATTTCTCCCTGCAGCATGGGATATTCGATACTTTTTATCACCAGTTCTGACATTTGCTTCAGATTTGCGGATTTATCTTCATAGGCATTACGGGTCAGGGTCTGATTCAGAAAATAAACAATAAAGACCAGCATGAGCGACAGCGCGACCAGAAGAAAGAGGGGGACTTTTTTCATCACGGGAAGCTGATTCAGCCTAAACATGTTTTTAATCATGATTTTGCCTCCGAACTACACATATTACGCGTCCGTTCCGTCTAATTCCTTCACTTTAAATATACATGTTTTCAGTAGTAAAGGGATGGACTTTTTAACTGAATTCTGCAGGAATTCACGGTAATTCCGGGATAGGGAGCCGGTGTTCCGGGAATATTCATTACAATAAAAAAAGGATGCGCCCGAAGGCACATCCTTTTTAACCAAATGAAGGGTACTTCTTATTTCAGAAGCAGCATCTTCTTCGTTTCTGTGAAGTTCCGGCTTGTCATGCGATAGTAATAAATACCGGAAGCCATGCCTTTGCCATTCCAGGTATAGGAATAGGAACCGGCAGACAGTTCGGTATTCACCAGTCTGTCAACAACCATTCCCAGGCTGTTATAGACAGTGATATTCACAAAACTCTTCTCCGGAAGCTGGAAGGTGATACTGGTAACCGGGTTGAAGGGGTTCGGATGATTCTGTCTGAGGGCATAAACCGTCGGAATCTCTTCAGTCACGCTGACGACAGTATAAACCATGTCGAGCGGATCCGTAAATGCGCTCTCGTTCCGGTTTACATCCACAGCGGAGATCTTGTAGAAATAATGCGTGTTATTTTCGATGGCAACATCGAGATATTCCGGATCAACCGTTGTCGCATACGGAGTTGTACCCGCAGGGTTGAAGTTCTTATCGAGTGAACGATATACCGCGAAATATCCGAAGTCCTTATCGACCGGCATATCCCAGGTCAGTTTGAACTGTTTCGTCAGCACGAGACCATCCAGACCGGCGGGAACTGCAGGCGCCACGTCATCCGTGGAGAAGCCCGGCATGGGAACTGTTTCAGCAACCATTCCATCTTCCGTCTGGCCGAGAACCTTGAAAACAGCCCAGGCGGTGTCGCCTTCGACCGTATTATGCAGAGTGGGAACCACCGCCGCATATTCGATGTATTCAACAGCCGGTACCAGCGCGACCACATCCCAGAGGGCTCCGCCCAGACCGAACTGTTCACCCACACCGATCGTGGTGGGAACATTTTCGATCTTGTCATAGGTTGTTACAGTGGATTTAGCCGGTACTTCAGGAACTTCGCGCAGAACCGTGTACATGTTCACGCGATCCCAGGCCTGAGTATCATCCGCACCGAAGCGTGTCCAGACGACGCGGACCTGGAAGCCCTGATCGCCGGGAATATCCTTCACCGCAACCATCTGGCCGGCGGTGATACCCGGATAGGTCAGAGACTGGATCGCAGTCTTCAGCAACGCAACGGTAAAAGCCGGATTGTGAATACCGAAACTGCGGTCTTCCTCGACCCAGACGTAACTGTAAAGAGCTTTTCCCTGGGCAGGTGTGGCATTCGTTTTGTCAAAGAGCAAAGCGCCGGAAGTATCATAGAGCATCGGCCTCAGTTCTTCCAAAAGTCCCTTGACTTCTTCCTGCAGTCCTTCATCCACGCCGTCACCGTCATGATCGGCAATGCCGTTGAAGTAGAATTTCTTCTCACCGAAGCTTGTGCCCACATCACCGTGGCAGCGTGCACAGGCTTCTACATGGTCATTGCCTTCTGCATCATTCATATTGAAGGAATGGCCACCCACTGCAAATTCATGTTCTTCAGTCAGGTCTG
Source organism: Fidelibacterota bacterium (assembly GCA_046735395.1). GTDB lineage: Bacteria > Fidelibacterota > Fidelibacteria > Fidelibacterales > DSDE01 > JBJKQR01. Next base: position 30,550 of record JBJKQR010000014.1, on the reverse strand, counting down.
CTTCGCCTTCATGGTTGTACATATGACAATCGACGCAGGCATTTCCCTGGAGCGCATGAGGAGAGGTGGGGAACTTAAAACCCTGATAAACAGGTGCATTTGTTCCGATGAGCATATCAGCCTGCGGACCGTGGTGCGCACCATAATGCGAGCTGATACCGTTTGGATCCACGGAATAGGTGGCAGCATTGCGGCGGCTTCTGTGACAGTCCATACACTGGGCACCGGCGCCATATTTCTCCATGGTAATGGGAGTGCCGTCACCAAGCTGTGTATTCACGAACCTCAGCTGATAATCATTGGCCATGTTGTGAGGATCATGGCAGACCGCACAGGTGATATTCGTGGCTTCGGGGAGAACAGTCGTGGCTGCAGGGAGTCCGTCTCCGTCAACCGGCCGGCCTTCCTTTACCCATTCAATATAACCGGCGCCGCTGTGGCAGGGTGAACAGCCGCTGCGGGTTCCGGCAGAAATCACATAGGATCCTCTGGCATGACCGCCCTCAAATCCTGTCCCTTCAGCCTCGGTCGCATCCTCACCGGAATGTTCCCACTGTGCCGGGAAATAGTGATGGCCGCTGTTATGGCATGTTGCGCAGACCGCAACGCCGATATTGGCTTCCATTCGATTGTCGGCAAGATTGCCCTGATGTTCTGATCCGGGTCCATGACAGGCTTCACACTGGATATTTCCGCGGGCCATGGCATCCGGATAAGCTTTCGCAACCGAATCGGCCAGGCCGATGAACGGCAATCCGTCAATATGTCCGTACCCGGCGATGGTCGCTGAATCCGGCCATGCAAAATCAAAATCATCGAATCCATCATTGACGGCCGTAACATCATACCCAACGGAGTGGCAGCTGACGCAGGTCCCGAGAAGATGTTTTTCGCCGTTCAGTCCACGATTCAGTGCATTGCTGTGATTGGTGGTTTTCCAATCATTGAACTTGGCAGCATGGCACATCGAACAGGGTACGGCTCCGCCTTCCACACCCAGGAATTTTCCTGCATTGACGGTCAGTGATGATTCTCCGTTCAGATCAATCGTATAGGTTCCGACTACATCCGAAACGAATGACACAACATATGCGGAATCATTGAGAGTTGAATCCGCAACCACATCTGCCACACTCCCGGCAGGGCCGGTCACGGTCCAGGTTGGGGTGAAAACAGCGTCTCCAGTGGCCAGAAAATACATTTTCGTGCCGACTCCTACGTTCAGCATTCCATTGTATGCCAAATCATAGATATCACTGGGTTTCTCGGCGCAGAAGCGGGGAGATACTCCCATGGGTGCGACCATGACAGCAGCGAATCCAAGATTAAGGGTCAGGCATACAACCAGTAATCCTTTGAACAAATTCTTCATAATCTGTCCCTTTCCTTTCTTGTTAACTGTTTCGTTTCATACAAATTCTAATTAATCCAATCATTTTGATATAAACTGACAATTACTGTACCAAACTATAAAACGTCTTTATAATTAAATGGATACATAATTAATTATTACAAGTCTCAATAAAGTTATATCAGCTTTGAAATAGGCCTTTTCCCGCTATTCTCAAAAGTGGTAAAGTCGCAAAAAGCTGCAGTATTTTAGGGACGTTTTTTGTATTTTTATTCCATATGAAAAGGATGAAACAAATAATCAGTATCGTATTTCTGAGCGTAACCTTCCTTTCCGGGCAGGTTAATATTGAGAAACAGCGATTATCATTGGATAAGAATGGCGTGCATCTTTCGGTGGACTATGCCGTGACCTGGCTATCCGGAAATTCCCAACTCTTTTCGACACAGATTACACCTTCAGTAGTACTGCGTCACGGCAGACTGACCAGCTTTCTCCTGTCGGATTACAGCCGTATCGTCAGCTCAGCCAGCAGTATCAGCGACAAGGGTTTCATGCATCTTCGTTTTGTTTATTTTGTCAGACAGACCTGGCAGCCTGAAGTATTTGTCCAGGCGGAATATAACAAAAGCAGGCTGCTTGACGGGCGTTATCTGGCAGGCGGCGGAATCCGCTGGGTTCCCACTGAACATTTCAAAGCCGGGCTTTCGATGATGGAGGAAAAGGAAATTCTGACGGACGGGCCGACCGTAGACACAGCGCGTCTCAGCAGTTATGTCAATCTTCAGGAAACAAGCACACAAAAACGGATTAATGTAAATGCCGTTTCATATCTTCAGCCGGCACTCACGAATTTTCACAATTATCGTCTCATCCTTGAAGGGAAAATCAGCATTACACTTTCTGAGCACTTTTCCTTTTTTACCCGGGTAACCGGCAGGTATGATTCCGAACCCTATTCCGGGCTGAAGCCCTGGGACGCGGACATCCGTCAGGGACTGAGCATAAAATTTCAGCTCTGAGACCATCTGTAATAAACAATTTACCAGGACAGAAATAATTTCAGCGCCATGACCAGGATGGCGATGGACAGGGCGTATTTGATGATGCGGTCACCGCGTCGCACGGACATTCGTACAGACAGCCAGGCTCCCAGCGCATTTCCGGACGCCAGAACGATGGCATACCCCCATTGTATTTTCCCGGAAAATCCGAAGAGGAAGATGATGGGGATGGTATAAAGCAGTACGATATGGTTTTTAAAGACATTGATATTGAGCAGTTTCATGTTTGCCAGATGCCGCAGAGATGCCATAATGATGAATCCCACACCGGCCTGGATGAATCCGCCGTAAAATCCGATAAAAAAAAGTACCGGATGGATGAGAAAACGTTTATATCCGGTGAGCGAGGGGTTCTCCAGCGCATTCTGTTTCGGCAGAAACAGCGTCGAAACCACGAAAATCATCACGATTCCCAGAATCCTCTGGAAAAGCAGCGAGTCGATACGAACGGCCAGCCAGGCACCGAGAATGGCTCCGGGAAGAGCCCAGAAACCAAATTTCAGGCTCTGCCGCAGCGACCCTATTCCCTCGCTTTTATAGGTAAGGGCGCCCGACAGGTTCCCGGTCAGAATTCCCAACCGGTTTGTCCCGTTTGCGACGGTTGCATCCATGCCCAGCAGCATGAGCACACTGAGGCTGATCACCGATCCGCCGCCGGCCATGATATTGATAAAACTGACAGATACACCGGCGATAAAGACCAGCAGCCATGAGAGAATCTGATGAAAACCATCCATACGCAAAACTCCTGAATTCAGCCGGTGAAATTACGGAATTGAAGGATTATGATAAAAGGCAATTCTGTAAATATGAGTCAGAGACGCTCGGAAAACGATTGGTCAGCGTCCCAGCCATCCGCCATCGACGGGCATGATGGCGCCATTCATATAATCGGACGCGGCGGATGCGAGAAAGACGACCGGCCCCCTGAAATCGTCCGGTCTGCCCCAGCGGCCGGCCGGTATGCGTTCCAGAATGGCCTTAGAACGCTGCGGATCCTTCTGCAGCGCTTCCGTATTGTCGGTGGCAATATAGCCGGGAGCAATGGCATTGACCTGTATATTCATGGAGGCCAGTTCATTGGACAGGGCCATGGTCAGCTGTCCCAGGCCTCCCTTTGCGGCGGCATAGCCCGGCACCGTGATACCGCCCTGAAAGGTGAGCAGCGAGGCCGTGAAAATGATTTTTCCGCTGCCGTTTGCGGCCATGATCTTGCCGATTTCACGACTCAGAATGAACTGGGCGCTGAGATTCACTTCGATCACCTTGTCCCAGTATTCATCGGGATGCTCCAACGCAGGTTTACGCAGGATGGTTCCGGCATTATTGACGAGAATATCGATTTCGCTGAATTGCTGCTTCACGGCTGAAATGAATTTATAAAGAGATTCCCGGGAACTGAAATCACATTGAAACGGATAAAATTTGCGTCCGGTGGACGCGACCTCCTGCCCTGCTTCCGAATCCTTCAGAGGAAGGGACGCGGAGACACCGATAATATCTGCACCGGCCTCAGCCAGAGCGACAGCCATGGCTTTTCCGATTCCCCTGCTGCAGCCGGTGACCAACGCAGTTTTTCCCTTGAGGCTGAATAAATCCGTCATCCCAGATCCTCCATGGCGACAAAATCCATATCGGTATAATCCTGATTTTCACCTCCCATCCCCCAGATGAAGGAATAGGCGTGGGTACCGCAGCCGCTGTGGATGCTCCAGGTCGGGGAAAAGACGGCCGATTCATTTTCCAGTACGATATGCTTGGTATTTGAGGGCTCACCCATCAGGTGCAGAACCCGATGTTCCTCAGGAAGATCGAAGTACATATAGACTTCCGTCCGTCGGGCGTGAGTATGGGCAGGCATAGTATTCCAGACCGAACCGGGAGCCAGAATGGTCAGGCCCATGACCAGCTGACAGGTCGGGAGAATGGTGGGAAGTATGAATTGGTGAATGGTTCGCTTATTGGAATCTTCGCTGCTCCCCATTTCCAGAATATTCGCTTCCGACTTCGAAATTTTCCGTGAAGGATGATCCTGATGTGCCGGATAGCTGAGTAGATAGTATTTAGCCGGATTCTTCGCATCATCCGAGGAAAATCGGATTTTTTTTGTACCGCGTCCCAGATACAGGGCTTCCAGTTTTTCAAGTCTGTATTCGGCAGTCTCCGTTTTTATACTTCCGGCGCCGCCGACATTGATGATTCCGAGCTCACGCCGCTGGCAGAAATATTCCGCCCGCATCTCCGCTTCCGGTAACAATTCAAGTACTTCACCTGTGGGACAAGCTCCGCCCGCAATGGCCCGCTCCGATTCTGCGTGCATGAGCAGAATCTGATCCTTTTGAAATATTCGCGGAAAACAGAAACTGTCCTCAAGTTCGCGGTTCGTCATCAGATCCAGATGATCCGGACGTGGAAATATCAATGTTTTCATAAGTATTACTCCATTAAATCAACAGTTAAGGGCTGACGACGCTTGAGAATATCTATTTTCACCTGTTTCATAAAGGCCTGATCCGTATCAATCCCGGATTCCTTATTCCAGTAAAAACCGGCAAAATACTCGACGATCATGTCGTCATCGGAAAAGGGAAAGAGCAGAAAACGATGTTCATCGGCATCGAGAACAGGATAGGCATCCGGATCGGCAGAAAAGACGGCCTGCCCCATGAAGCCGTTATCGTGTTCCAGTGGTTCAAAGGATGCCACGCAGGATTCATCCCCCGGATTCAGATAGTGCAGGCCGGGATGATTGACGCTGGGAATACCGGCTCCGACGCTGATTCCGTCAGGTATTGTCCCGGATTCCCTGCTGTACGTGGACGTGATATAATTGAAATGGGATCCGGCATCCAGCTGAATTCGTTTTTTTTCACTGACCTTGAATGTGGCTACCGTCCAGGGCGCATAATCCAGTTCGAATATCGTTCTCAGAGGACCCTTCGCAATGATATGCCAGCTGATGAAATTATCTGAGAACAGCGCGTGGTTCTTATAAATGAAAGCGGTACCGCCGTTGCCGGCCGAGCGTCCCACTTTATAAAAGTCCCCGCCTTCACCGTGATCCGTATGATAATCCATTCCCGGACTGTACCATTTCTCCAGAATGGGATAGCTTACATTTTTACACCATGCATCAATTCCTGATGAAATTTCTCCCGTTGCCTGCAGAGCCGGGCCGTACATTCTGAATGCGATTTTATCGTTTTCCCAGGCAAAATCATCCATTCTCTGCGGGACAAACATGGCATAAACGGGGCCGTTATCAAGTGAATCCGCCTTTTTCTCCTTCAGTACGAGTTCATAACGCTGTGTGGACAGCGCTTCGAAATTATCCTGGAAAACGAAATATTCCGCTTCGCCATCCCCGTTATCGTCCACGACCTGGGTGGAACAGAGATGTCCGTCTTCAGCGACACAGACAGGTTCCGTCTGCGGGCTCAGCAGGGCTTCGAGCTTCGAATCCACCGGAACTTCCACCACTTCTCCGGGCCTGTTCATATCGAGGGAATTGGTAACCGTAAAAGTCATCATCACTTCCCTGGAACAGCCGCTGAGGCCGGCCAGTAATATCAGAACGCCAGGCAGGAATTTTCTCATCACGGAACTCCCTTTCTTAATCGTGTTATTTCAGGCGATAAAGCATTTCTCCGGCACGCGGCACAAAGAGAATACCTTCATCCTCCCTGTCTTTGAAATCATCAAAGTTTATGGATTCCGGATCGCGATATCCAAGGTTTATTTTCCTGCAAAGCTCTTCGGGAATGCCTGTGGCCAGCGTTACCCGGACACGGTTTCTTTCCACACCGTCCTCATAGCTTCCGGCACCCCGCACATGCGTGGAATGGGCCAGAATTCCTCCCGGGATATGGGAAAAACGATGCATCTGTGTCGTGAAATACGGCAGTGAATGGTATCCGATTTCCTCGATCAGCGGGCCATGGGTCACCGATATCTCGTGAATATGAGGCGCATAGATGATCAGTTCCCCGTCATCGGCCACAACCGGTTCCAGCTTGTACATGCACTTGGCGCCGACCCACAGATCATCATACATGGTCGGTGCAACCGACAGGATCTGTCTGAAGGGATGATCCTTATAGACAATGTGCAGCCTGTCGGACAGTTTTGCGGCTTCTTCCCAGGCAGGCTCAGGTTCATCAAAGAAGAGTCCGGCCAGATCACCATGGCCCTTCACCACCAGAGTAAAGGCATATTTCTCCATTTTCAGGAAGGAGGCGGCCTTGTCCACCACGGCGCGCACCGGCGTGTAAGCCCGGCCTATGATGCCGGGGCTGGTGATCAGCGCGCCCAGCCAGTGAAACATATCGATGATTTCCTGACCTGAGATACCGGGAAACAGATATTTATTTCCGCCTGAAAAACCGACTACCTCGTGTGGAAAGACAGGCCCGACAATAATGACGGCATCGTAATCAAACACCATCTTATTAATGGTGATATCCACCGGTTCGGACATGCGGCCTTCCGAAATCTCCTGAACATCTTCGGTCGTCAGTGTCCCGATTTTGCGCAGCTGTCCTTCCTTTTTCCACTGGTGATTGAAAAAACGTGCCTTCGGATAAAGCGTTTCCCGATCACCCGCTTTCAGTCCCAGCCGCCGGTCGATTTCCTCATCGCTCATGGGAGGATGGGTCCCGAGCGCAACGATAAAATCCAGTGCTGCTGCCCGGTTTGCCGCGATACTGTAAATGGCCCGGAACATCCGGTCAATGGGCGCCGACCGTGTATTGTCCGGAATTACGAAAAGCAGTTTCCTGCCATCCGGTTTCACCTTCTGAAAAGCCTGTTCGCAGATTTCCTGAATATCCTCATCCTGAAGGAAAGACTCGCTGTTTATTTTACTGAGTGTCATGACAGCCCTCCCGGCCGGGTGATTGAATTAATTATTATACGTCGTCGCGACCGTATCCCCGCCGCGGCCGGTCCAGTTCGTATGGAAGAACTGACCCCGTTCCCGGTCCACCCGTTCGTAGGTATGGGCGCCGAAATAATCGCGCTGAGCCTGAAGCAGATTCGCCGGAAGCGTAGCAGTGCGGTAGCCGTCAAAATAGGCCAGAGCCGACGTGAATGCGGGAATAGGCAGTCCGTGGAGCACGGCCAGTGATACAGCCTGTCTCCATGAGGCCTGATTGTCATGGATAATGGATTTGAAATAATCGTCGAGAAGCAGGTTGGGAAGATCGGGCTGGCGGTCAAAGGCTTCCTTGATTTTTCCCAGGAACTGGGCCCGGATAATACAGCCGCCGCGCCACATCAGCGCGATTTCGCCGTAGTTCAGATCCCATCTATACTGATCTGCAGCTGCCCGCATCAGCTGAAAGCCCTGGGCATAGGAACAGATCTTTGAGGCGAAGAGTCCCTTCCGTATCTGTTCCAGCACTTCCTTTTTATCACCGGTGAATTTGATATCCGGGGCCTGGAGAACTTTTGATGCGGCCACCCGTTCCTCCTTGATGGCGGACATGGATCGGGCAAAAACCGCTTCGGCGATAGTCGGGCTGGGCGTCCCCACATTCAGGGCTTCCTGAGAAGTCCAGCGTCCGGTTCCCTTCTGCCCGGCTGTATCCAGAATGAGATCCACGATAAACCGGCCGCTTTCCTCGTCTGTCTTGGCCAGGATATCACGGGTAATTTCAATGAGATAGGAATCCAGCTCGCCCTTATTCCATTCGCCCAGCGTTTCGGACATTTCCAGGTTTGACATGCCCAGAACATTTTTCATGATGGAATAGGCTTCGCTGATCATCTGCATATCGCCGTATTCGATGCCGTTGTGAACCATCTTCACGAAATGTCCGGCGCCATCCGCGCCGATCCATTCACAGCAGGGTGATCCGTCCTCGACCTTCGCGGCAATGGACTGCAGTACCGGTTTGACGGCAGTCCAGGCTTTGGCAGATCCGCCGGGCATGATGGATGGCCCGGTCAGCGCGCCCTCTTCCCCGCCGGATACACCGGTTCCGATATACAGCAGATCTTTGCTTTCCACGTATTTCGTCCTGCGGATGGTATCGGGGAAATGGCTGTTACCGCCGTCTATGATAATATCGCCTTCCTGCAGATGAGGAATCAGCTTCTCGATAAAATCATCCACTGCCTGTCCGGCCTTGACCAGCAGAATGATCTTCCGCGGCCGTTCCAGGGATGCCACCAGCTCTTCAATACTGAAACATCCCTTGATATTCTTTCCGGCAGCCCGGCCTTCCATGAAGTTCGTGACTTTCTGAACGCTGCGGTTGAAGACCGCTACAGAGAAGCCTTTGCTCTCCATGTTCAGAACCAGATTTTCGCCCATCACGGCAAGGCCGATCAGGCCCATGTTATATTGACTCATAAAAGTTCCCTTTAATTTTCGGTTTATATTCTGTGATTAAACGCCGCTGAAGGCGCTGAAACCGCCGTCCACGGGCACAACGATACCTGTGACATATTCGGACGCGGAGGACAGCAGCCACATGACGGTGCCGGTCAGGTGGTCCGGCCGGCCGAAATCGCCCTGCGGAATGTGAGTGAGAATGGCAGTCCCGCGGGCGGTCAAGGACCCGTCCTCCTTATTTTTCAGGAGAAATTCATTCTGTTTGGTCAGGAAAAATCCAGGGGCAATGGCATTGACCCGAATTTTCGGAGAATATTCCTGAGCCATATGAACCGCCAGCCACTGAGTGAAATTGGATACACCGGCCTTGGCGGCAGAGTAGGCAGGAATCCGGGTCAGCGGACGGAAGGCATTCATGGAACTGACATTGAGAATCACGCCTTCACCCCGTTCCGCGAAATGTTTTCCCACGATCTGCGAGGGCAAAATGGTCCCCATCAGATTCAGATTAAAAACAAAATTCATGGCTTCCTGCGGCAGGTCAAAGAAGGACAGATCCGCGGATGTGGTCGCCTTCGGGTTATTACCGCCGGCCGCATTCACCAGCATGTCGATTCCGCCGAATTTTTCCAGGACCAGGTGCATGGATTCCTTCACGGATTCCCGGTCCAGGACATTCGTCTCAACGGCGAAGGCTTCTCCCACATCGGATTTCAATGATGAACAAAGCGCCGAGGCTGCTTCCAGATTGAGGTCCATGACGGCCACATTGGCGCCTGCATGAACCAGGGACCGGACGAGATCCGCACCGAGAACTCCGGCGCCACCGGTGACGGCGATCCGCTTCCCGCTGAAATTAAATGAATACTCTTTTTGCATTTGATTCCTTTACATCTCTATTAAATAATTGTTATCAATATCCGAAGAATTTGGGCAGAACCATGGAGAACCACGGAACATAGGAAACCAGAATCAGGGCTACGAACATGGCGGCATAGAGCGGCAGAAGCGGCCTGATCACTTTTTCAATGCGTGTCTCGGCGATACCTGTGCCCACGAACAGCACCGAACCCACCGGCGGCGTACAGAGGCCGATGGACAGATTCAGCACCATCATAATGCCGAAATGAATGGGATTCACACCCAGCAGCGTCACAACCGGTAGGAATATGGGTGTGAAGATGAGGACGGCGGGCGTCATGTCCATAAATGTTCCGACGACGAGCAGAATAAGATTGATGATCAGCAGAATGACGATTTTCGAATCGGTGAGCGCAATGAGCGCGGCTGATATATTCTGCGGAATATTCTCAAAGGACATGACCCAGCTCATGGCCATGGATGTGGCGATCAGGAGCATGACAATGGATGTGGTTTTTGCCGAGGATAGCAGAATTGAAGGGATATCCTTCCATTTCACTTCCCGGTAGGCGAGAGCGAGAATGAGCGTGTAGAGTACCGCAATAGCGGATGCTTCCGTAGCTGTGAAGTAACCGGCCACGATTCCGCCGATGACGATGACAATGAGCAGCATGCTGGGGACGGCATCCAGAAGGCTCAGCAGTGATTCCTTCAGACTTCCCCGGTGAATGACAGGATAGCCTTTCTTGTGGGCAATGAATCCGGCGACAATCATCAGCGACAGTCCCACCAGAATACCGGGAATATACCCGGCGAGGAAAAGGGCGGCAATACTCACACCGCCGCTGGCCAGGGAATAGACGATCAGAATGTTGGATGGCGGAATGATGAGGCCTGTTGTGGAGGAGGTAATATTGACTGCAGCGCTGTAATTCAGGTCATAGCCTTCCTCCCTCATTTTCGGAGTCATGAATCCGCCGATGGCCGCGGCGGCCGCTACGGCAGATCCGGAGATGGCGCCGAAAAACATGGCAGCGATGATATTGACAAAGGCCAGTCCGCCGGGCAGGGGCCCCACGACGACTTTTGCAGCCTCGATCAGACGGCGGGCGATTCCGCCGTGATTCATCAGCTGACCGGAAAGCACGAAGAAGGGAATGGCCAGCAGGGCAAATGAATCAAGGCCGGTGGCCATCTGCTGGGAAATGGTCGTCATGGCGGCCAGAGGATGGATGGACAGTATCATGGTCAGCATGGTGGCCAGGCCGATACTGAAGGAAATGGGCACGCCGATGATGAGAAACACGGCGAAGGAAATGGCAAGTACAAACGCTCCGGTTAACATTGGACAGCCCCCCCTTCTTCACTATCCGTAAAAATCCGCTCGGCAAAGGCATAGGCAGAATAGAAACAGATGATCAGGCCGCTGAGGGGCAGAACGGTATAGACATAACCAAGATGAATCTGCAGGGCCGCCGAAATCTGATTCAGTTCCAGGGTAATGAAAACCAGCCTCACCCCGCCTACAATCAGCACAAAGAGCGCAAAAATGAAAATCAGCGCATGAACGATCAGTTCCAGTGATTTACGGCTGACAGCAGACACCTTTGTCTGCAGCAGATCAATGGCAAGATGCTGGTTGAGACTGACAATATAGGCGGCCGTCAGCAATCCGACCCAGATCAGGAGATAGCGCGCAAGTTCCTCGGTGAAGGATGAGGGATTATTCATGATAAAGCGGGTGAATACCTGCCAGAGGACGTTGAGCACATTGGCGCCCATGAGTACAATGATCACCGTTTCCAGTGCCTTGTCCATCAGGGATTTAAATTTTTTCATCATTATTTCACTCCCCGTATTTCCGTAATCAGTTTATACATCAGCGGATCTTCACGATAACTTTCATAGAGGCCGGACACTGCCTCCGCAAAGGGTTTCTTGTCCGGATGGAATATTTCCACGCCGCCCTCCTGCACCGCCTTCAGGGCCGTATCCGTCGCATCCTTCCAGAGTTTTGCCTCATAGAGTGCGGATTCGTCGGCGGCTTCCTGCACTATGCGTTTCTGATCGTCGCTGAGTTTGTTCCAGATATGCGTCGAGATGAGAAGAACATCCGGTACGGATGTATGTTCATCGAGAGAAAAATATTTACAGACTTCGTAATGTCGGGACAGATGAAAGGACGGTGGATTATTTTCCGCGCCATCCACCACACCCTGCTGCAGAGCCGTGTAGAGTTCGCCCCAGGATATGGGCGTTGGGGATCCGCCGAGGGCCTTGACCATCTTAAGGGATGTCTTGCTCTCCTGTACGCGGATTTTCAGGCCTTTCAGGTCATCCGGGCTCAGAACAGGCTTATCCTTGGTGTAGAATGACCGGCTCCCCGAGTCATAATAGCAGAGACCGCGCAGCCAGTATTTTTCAGAAGAGAGGAGCAGAGACCGGCCGATATCACCGCGAAGGACTTTATTCTTGTGCTCGTCATCCCGAAAGAGATAGGGCAGCGAAAAGACGGAAAAGGACGGAACAAAACCTTCAAGAACACTGGAGGAGACCTTGGTCAGGCCCAGGCTACCGATCTGCAGCAGTTCCAGACATTCCCGTTCCGAACCCAGCTGTTCGCTGGGATAAATATCCATGCGCATACTTCCATGGCTTTTTTCACTGATGCGCTGAGCCATGAATTCCATTGCCTTATGGACGGGGTGGCTCGGATCGAGGCCGTGAGCCAGTTTCAATACCGTCACCTTCTTCTGCTGACTGCAGGACAGCAGGCTTAGTGACAGGAGTGCCGTGGCCAGCATCAACCATGTAAATCTTTTCATATTTCAATCCTTCCTGTTAACGGCTGCCGGATTCAGAGATTGTAGGCATTTTTAGGCAGGTCGCGGGTCAGCATTCGTATCAGAACTTCCGCCTCCTCGAGTGCTATCTGATGGCGGGCGACCTTTTCCGCCAGGAAATCGGAGTCAATACGGCGGGCCAGGTCGTGCCGGGCCGGAATGGACGGAAAGGCGCGTGTATCGTCATTGAATCCTACCGTATTGTAAAACCCGGCTGTCTCGGTAACCCGCTGCCGGAAGCGCCGCATCCCTTCCGGGCTGTCATTGAACCACCAGGCCGGTCCCAGCAGCATGGCCGGGTAATGTCCGGCCAGCGGCGCCAGTTCGCGGCTGTAGCTGTCCTCATCCAGCGTAAATACGATGATCTTCATGTCAGGATTATCGCCGAAACGGTTCAGCAGTTCCTTCAGATTCCGGGTATATTCGGTCTGCACCGGAATATCCGCTCCCTTGTCCGGGCCATACAGATCATACACGGCAGGATTGTGATCTCTCAGAACCCCGGGATGAATCTGCATCACCAGCCTGTCTTCGCTGGACATTTCTGCCATTTTCATGAGCATATGGGCTGTGAAACGATCCGCGTCCTCTGAAGTCTGCTGTCCGGTGAGCGCACGGCTGAAAATCGCCTCCGCTTCTGCTGCCGCCAATTCATGGGTTCGGGGAGAAATAATACCCTGGTCCGTTGCCCGGGCTCCCCTTTCTATAAAATAACGACGGCGTTCCTTCAATACATCAATAAAGGTCTGATAATCCGAAATCGGTTTTCCAGCCACCTTCGAAAGGGCGTCCAGACTTGAGCGCCAGGCCGGTTTCGACAGATCCGTAACGGAATCGGGACGGAACGTGGGAATAATACGCCCAGTCCAGCCTGATTCAGCCAGCGCCCTGTGATGTGGCAGCGTGTCCTCCGCGGCGTCCGTCGTGCTGAGCACATCAATATTGAAACGTTCAAAAAGCGCCCGTGGCCTGAATTCGGATGACCGCAGCTTCTCGGATAATTCATCGTAAACAGCCATGGCCGTAGCGGAGCTGAGCCTGACAGAGAGATCAAAGACTTCATACAGTTCATGTGAGAGCCAGAAACCGGTGGGCGTTCCGGCAAAAAGATGCCAGTTATCCGCAAATATCTGCCAGATTTTCCGGCCGTCTTTTTCCTGACGTTGCCCGTTCTTCTGAACAATGCCAAGTTCCGACATTTTCAGGCCCTGCGAACGGAGCATTCTGTATAAATAGTGATCCGGAAGAATCAGAAGTTCGGTCGGATCGGGAAACGGTTCATTCCGGACGAATATGGACGGATCCACGTGTCCGTGAGGTGAGATGATGGGAAGATCCTTCACGCTTTCATAAAGATGCCTTGCCAGCCTGCGGATTGTGGGATCCGGGCTGAAAAACCGATCGGGATTAAGAAATGCCATGAATATCCCTTTCCTTTTATTTAATACAGGTTTGATTCTGAATGATGGAAACCGGAAAAACCCTGTCAAGGGGTTCGGGAGTCTCGGGGCTCTCAATCATGCCGAGAAGCTGCTTTACGGCAAAGATTCCCATTTCGGCCGCAGGCTGATGCGCACAGGTGATGGACGGGTTCATATAGCGGTTGTAGGAGCTGTCGCCGAAGGAAATCAGATCCACTTCGTCGGGAATCAGGACATTCCGTTCCCGAGCTGCCTGGCAGACTCCCAGCGCGACCGGATAGGTGACGGCAAAAATCATTTCGGGAAGCCGGTCCTCTTCACAAAGTTCCAGAAAGGCATCATAGCCGTCCTGAAAACCGAATCCACGGCGCAGAATCATAGACTCCCGGACAGAAAGCCCTCCCTCCTTCATAGCCCGCTGATACCCATTTTCACGTGCTCTTGCCAGAGATGCGTAGGCCGGTCCGCCCAGATGCAGGATATTCCGGAATCCGGAACTGATGGCGCGGGAGACGAGTTCAAAGGCTCCTCCCTCGTCATCACAGTGAATCCGCGTGAATACCGGTTCTTCCGGAACGCGGTCGAAAAACACGAGCGGGACGGACATGGCCTGAAGCTCATGAAATATGGAATAATCCTTCGTCTGTTCCGCCAGCGAAATAAGCAGGCCGTCCACGCGCATGGAGAGGAGTGTCTGAATATGCTGTTTCTGAATGGATTCATCTTCCTGGGACAGCATCATGATGATTTCATAATTGTTCCGATGCGCTTCCTCGTAAATCGCTTCAATAGCCAGAGTGAAAAAATGGTGAACCACCCGGGGCACGACGAGGCCGAGTGTCCTCGTATGCCGCGATGACAGATTGCGGGCGATACGGTTGGGCTTGTAGGATAAACGTGCCGCCGTCTCCCGCACCTTCCGTTTCATTTCCATTCCGATATCGGGATGATCACGGAGCGCTTTTGACACGGTAACCTTGGATACGTTCAGAGATTTTGCAATGTCATCCAGCGTCGTTGTTTTTTTGGGCGGAGTCATGCTTAGGGGCCTCCTTAACCGTTTACTTTACCGGTTAAGTTAAGATACGCATTTGTGTTTTCAGGGGCAAGGATTTTCCACGGACGACGAAGCTATAGCACCTCATTTAATGGAACAAAAAGAGAGGTAAAAAGGTATTTCACCACGAAGTGCACAGATTAACACAGATAAAGAAGTTTAACACGAATTTCACGAAATGACACGGATGAATGACACGGATTGACACGAAGAATTCGCACCCACAAAGGACACAAAACAACACGAAAAAATGGAACAGTACCGTTAAACATCGGTCCACTCCCGGATTGTCGTTTCTTCCCCGTCTACTCATCTACCCATTTACACATTTACGCATTGACCCGCCAACACTCCAACCATCAAAGCAAACAATCCACGAAGAACACGAATTGACACGGAAATAAGCATTTTAACACAAAGTACACGGATAAACACAGATAAAGAAGTTTACCACGAATTTCACGAATTGATATGGCTTAAGGCACTAACCACGAAGAACACGAATTGACACGGAAATAAGTATTTTAACACGAATTTCACGAATATACACGAATGAAGATACTAACCACAAAGAACGCAGATATACACGAATGAGATACTAACCACAAAGAAGACGGATTGACACGGATAAAAGTGTCCCCCGGCAACTACTAATGGGTGGGCCGGCGCCTTTATTTTATCAGATAAGTCAGGCTGCCTTTCCGGACATCCGGGCCGATGACAACCGGATGTGTCAGGCGGCTGAAATCATTGAAGCCGAGAACGATATCGCTCGATTTCGAACCCTTGACAGTCAGGAAGGCTCCCGCACCGGCAGACGCCATGGAATTATTCACGAATACATTGCTGCAGTCCGTCAGCAGCACTGCGGAATTTTCCTGGGAATCGGTACTCGTCTTCACGAAATCGAGGACCAGACCGGATACATTTTCCGCCGAGAGCAGGGATCCGTCCTGGTTGGAAATGCGGATATCATGAAAACTCAGGTCTTTTGCATTCAGCACCTCAAAGCCCTTTTCAGCCTGTATGCTCATGTTTGAAAAGGATACATCATGAATGGGCATTTCTGCGAGCCCGATTAATTTGCCGGCCTGATGTGCATTGGACACGGTCACATTCGAGATATGAATATTCCGGAATTCGGGTGTCCGTTCGGAAACCGGTTCAGGATCGGTCTTCTGGTACATCATATTCATCATGAAAGCTTCGTAGATGATATTATTCATGACAATATTGCTGACCTGCACATCTTCAACCGTCGCACCCCGCCCGCGCATGGTCTTGATCCGGATGCCCCGGTCAGTTCCTTCAAATACGCAATTGCTGATGGTAACCTTCTTGACGCCGCCGGACATTTCCGAGCCGATGACCACACCTCCATGACCATTGAGCATGGTACAGTTCGTAATGGTAATATTTTCGCAGGGTTTGCCCCATTTACGCCCGTCCTCATCTCTCCCGGATTTGATGGTGATGCAGTCATCACCCACGGAAATATGCGAATTTGTAATATGCACGTTGCTGCAGGAACTGGGATTGATCCCGTCTGTATTATGGGATTCAGGCGGAGCTGTGATGGTTACACCGTCCACTGTCAGGTTATCACAAAATACGGGATTGATATTCCAGAAAGGGCTGTTCTGCAGGGTAATACCATTTATGCGGATTTTGCTGCACTGGAATAACTGGATCATGGGCGGACGCAGAAACTGATTTTCCGTCCAGTTCCAGGTATCGGGCTGCGCCACATCCCTGTTCGCCTTCCGGTGCATTTCCTGCCACTTGCTGGAAGTGGTCACGTGTCCGTTTTTCTGCATCTCCTTCCGGATTTTATTATAAAAGTCCCACCATTTCTGTCCCTGTCCGTCCAGAGTTCCCTGTCCGATAATGGAAATGTTCGTACAATTCCTGGCATAAATCAGCGGTGAAAAATTCTGATTGACGGTTCCTTCCCAGCGCATGGTCACAAAGGGGAGATAATCGTCAAAATCATCGGAAAATTTCAGAACCGCCCCGGCATCCAGATAGAGAGTGATATTGCTCTGCAGATGAATGGGGCCCGTAAGATACACACCGGCCGGAAAATAGAGCGTAGCTCCACCCTGTTCCGTCGCTTTTTCAATGATCTGAGCAATCTTTTCCGTATTCTTCTTTTCGCCGCTTCTGTCCACGCCGTAATTCAGGACATTGAAAAATACGTCCTCCCCCGCGAAAGCAAGCTGAAACGCAAAGAGAACGATGAGTGCAATTTTTCCTGTAAATGAATTCGAGGTAAATCCGGTCATATCTAAGGTTCCTTATCTGAATTGTTCAATGATGTGACATAGCTGCGCCAGCGCGGATATTCATGTTCAAGCAACTGAGCCGGCCAGTCTCCATACCAGCCATATTCATTACGCCGTTCCGAGGAAATATCCGCGAGATGCTCATATTTCTTTCCATCCCGGTCGCTGAAAAAGGGATGGTTGTCGGAAATTTCATAAAATCGCGCCCAGAGCGGTGTGGCATTTGCGTCAGGGATAATAATTTTATTCCGTCCTTCCGGCGCAGTGGCGTCATCAACCCATTTCTGGCGGATTCCGGTAATTTTCACATCCTCAAACCACTGTACGGCCGCATTCACTGCCTCCTGCACGCCCTGACTCGGCTCCGGTAGGCTCATGAGAAATTCCACGATTCCCACCGATTCCTTACCGCTGAGAGAAATGAGTTCATAGGCGCGCGCCGCTGCGGGCTGCAGCGTGAATTCATCATACTGGGCACACCAGGCCGTCAGTTTTCCATCCACCCTGATCTGCGTTCTGAGGATACAGTCCACGGCCCGATACAGGGCATCATGGGCCCGGGATATATCCTTTGCATCCAGCCAGGCAAATTTTTCAGGGTGAAGGCTGATCTCGCGAAGCAGCCTGAGCACTCCGGTCATGGCATCGTCATTATAGGTGATATGGTCGTAATATCCCCTTCGCAGCGGATAAAACTGCGGCCAGCCACCATTGTCATACTGAGCTTTCAGTATATATTCGAAACCCTTATGAAATGCCGTCTCGACACGCGGAGACGGATTTACATTCATGACACGGGCCAGGAAAAACATCTGGGTCCAGGTGGCGCCGTTATCCATCGTGGACATGATTTTGGAGCTGCCCTCGATGGATTTTTCCTTCTTTTTCTCTTTCCACATCCTCGCGGTAAAATCAATATTCTTCGGCCAGCCGCCGGATTTCCGCTGCCAGTACAGGATATTTTTTGTAATTCGTTTTCCCTCTCTGCTGCGGTACCAGGCATCGGGATGCTGCAGCAGTTTTTCCCAGAGCCCGGACTGCACCGAATACTCATGAAAATCAATACTGTCACCCGTTCCGCCGGATAAAGGCAGCGACAGCAGCAGCCCCAGCATGAACAGACAGGTCAAAATTATTCTGCGAGGAAATACGGACGCCGATTCAGCGGTAGAATCCCCGATTCCGGAAAGTCTCAAAATCTTTTCAGTCATTTGATCACACACATTTTTTTTCTCAGCCGGACAGACCCGCTGAGCAGTTCATAGATATAGACGCCTGATGCCAGGTTTGTCAGGTCGGGAGTCAGTTCCCAGCTTCCTTCATCAACCATCAGGTTTTTCATTGCGTAGACCTGCCGGCCGCGGATATCATAAACGAAGAGCGACACGGTGCTGCGTTCGGCAGTCTGAAAACGGATACGGGTTCGGGAATTGAAGGGATTGGGGAAATTCTGAAATAGTCGAAAGGCGTCAGGATAGCGGGACGAAGCGTCCACCTTCAATTCCGTGAGCAGCGGATTGGACGGCGCCCAGTCTTCGGCAAAGCGGGGATTGGAGCTTCGGGAGAAGATCTGTTCATCTGTGTACTGAGCGGCTTCCTCTGCCGAGAGCTGCCGGGAAATGAGCGGATTCCGCTGTGCAGGCAGGTAACCCGGACCGGAACAGTCATATTCGCCATACAGAGCAGGGGTTACATTCCAGGGTGTCCAGCCTGACGGATTTACCGAGGCAGGTTCATCGCAGCGGATGTAGACGGTACGGGGGGCGCCCTGCCAGGGCCGTCCCAGCACGAAGCTGCTGATACTGCGGCCGTCAAAACCGGTTCCGACCGTGGTGATGCGGCAGTCACGGAATGTCAGTCCATACCGGGAATCCGCATCCGTAGAAGCAGCCGTCAGCGTACCGCCTTCACGGTTGATACGGATCTCGCAGGAATCAAAGATGACAATATCCCGGCCGAAGATAAAATCCACCGACCCTTCCACTACGCAATTCTTCATATAAATCCGGTCCGTTCCGTAGGATCCCGCGGCATAATATGTATCCTGATAACCGAGAATTCTGCAGGAATAATAGGCCTGCCGGTCACCATTCGTCTTCAGCGCTACAGCCTGCTGATCCGCGGCTGTTCCATCATTCTGCACCGTATTCTGAAAGGTGAGATTCACAGCCGTAAAATCATCCGCATCAATGGTCACGGACGCTGAATTGGAAGTTCCTCCGGCGATTCCGGCATAATCATCGTAGCTTAGAATGGTATTCTCAGCATCCTCACCGACCAGCAGCACATGAATACGGTTCCGCGGCAGCAGCAATTTTTCCCTGTATGTACCGGAATGAACAAAGATCGTGTAACGGCCCGTATAATACTCGGGAACCGCATCAAACGCGGCCTGCACCGTCCGGTAATCCCCATCCCCTCCCGCCGAAACACTTTTGTAAATATCCGGTGCGGGAAGCTGAGTCCGGAAGGATACGTCCTGTCCGAATCCCATCCCCTGCGCGTTTTCGGCATAGGCCCGCACGTGATAATCCGTATCGGCCGACAGTCCTGTCAGCGAAAGCGTATATACTCCGGTTCCTCCGGGGATTTCCACAGATTGATCCTGCATGTCAGGATTAATATCCCTGCTCCAGCAGATACCGCGACGCAGTACTTCAGTCCCGCCCCAGCTTGACACAAAACCGCTCACTTCCGCCTTATCCGCAAGCACGGAGGATACGGAACCGGTATAGACCAGCGGAACCGTGAGGGAATCAAGTGTCGTGAAGCTGAGCTGGGTACCGTAGGCAACGCCGCCCCGATTCAGGGCGAAAGCACGAAGACGGTAATCCGTTCCTTTTGTCAAGCCTGAAATGCGGCAGCTGAATGACCCGGCAAGGGTATCTGCGGTAATAACCCGGTCGCTGGTATCGGGGGCATCATGCGCGGCTATCACGAAGCCGCAGCTTTCGACGGGGGAACCGCCATCCTCAATAATCCGTCCCTCTGCCAGGGCGGACAGGTCAGAAACCTCATCCACCTTGACAGTCTGCACGACAGCGGGATCATAAACCGCTTCCCCGGTACTTGTACCAGTGATTTTCAGGTCCTGTACGCAAAAGTATTTCCCGGTCTTTACCGTCGATTCGTTGTCCACCCAGGGATAGAGCCGAACCAGAAAGGTATCCCCGGCAGAGACTGTAATTGCAGTATCTATGGAAACCGGAATGAATTCGGTGGTCGGCAGATTTCCGTAAATTTCTGACAGCGCAAACGGATTCTGACTGTTCCCCGCCGTCACCCGGACTTTCATCGTGGTGATGGAGGCTGCGGCAGCATTCAGCGAAATACGGCTGATATGCAGATCATTATACCCTTTGGGCCGGATACGGTACTCCATATACACCGAATCAATCGCTTCCGTCTGCAGTGCCGGCCAGGCATTTCCGATCATACGCGTTCGCTGGGATGCCGAGACCCCGCTGTAGTGGTTGATTTCCATATTCATGAGGGCCTGGGCATCTGCATAGGCCATTCCGCTCAGTTGCGGCGATGCCCCGCTTCCGCCGGTTGAAGGATCGGTAAGCGGCCAGACCACGGCAAAATCGAGGGTATCCTGACCAAGAACCGAACTCGTCAGGAAGAGAACGACACTTAGAAGCAGCGATATTTTTATAATCCCTTTCATACTACCGTATCGCCTTTGCGGATTTGAGCAGGTGGCGGACCAGATTTTCCGCTGCCTTTATATTATCAACGGAGTCAGGAAGCCGTCTGTGATCAATGTATTCATTATAGATCCAGGGATCACCGACAGCCAGTACAAGCCCCTTTCCGAATTTAGATTCGGCCATGAAGCAATGACCGTTTTCAGACAGCAGCGACGTCGCGTTTTCCGACAGTGAAAGGCTGCATATTTCCTTCATGTAAATAGATCTAACTCCCTGAAACAATGGAATATCAGGCAGTTTATCAAAAGTGCCGTCCTCAGGATGTCCCTTGCGTACACTGTGAAAACGATCTTCATTGAAATGAATGCCGAAACGGTCAGCAAGAGCATTGAAACGGGTGAATTCGCAATTGCCTGAATCGTTTGCCATAAGCAGCAGCACGCCGCCGCCGCGAACCCAGGTTTCAAGTGCGTTGATTCCCTCCTCACTGATGGATTGCGGATGGTCAGATTCAGCCGGCGTGTCGGGATCAACGATGATATATACACTCAGATGAGAGAGCAGCTCCGAATCCGGATCGGCGTCCACCCCGTCCAGAAAGGCGGAGGCATTTTCGAAAATATTTCCGAAAATCCAGAAGCCCGAATTTTCACGATCTTCCCAGGTGTAATGATATGCTTCCTTTTTACCGCTGATCGGGCTGGTATGCGTTTCATGATTGACCCGTGTGTCCAGGCCCACGACTTTTCCGGCTCCGATCGCAGTCATTTCTCCTGGTGATTGTAGTGATGCAGCCAGCGGATGATTCAGTTCAGCCAGCCCATCCGAAAAAAGCCGGGCCATGGCCAGGGCACCCTGACGGTTGAAGTGCGTGTTGTCCGACTTACCGTTGGGAAAGGCTCTATACACAGCGGGAGCAGCGCGCAGAAACAGGGATTCGGAGCGGTCCGGCCCCATCTCAGTGAGCAGATTCATGCTTTTCCGGTGCATGTCCACCAGCGGAACATCAAATTCTGCGGCCACTTCTCTCACCACACCCGGATAGTCGCCATGCTGGTCCACGAACTTTCCGGATTTATCATATTTTCTGCGGCTGACCGGTGTAGCCAGAATAGGATGAGCTCCCTTATCCCGCACATCACTGACAAAACGGATCAGATTTTTTCTGTACGCGGTATAAGCCGGGGCGTAACGGCTGCTATCGGAGCTTTTCTCGTCATTATGACCAAATTGTATGACCACATAATCGCCGGGTTTCACCAGGCTCATCAGATGAGTCCATAAGCCCTGCTCAATAAAACTTTTTGTACTGCGGCCGTTTCGGGCCAGATTGACAACGCGGATGTCGGGTTTGAAAAACAGAGGCAGAACCTGTCCCCAGCCTGTTTCCGGATTATCATTCAGGGCTTTGTCGGCCATGGTGCTGTCACCGGCCAGGAACAGGG
Source organism: Fidelibacterota bacterium (assembly GCA_046735395.1). Lineage (GTDB taxonomy): Bacteria > Fidelibacterota > Fidelibacteria > Fidelibacterales > DSDE01 > JBJKQR01. The sequence goes on along the minus strand of JBJKQR010000014.1, from coordinate 8,233 downwards.
TCAGTTTATATTTGTCAGCCCGGTTCAGAGCGGGCACAAGCAGCAGGCACAGGGCCAGCAATGCTGCCGGCAGAATTTGGTTCCGACGCTGCTTCATTTGGATTCAATCCCGTATTTATGAAGTTCCAATGCCGCCATAATGAAGGGGCCGGTCACTTTGTAGTCATTGTCACGGCGTGGTTCGGACATGTAGTAGGCGAAGGATCCGTCGCGACGCTGTTTTCCGCCGAGCCCGGCACCGGCACAGGCGTCGTGAATGGTTATCAGACCGTCCTCATCCTCGTCCACGAAGCGCTGAACGAAGGCAGCGAAGGATTCGGCGGCAAGTCCGGCGTAGTCAGGGCTGAGCCAGCCTTTCCGGGCGGCTTTTGCAAATGCGTAAATAAACATGGCGGAGGACGAAGATTCGAGATAATTGCCGGGTTCCAGCGGCATATCGGGCACCTGATACCAGAGATGACTGTCCGGATCCCGCCAGCGAACAAGTCCCTGAGCCAGCGAATCAAGTTGCTTCAGAAGTATACTCCGTCCGGGCGTATCTGCGGGCATGATATCCAGAACATCTGTCAGAGCCATCAAATCCCAACCGAGAGCCCGCCCCCAGGCGTGGGGAGACCGGCCGGTGAGCGAATCAGCCCAGAACTGGCTGTGATCCTCATTCCAGGCATGACGCAGCAATCCTGTTTTACTATCTCTGCAGTGTGTCCAGGCCAGGGAAAACTGCTGAATAATGTCCGAGTAATCCGCTTCGGCTGCAAAATCCTTCTGCCACAGCGCGTAAAAGGGTTCGGCCATGTAGAGTCCATCCAGCCACATCTGATTCGGATAGATCTTCTTATGCCAGAAACCGCCATCCTTCGTGCGCGGCTGATGGCGCAGCTGGGCCCGGAGCGTATCGGCTGCGAGTCTGTATTTCGGATCTGAGGTCCTCTCAAAACAATAAATCAGAGCCCGGCCCGGCCCGATGTTGTCCAGATTAAAATCTCTGTACTTGTAAGTCCGGATGCCGGAATCGGTCACAAATGTGTCCAGACAGCTGTGAATGAAACTGAAATACTGCGGATCACTGCTGTAGGCGTACATATCCCAGAGGGCATTGAGCATGAGGCCCTGCTCGTAATTCCATTTCTGTTTCGCGTCATCATAACTGACAATGTGATCCGGATGTCTCTGTATAAAAGAACCGGTCGTCCTCAGCGCCCAGTCATAGTAATTGGGCACCGTTTTGCCTTTGCTGCAGGATGACAGACACAATCCCATTAAAACAAGGAAACCAAGCGGTCGAATGATTTTAGCGTAATTCATTATTTTTAAGGCGATCGATGTCACAGGCTCCAACCTATGGCAATGCGATGTACAGGATTGAATATGTCCACAGGCGTCCAGGAATAATCAAAGGACAGATGATGCCCGGCAAGGGGAACATTCAGCCCTGCCCCGGCCGAATATTCCATCAGATCCCGGTTCGTCTGAATCCCGGACCGCAGAAAGAGTGTCTGGTTCATGGCATATTCGACACCCAGATTCATCCGTTCCCCGAAATTATTGGGATGCTGAAAATCTATAGAGAGGGTCAGTTTATTCCGTTCGTCAAAATGAAATAATTTATTCAAATTGACGGCGGTTCCCATGGTAAAGAGCAGCGGCATCTGTTCGTAAATCAGTTCACGTTTCACATTCGAGGAAAAATTCCGGATACTCATGGCAAACACGTAATTTCCTCCGGATGACAGGTAACGGACGCCGGCGTCGGCAGCCACTTTCTGAATGGAATTATTCACCAGTCCGTTCGCGAGCACATTCTGTCCCAGGCTCTGGGAAACGAGACGCAGAGACGCTCCGATACTGAACTGCATGGATACGGTATGGGCATAGGTAATTCCGAGGGATGAGGCGCCGATATTTTTCATTGTACCATTGTCAATGTAGCCATCTGGATACTGGGGCAGCTCCTCCGGTGAAATCAGTGAAGTTGACCGGATCTTTCCGTAATCAACAGACAGCACATGGAGGGCAATGGTGGAGGCATAGCCCATATTCCAGGAGGCAGATGCGGCCAGATAATCGATATCCGCGATCCAGCGGGTTGATTCGGCGAGCAGTCCGAAGCGGCCATCCTGAACCCGCACCGCGGCAGGATTATAGAACGCGGCGTCCGGCCCGCAGAGCGAAGCGGTGACGGCTTCCCCGAGAGCAGAAGCCCGGGGGCTGACCGAAACAAGCTGAAAATTCATGGTGCTCTGGGCAATTTTATCCAGGCCCACCTGAGCGGACAGTGAGGACCAGAGCATAAATGCCAGTATGACTGTTTTTTTCATGGTGGTCTCTCCTATCTCACTATAACCAGTTTCTGGTAGCTTGTACGTCCGTCCGGTGTCTGAAAGACAGCAATGTATACGCCGCTGTTTACCACCTGCTGATTCTTCGTGATCATATCCCATAATTCATACCCGGAGCTGACCGGGCTATCGTGTTTCAGGGTAATGACATGATCGCCGTTTTCCGTGTAAATGCGGATATCAATTTTCGCGGGCAGATTGAAGAACTGTATTCCCCGGTCATCCGTCCACTTGTAGTTTGCTAGCTTGGGATCGTTGATATTATAGGGATTGGGAACGATGGCAATTTTTGATAAGTCGTCCTGGGTGAAATGGGGCGGGTTGATCCACTGCGTATTCGGCTGCATGGCTCTGCTGCTGTACAGAATTTTGCCCCGATTCCGTGGATAGGCGCGGGCATCATCGTCCGCGATGCGGGCCTTAGCCTGGATATAGTAATAATACTGAGCGCCGACCAGCACATTTTTGTCTACATATTCGTGGATATCGGCCTTGTCATCGGTATCCGAATCATAGATCGGGCTGTAATAGAGCGTATCCAGATTAGACAGTTTCCTCATGATGCGGTAGCCGGCGAAATTTGAGAGAGCTTCTGCATCCGCATCACTCCAGCGGATACTGACGCCGGTTCCCAGTCCGGTGATCTCTATAAAATCCGGCGGCGGCGGTGAGGCGGGCAATTCGTAATTATGATCAAAATTCCACTTGGCCCGGCTGGCGCTCTGCATGACGGAGTCAATGCCCGTGCTGATCCAGCGGTCCTTGATCTTATCCTGATCGCTGGCGCCGGTGGGGAATACGAAATTTGTCGGGAAATACCCTGTAGTTGCATCCGGAAGTCCGGGTGCTTCAGTCAATGTCCGCTTCAGCCTGTTTTTTCCGATATTCTGGGAAATTTCGGCATTCAGGCCGCTGAACCCGGAGGCAATGACAAAATGCAGCTTCTGCCCCGGCGCGAAGGTGTAGGGCCCGAAGGAACTCCACATCTTGGAATTATTTGCCTGATGAGTTCCGGCAGGATGGCTGGCATAATCGGCGCTGTTCTGTTCGTCTGAGTTGCCGCCGTGATACGTATCCGGAAAGACGTTTCCGCTCATGGGAAAATAGAGGGAGTATTCGCCGCGAATGGCGGAAAAGTTTGCAGACGAATATTCATCATCAGCGCTGTTGTTATAGGGAATCAGGTTATCCTTTCCAATGTAGGTGACCTTCGGCTGGAGAAAATCATCCACATCCCCGGAGGGATCTGAATAGGGAGCCTCCGATGCGTGCAGAATGGAATACCAGGGGAATTTCGTATTGATCAGCCGTCCGTTCTGCGAGAGCACCGGACAGCCCATATCATCACCGGCCTTGTCCGGATCATCCGCGGAATATTCATAAAATACGCGTAGCGAATCCCCGACCCGTCCTCCGTAATAATGCTGCCAGGTAGTTGCCGGGTTAAAGCCTTCTGCACCGACAGCAGGATTATTTCCATTGCTCCGAAGACTGTTATAGCCATTGGACTGAATATTCACATAAAAATTATGTAGAGTATCCGCGCTTACATTCGTCATTTCCGCGTCCACAACCACATAATCATTATGGTAGGTCTGGGATGAAACCAGGATCTGACGGTGAATCTGGACACCAAGTATATTTTCGGTGGTCACTTCCACTTTCTGATCATATACTTTCCCGGCAAATTCATCCGGATTAACTTCCGCGAAATCCTCGAATTCAAGAGGCGTGAAATCCACTGTCTGTGAAGGGAAACCGAAGCGGATGCTATTTGTCATCTGTTCCGTTACTTTACCCTGTGACATAAAATCATTCAGCGGACCGTAGACCGCAACAGTGTGAACAGTATCGATCGAATCCGTCCAGTCCGTGGCTGTCAGGGTAAATCCGGCTCCGGCCCAGACATCATACTCCTGGCCGCGCAGGCCGAGAATATCCATATCGTTCGGGAAAAATCCGGCACGGTAATCAAAGGATCCCTTGCCTCCATTGGCGGTCACACCCAGCCAGACATGGCCGATTTTAATTGTTGCACGTTCCAGTTCCCACTGAGTCTGTGCAGACAGAGGCAGGATCGTGATAATTAGAAGTAAAAGCAGACGCACAATGCTGACATGGCCTGGCCTGCAGGTCCTGTCAATCAGCGTGCGGGGCTGTATGAATGTAGTATTATTTGCTGACACAAGACCTCCTAAAATGAAAAGTTCAGGCCAACCCAGATATCCCGGGGTTCCTTATAGTTCCAGAAAGGCAGATTGGGATCGTTGATATAGGGTTTCGCTGCGGAACGCAGCTCCCCCACTTTATCATTTCCCGGAAGATAAGAACCTGGCGTCTGCTCACGAAGCACATCGAATTTTGGGGAGTCATATAAGGGAAGCTTCAGTGAAGCCATATAATTTTTAAAATCCATCCAGTCCGTGAAGGAACCGCTTTCACGTGTGAAGGCATATCCATTATACAAGTTCGAAACCTTTATATTCAGAACATTCTTGATATCGATATAGAACGCGGCTTTCGTTCCGAATATGTCGAAGGATCGGGTTACCTTCATATCCAGCATTTTATAATCAGGCCACTGCAGGTTATCACTGAGATGGTTAACATTCAGAGGATTCCAGGTGAAATAGTCTCCGGCCTGCCATTCCGCGAAAAATGACAGTTTCCAGTTCCCCATCGGATGCATTGAGGCGATGGAGGGGCCGAAGAGTCCCGGTGTCTTGAAAGTGAAGCTCGCATTGAGTTTGGGCCGAGCCAGAGATCTGCTTTCATTCCCCGCGTACATTCCGCTCACGTCGTTATTCGTGTTATCCTCGGTAACGGTTGCCACGCCGACCATGCCGCTTTTCTTCACCATGTAGTTGTAATTGAACCACCCGGTGAACCATTTTCCGTTATTTTTTGACAGATTGATTTCCATGCCCTGAATATCTTCATATTCATTGCTGGCCCATGTACTGTAATTAATACCTGTTGAATTCGTGTAGGTCACATCGCCATTCTGGCCGGTCACATCCTTGGAATAGCCGGATACTTTCAGCAGCCAATCCTGATGAATATTCATCATCAGGCCCAATTCATAGGAAATGGTACGCGGCGGTTCCAGATTTGGATTACTCATATCGTAGAGTCCGTTTTTGGTATAGCGGTAGCGGTAGAGATACATGGTGTAATAGGGCGGATTGGAACGGAAATGTCCGTAATTGAAATAGAATTTGGAATTTTCCGTAACCGGAAATGCAATGCCGATACGCGGGCTGACGGCGAGATAATTCTTGATAGGCTGCATGAAGCCGGGATGGAGCGAATCGTATTTTACCCAGGTATCCCAGATATAGGAGCGGCCGCTCTCCAGGTAATTGAAAAGGACCGAGTCCGCTGGCAATACCTGGGGCAGAAAGGCTTCATCCGCGAAGGGATCTCCGGTCGGCCATTTTCCCCCGCCGCCGTTATAATAATCGAAGCGCAGACCGATATTTGCAATGATTTCATTATAACTGATCTGATCCTGAAGATAAAAGCCGGTCTGGGAAGGTTTGCGGTGGTAATTGAATTCATAGGCATTGTAGTAATTCTCGTTCCACTTTTCCCAGAGTTTGTGATTCAGATCGAAAAAGTTATACTCAAAACCTGTCTTCAGATAGTGATGCATCCCCTTCTGACTTACGAGATCGGCCTTGATCCGGTACTGGCGCACGTTTACATCCGTGTACAGGTTGCCCTCCTTGCGACGGAAGCGGCGGCTGATACCGGGCAGAGCATCATAGGATGGGTATTCATAGCCGTCCACCACATTCGTGCCCTCATTCAGTTTTCCGTAGGGCATTTCCGTTACCGGAAAGGGGCCGAAACGGGTAATGACGGTCGAATCGCGCGTATCCCCGATGAGAGATCCGTCCTGAATATTCATGGCTGAACCTGTCAGTTCGAAATAAGTGCGCTCAGTCAGAACCTGATTAAGTGTGAATCCGCCCATGAGCGTTGTCTGATTCAGCGTGGGAAAGAATGCCTGGTCAAACCAGTAGTCAGGATTCTTTGCAATGTACTTTATGTTGTCCAGCGGCATGAATCCGCCGGCCCGGCTTGCGTCCGGAAAATCTCCGGAAGCCGGCCGAATGGGACTCATTCCCTGCTGATTCTTGTGCAGACCGTTGAGCGTGAGTGTGGTTTTTGCTCCGAATTTGGATTTGACGGTCAGAAAAGTCGTAGAGGTCGTTTCGCTGTTCCGGGTCACAGGCTGGATGTAATAATAATTCTTATAATTGTGAGAAATGTAAAAAGTCGCATTTCCCAATGATCTTCCGATCAGGGGAAGGGGTCCGCCGAAGCCTGCATCCACGTTCTGATTGCTGTGTTCTTCAACCATATGATGAACGGCAAACAGCGCTTTCTGTTCATCTGAAACTTCATATCCCTGTGCGGCCAGGCCTTTGTAATCGGGAATGGCCATATGCATCCAGGCTGCGAGCATGTAATAATCCAGCGGCGTCGCCTGATCTGCCGGATCCTTGCCCCGGTTGTAATCTGACGCGGCTTTGTCCCAGCCGGCAAACTTCGGATACTGCTGGCGCAGATAATCATTATCCGCCCAGGCTGTCTCCGTACCGACAAAGGCGACGGACGGATCCAGATAGGGCCGCAACGCGGCGCTCTGAGTTGAGTAGAAACTGTCCCCGAAACGTCCCAGATGGGGCTGATCGGCCGTCACAGTCAGGGTACCCTCATATTTTGAAGGATTTCCCGATTTAGTTGTCACAGAGATAAGTCCGCTGCGAAAATTGCCGTATTCCGCGTTGTAGCCGCCGCTCTGCAGGGACACCTGCTCAATGGATGACAGCGGGATGGTTGATTCGGCATTCCCGGTGGCAGGATTGGTATAACTCATGCCATTCACCATGAGGCCTGTCTGATCGGCGCTTCCGCCGCGGATGGTCAGAAATCCGTTATCCTCGCTCACACCCGGCAGTTTGGTCAGAAAGGAATTGATATCCCGGATACCCGTCGCTTCCTGAATCTGCACATCACTGATGACCAGCTGCGTATTCGAGGCTTCCTTGTCCATGACCGATTTATAGGCAACGACTTCGACAGCGTCTCCCTCCAGCACTTTGGGCTTGAGAATGTATTTCACCTTGGAAATCCGGTCGGCCGAAACCATCACGGATGACATGAGCTGAGATTCATATCCCATCATCATGGCCTTGATATCATAGGTTCCCACCGGGACATTGATGATGATGAAGTTACCGGCCTCATCCGAGGCGGCACCCAGATCGGTATTCACCACAATGATATTTGCACCGGCGAGGGGCTGGCCTTTAGCATCGGTGACCGTTCCGGCAATCCTGCTGCGCGTCTGGCCCATCAGGCCTGAAACAGACGCAATGAGAAGCAGCGGCAGAAGGTATTTTGACAGAGACATAAGGACTCCTGACTGTAAACCGTTATTTAAGTAGCTGTATTTTATGAAATACTGTATTCTCAGCGCTCTTCAGCCTCAGGATATAAATACCTGATGAAAGAGTGCGTCCCTTTTCATCGCAGCCATTCCAGACAAACTGTGTCCGGCCGTCCTGAACAGACGAAGCATGAATCTGCTGCACCTGCCTGCCGGTAATATCATAGATGGCAATCTCAACGGGAGCATTCGTCCGGCTTTCAAACCAGATCATCGTAGAGGAATTGAAGGGATTGGGATAATTGCCGCAGAGAATCGCAGTTTCCGGGTGCAGCCGTCTGCTGTTGTCAATCTTCACCCAGTCACTGGAGAGATCATTCAGATACTCCTCAAGCTGTGTATATCCGGATGCGGCGATGTCATTCCGGTCATTGGCATCATTCGGGTTCAGGCCATGGGCTGTTTCCCATACATCGGGCATCCCGTCCTGATC
>JBJKQR010000013.1:0-18930 GCA_046735395.1 Fidelibacterota bacterium | reverse complement strand
TCTCACGCATGTTCTGATGATATTTTTATAGATGACCGAACCCCTGTATACCCTGCCGAAACTGTATCATGCCGCCTTTTCCTGGGATCTGAGCGCTGAGATAGAGTTTTACGCCGGACTTTTCGACCGCTCCCCCTTTCCGGTGCGAACCCTTCTGGAGCCGGCCTGTGGAAGCGGCCGCTATTTCCCGGATCTCGAAAAAGCCGGATTCTCCGTGACGGGCTATGATCTCTCACCGGAAATGACAGACTTCGCACAGGCGCTCATTCGCGGACATAAGCTGGAGAAATGCCGTGCCTTTGTCGGCGATATGGCTACATTCCGGACGGAGCGCATCTTTGACGGCGCCGTGAATCCTGTGAATTCCTTCCGCTATCTTCTGAGCGATGACGCCATTCTTTCCCATCTCAGAAACACGGCGGCCATGCTGCGTCCGGACGCGTATTACATCGTGGAATTCTGTTATGCCTTCCTGGATCCGGGTTCCGCTTTCGACCTGAACTGGAGCACCGAGTTGGAGGGGGAGCCTCTGCATGCCTCCTGGACGGTTATGGAGGAAAATCATGAAAGCCGCATCAGTCTGGAACGAAGCCGGATCAGCTGGAAGGGACACTGCAGCGAAGAGCTTCACCGAACCCGCCTCTGGACTCAGGATAGCTTTATGGATATCCTGAAAAAGGTTCCGGAATTTCAGCTCGAAGCCGTCTTCGATCAGGAGGGGTATGAAGTGCTTTCTCCGAGCCTGTATGGAGAAATGGGGAATCTCCATCACCTTCTCAGGAGGGTATAAACGCGGACCTTTTCATATTTAGCAAGTTAACCGAACGAACTGACGCAAATTCCTTTACTTTTAGGGAATAAAATTATACTTTCACCTCCATGAGTTTTACAGGTGACTTTCGCAGAGTGGTGGTTCTTGGCTTGGTTGCGCTGGCTCTGACACTGGCCTATTTTCTGTGGCCGGGCACACTCCCCGTAAACCCTGAGAATCTGAACGGTGACGTGAATCTGTCTCCGGTGGGCATATCCCAAATCCTGCCTCTGACGTATGATGAGTTTGAGATTCTGCTGAAGAAGGGAGACGTTTTTCTGGCGGATGCGCGGGATTCGGCCGCCTTTGCTGCGGGCCATATTCCGGGGGCTGTCAATATTCCCTATGATCGGGCCGAGGATATGCTGGATGAACTGGAAGCCATGGATGACCGTCCTGCCACACTGATCTGCTATTGTGACGGGAGTGATTGTGGGGCCAGCATGGAACTGGCTCACCGTCTGTATTACCTGTTCACAACAACCTATGATTTCAATGGCGGCTGGCGGGCCTGGCAGGAGCATCATGACTGAAAGGCCGATGAAATCCGGCCTGTATTTCGGAAGCCTGCTGCTGCTTTCTGCTGTGTTTCTGTATAGTTTTGTCACCAAGATACTGGATCCTGAATATTTTGTGATGACTGTGAGTTATTATCGGCTGTTTCCCGGGCAGATTCTGCACATGGCAGCCATTTACCTGATCATGCTGGAGGGCGTGGTCGCCGTCTCTCTGTGGATACCCCGGTTTCGTCGCAGTGCCGCGCTGATTCTGGGCCTTCTGCTTGTCTTTTTTATTGCCATTATTCTGATTTCCGTCATGAGGGGACTGGATATTTCTTGTGGCTGTTTTGGCCATGAAAGTGGAAAGGTGGGAATGTTGAAGGCCGGCGAGGACCTGTTATTATTAGCAATGGCTTGGGGCGTGTTTTCCGGAAGTCATAAATATGAGTAAAGAATAAAGGAAAAAACATGTCAAGAAAAAATGCCGTGATTTTGCACGGGCCTGATGCGAAAGGCCTGAGTGCGGATGTTGTCAGAGAAACGCTGGATTCCGTACTGGCGATGAATAATCGGGATTTTGAACTTATCCTCATGGGCCAGGCGGAAAAATCAGTCACGGCGCTTCTGGAGAACAGCGGCCAGGATTTCACTTTTGTGAAGCCGACTTCGAATGTACTGTCGATACAGTTGAATGAAGCGCTGACTTCGACCGATTCAGATTTTATCCTGTATATCGACAATGCGCAGAACCCGATCCGAATGAAAAAAGCCGGGCTTGATGTATTCAGCATGGCTGCCGAACGACATGAGAATGCCGCATATATCTACGCGGACTATGACCTGAAGGACGGCGAATCCGTGAAGGAAATCAAACTGCTGTTCCATCATCGGGGCCGTGTCCGGGACAATCAGGATTATGGAAAAGTGCATTATTTCCGCCGCTCCGCCCTGACGGGTGCAGGCAATTTCGATTCTTCGGTCCGCTTCAATGCGCTGTATGATATCCGTCTGAAACTTTCAGAAGGGAGCGAACTTATCCGTGTATCGAACAAATATAACGGATCTCTGTATACGGTTGTGAGCGGAGGTAAAAAGGCGAATGTATTTGATTACCTTCTCGCGGGCAAGGAAGTTCAGGTTGAAGCGGAAGAAGTGGTTACCCGCCATCTGAAACGGCTGGGTGCCTACCTGGCTCCCGGACAGTTCAGGAAGAGCAGCCGGAAAAACGAGGATGGCAGTGAACTGAAAGCATCCGTCATCATTCCTGTCGGGTATCGTCCCGAATTTATCGGCACCGCCATCAACAGCATTCAGGCACAGACAGTTCAGGATATCGAAGCCATTATCGTTGTGAACGGAGGCGATGAAGATCCCACTATTCCCGAAGTGAAGCGTTACATGAAGGGCGGCGATCTCCATGACGCGTCCAAACCGGAAATCCGGCTCATCGTTGTGGATGTGAACAGCATCGGATTCTGTCTGAATCTGGGTGCCCGTGCCGCAAAGGGCAAATACTACATTCAGCTGGACAGTGATGACCGTCTGAAGGCGGACGCGGTTCAGAAGGCTATCGATGTGTTTGAATCCGATTCAAAAATCGGAATGGTCATCGGCAGCTATGAAGTCTGGGAAAAACATGAGGATGGCCGCCTGACCCGGATGGAGGAAATTCCGGTCGTGACCCATGACGAATGGACGGAGGATAATGGGCGCAATAATCTGCTGCGCATCAATGGTGCCGGCGCTCCGCGCTGTATTCCCATTGCCGTTATTGAGGAGATGGGCGGCTTTTCCATCAATGATGATGCCTACGCCCGCAATTACGGCGAAGATTATGAGATGGTGAATAAAATTTCTGAGAGCTATCGCATCGGACGTATCTATGATCCGATTTATGAAGTCATTCGTCACTCCGGCGGAACGGATCATGCCATTTCCCAGGATGTGATTGACAGAAATGACGAGGCCAAGGATGACATGCGCAGAGAGGCCATTGCCCGGCGTATCGCCCTCAACGGCGGAAATGAATGAGAATATGATAAATACAGGGAATACGCGGAAATAATATGAATTCGGATACCATCATTATTGGAATAGACGGCGGAGCCACCAAGGTCAGCGGCTGGATTGTGAATCGTCTGGAAAAGAACGGACGCTTCAGCATCAGCACGGAAAATGTTCAGAAAAGCTATCGGGATTATCTGCAGTTTGATCCGGAATACCGACCGGTGGAGATAGGGATACAGCTGAAGGAAATGTCCGGAACGATTTCGCTGACGGATGCGGAGAAGCAGCAGGGGAAGGTGTACATCCAATGTGCCGCGGATGTGATTCGCGAACTGCTTGGCCGCCACGCGGGAAAACATGCGCTCATCGGTATCGGAATGCCGGGCCTGAAGAGTCCGGATCGCCGCGGGATCGTGGCGCTGGCAAACGGCCCGAGAATGCCAGAATATGCGGCGGGAATTGAGGCGGAAATTGAAGCCGCCGGGCTCAGTCTGGCCGCGCCGATTCACCACCTCGGTTCGGATGCGGATTATTGCGGACTGGGTGAGGAATATTCCGAAGGAGGGCTGTTCAGTGATGTAGAAAACGCCTATTATCTCGGCGGAGGTACGGGCGTGGCGGATGCCATGAAACTGAACGGTAAGCTCCTGCCCTTTGATGAACTCAAACCCTGGATTGCCAAGGCTTGGGAAATGAAGGGGGATGATGATCTGTCGCTGGAACGCTATGCTTCTGCCAGCGGCATCCAATATATTTACAGTCAGAAATCGGGAACATCCGTTGCGGACCTGAATGAGGGTTCGGTATATCCTCCACAGATTCTTGCCCTGGCAGAAAAAGGGAATCAGGCTGCCATTCAGTGTATGGATGCCGTGGCCCGGAACGTGGGTGCTCTGCTTTTTGAACGGATGGACACCCTGTACCGGGGCTGGAATTCACCCTTTGACTTTGTTAATCCTTCCCGTGCCGAACTGTCGAAAGATCATGCATTCAGAGGACAGTTGCTGGACCGGATTATCATCGGACAGCGCCTGGGCGACCTGATGGAGGCCAGTCGGAAAACGGACTTCCTGTGGAAACCGATACTGGCGGTTCTCGGTGACTTGATCAGCGCCCATCCCGATGCCTCCTTCCGTGATCATTATCTCCGCGGCGGCGGAATTACTCCCGGACTGATCCATTTTTCACGGCTTCGTGAAGCGCCGGCCATCGGCGCTGGTGTGGATGCCTGGATCAGCCGTTCCTGAGAGCCCGGGAAGAGACCGGAATCTAAACGAAGATGAAAATGGTTTTCAGAAAAATTTCAAGAGACAAGCACCAGACACAGGAAGCCCGGCCTACGGCAGGACATATCCGATCCGGGGAAGATCCGGAATTTAATCCATAAAGAGACGGGGCAAGGGTGCCCCCTATTATTCAGAGGATATTAAGCATGTTAGAAAAAGGAAAGATCCCGGCAAAGGAACCCCTGCTGAGAGTGGGTATCGTGTTGCCGGAAGATCGGCAGGATGAGATTTCCATAGAACTTCCTGCTGCTTCTCATGTACAGCTGGATGGACAGACGTTGACGATGGAGCAGGATTCCCTGCTCAATGTGGTCATGCGTGACGGCGGGTTGGCCTGCAGCCTGGGAGAGCGCACTTTCACCGGGAAGAGCCTGGCTATTGCTCATGCAGAAAAAGCTTTTCTCATCCGGCCCGTCATTGCCGGACGGGGCTTTCACTGGGCAAAGCATATTGACGTGAACCTTCCTGATAAAATAGAAATTTCCGTGACGGACGGCCATCTGCTGGTCGTGAACGAACTGACGCTGGAAAAATACCTTGCCTGTGTGGCAACGAGTGAAATGAGCGCCGCCTGTCCGCCATCCTTTCTGGAGGCACAGACCATCGTGGCCCGGTCCTGGATGCTGGCAAATATTGAACAGAAGCATGTGAACCTGGGTTTCGATGTCTGCAATGACGACTGCTGTCAGCGCTATCAGGGTATCAATAATCTTTCGGCAGAATCTGAGAAGGCTGCGGCTGATACGTCGGGACAGGTTCTCATGTATGCGGGAAGTATCTGTGATGCCCGGTATTCAAAAAACTGCGGCGGCATCATGGAACGCTTCGAAAATCTCTGGGAAAATACACCCCTGCCCTATATGAAAAGCATCAGTGACAGTGCTGAACCCATCATCCGCGATCTGACAAATGAAGATGAAGCCCGGGAGTGGATTCTCTCCTCACCGGATTGCTTCTGCGGACCGACTCATATCCCGCAGACGGATCTGAAGAAATATCTGGGACATGTGGATGAAGCCGGTGAATATTTCCGCTGGACGGTCAAAATCACTGAAGAGGACCTGAGAGCCAATCTGAAGGACAAGGCGATTCCAGATATTGCGAAAGTTGTCGATTTAAAAACCCTGAAACGTGGCGGCAGCGGCCGGCTGCTGGAATTGGGAATTACTTACGAAACAGAAGGCGGAGATACAAAGGAAATGACAGTGATCAAGGATTATGAAGCCCGTCGGCTTCTCCATCCGTCTTTTCTGTTCAGCAGTGCTGTCATTATTGAAAAGGAGACGGATCCTGTCAGCGGACAGCCAGCGGGATTTGTCTATCGGGGCGCCGGATGGGGACATGGTTCCGGGCTCTGCCAGATGGGCGGCCTGGGAATGGGCCTGGACGGCTATTCTTCGGAAGAGATTGTACTTCATTATTATCCCGGAAGCCATCTGGAGAAAATATACTGAAAACGAAAGGAGTGGCGGGCAAACCATAGCCGTCGCAGAAAATCAAGCGCGAAGGACGATCCTGTCCGAAAAGGAAATCGGGATCAGGGATTGAGCGATAAAAATGGAAGGACTTGACTATGAGCAGTGAAACGAATACAAAAAGATCGCCCTGGTATTGGGTTCCGTCGCTGTATTACGCCGAAGGTATTCCCTATGTGGTTGTAATGCTGGTCTCTGTGATCATGTACAAGCGCATGGGTATCAGCAATACGGATATTGCCCTCTATACCAGCTGGCTGTATCTGCCATGGGTGATCAAGCCCCTCTGGAGTCCTGTCGTCGATATCCTGAGAACGAAGAAATTCTGGATTGTCACGATGGAACTGATCATCGGAGCCGCTCTGGGATCGGTGGCGCTCACAATTCCTCTGTCCAATTTCTTCAGGGTCACGCTTGCTTTCTTCTGGCTCCTTGCTTTCTCGTCCGCGACCCATGACATCGCCTGCGACGGTTTTTACATGCTCGGCCTCAGCAAACATGATCAGGCCTGGTTTGTGGGCATTCGCAGCACCTTTTACCGCCTGGCCATGATTACCGGACAGGGCCTGCTGATCATCCTGGCCGGCTATCTGGAAAGCAGTACGGGTCTGAATGATGTGTCGGTCGCGATTCAGGCCGTTTCACCCAAGACCGTTGTGGTATCCACTGTTTCAGAATCTGATGATGCCGCAGACGGATCACTGAGAATTCTCTCCGAACCGGCGACACTGCAGATCCCCATACAGCTACTGTCCACTGAACAGGCAGACTCCGTTCTCAAAGCCGCCCGTGCGGAAAATGTTCGCAACGGATATTCGGAAGATCCGAAAGTTTTGGCCAAGGAAGAACGCGCCAGAGTTCAGAATGAAAGTTCACTGAAGCGGGGTCTGGAATCGTTTCTAAGGACTCATTTCGGGGAAAATCAGAATCCTGTCCAGGGGTTGAAAAAGGCAGGAAACCTGGGAGTTGTCCGGTTTCATCTGTCGGGGGCACCCGAACCCGGCAAGGAAATTGTCGTGAATTTCGGACGCAGATCCGGGGACAAAAATATTTCGCTCATCGAAGGAACCCGCTTTGTCTTCACAGATCAGAACTGGAACATACCTGCTCTGGCCGTATTTCAGCTGGATAATAAACTGAAAGTTCCGGTATCCGCCGATTACGCCGCCACTGCGGGCAATATTCCCTTGTCCTGGTCCATTACATTTATCATTCTCGCGGTCCTGTTTATCATGTTTTTTCTCTACCATCGCTTTACGCTGCCCAGCGTGGAAGAACCGGGTGAGACGGCAGAGCTCAAATCCCTGTTTTCCGAATTCTTCACAACATTCAAGCTCTTTTTCACCAAGGAAAAGGTCTGGGTATCCATCGCATTTCTGCTTCTGTACCGGTTGGGTGAATCTCAGTTGGTCAAACTGGCCAGTCCCTTTCTGCTGGACGCGCAGGAAGCCGGAGGCCTGGGACTGACCACCGGACAGGTGGGATTTGTCTACGGGACTGTAGGTATTCTCATGCTCACGCTGGGAGGGATTCTCGGTGGAATATTTGCCTCCCGACAGGGGCTGAAATACTGGATATGGTGGATGGCGCTGGCTATCAACCTTCCGGATGCCGTGTACATCTATCTGTCCTATGCCTTACCTGACAATTTTTTCATGGTGAATGTGGCGGTGGCAATCGAACAGTTCGGATACGGATTCGGATTCACGGCCTACATGCTGTA
Source organism: Fidelibacterota bacterium (assembly GCA_046735395.1). Lineage (GTDB taxonomy): Bacteria > Fidelibacterota > Fidelibacteria > Fidelibacterales > DSDE01 > JBJKQR01. The sequence continues at coordinate 11,128 of JBJKQR010000013.1, read as the reverse complement.
CATGATCGCCATGGCTGACGGGGAATACAAGACCGCTCACTTTGCCATCGCGACGGCCTTTATGGCGCTGGGTATGATGATCCCGGGCATGTGGAGCGGCTGGCTGCAGGAACTGATCGGCTACCGGCATTTCTTTGTCTGGGTGGTGATCGCCACGATTCCCAGTTTCCTTATGCTGAAATTCATTCCCATAGATCCGGAATTCGGCAAGAAGACGGAAAATTAATCATCCGTCCCATTCCGGGACGGGGAGGTAATCAGTCTGGATTTACAACGCTGTGATCGGGTGAGCTCAAATCGCGTTGGAGGCCAATGTGTCCGAAACGCGTTGAATGGCGGGGCCTTTCCGGAACGCAGTTATAAAGAACTAATAAATACTAAGCAAACCTTTCGCCGCCGCAGCCTTTAGACGAACGGCGAAAACCAAGGGAGGTCTTCGATGACGATTGAAAAAAGTGAACGTCTCTATGCGCTGGACGCATTCAGAGGCCTGACGATTGCGATGATGATCCTTGTCAATAATCCCGGTTCCTGGGCGCATATCTATGCACCGCTTGAACATGCCAGCTGGAACGGCTGTACACCCACCGATCTGGTTTTCCCCTTTTTCCTGTTCATCGTGGGCGTGGCAATGTGGTTTTCCTTCGGGAAATATGATCATCAGGCCAATCCTGAAGTCATTAAAAAAGTGGTAAAGAGAACCATCCTGATCTATGTGATCGGCGCGCTGCTGGCTCTCTTTCCCTATTTCGGATTCTTTGGTCACAGCCTCTCTCACTTCCGGATTCTGGGTGTGTTTCCCCGAATTGCCCTGGCGTACGGCGGCGCTTCATTCATTGTCCTGTATATGAAAGAGAAACATGTGAAATACACGGCCGTCGGCATTCTCCTCGGGTACTGGCTGCTCATGTACCTCTTCGGCGGCAGTGATCCCTATGCCATCGAAACCAACCTGGCCCGGAAGATCGATCTGGTGATCCTGGGTGCGAATCATATGTGGCATGGACACGGCCTGGCCTTTGATCCGGAAGGCATTCTCTCCACATTTCCGTCCATCGTCACGGTGATTTTCGGTTACTTTACGGGAAAACTGATCACCGGGACAAAGGATCGGGCGCTCCTGGTCAATGAAATGTTCTGGTATGCCGTTCCGCTTCTGTTTGTGGGCCTCATCTGGAATAATTTCTTTCCCATCAACAAGAGTATCTGGACCTCCTCCTTCGTCATTTATACGGCCGGCTGGGCGCTGCTGACGCTGGCTTTCATGATCCTGCTCATCGATGTGAAGGGCTATAAAAAATTGGTTCAGCCCTTCGTCGTGTTCGGAACGAATCCGCTTTTCGTGTTTTCTCTCAGTGTTGTCTGGGTCAAGACCATTGCCTACATCATCAAATGGACGCTGCCCGACGGCACGACCATGACCGGCTATAAATGGATTTACCAGCATGTCTTTCAATCCTGGGCCGGTGACCTGAACGGGTCCCTGTTCTTTGCCCTCGGCCATGTGATCATTTTCTGGTTTATCCTGCTTATTCTGTACCGTAAAAATATAATCATTAAAATCTGAGGCAATCAAAATGAAGAATTATGTAAAAATATCTGCACTCTTACTGATCACGGCTGCGATGGCCTTTCCGAGGTTCAACGGACATCCTGCCGTTAAGACCGGGATAGAGGTTCTGAGAGACCGCAATTTTGATATCCTGCAGGGGAAGCGGGTCGGCCTGATCACCAATCCCACCGGTGTGGATTCGAAATTGAAATCCACCATCGATATTCTCAATGAAGCGCCGGGCGTGAAGCTGACAGCCATGTACGGACCGGAACACGGGGTCCGCGGCGATTACAGCGCCGGTGAAAAAGTGGATTATTATACGGACAAGAAAACGGGAATTCCCGTCTACAGTCTCTACGGAAAGACCTCCAAACCGACTGAGGAAATGCTGAAGGATGTGGATGTCCTGGTCTACGATATTCAGGATATCGGCTGCCGCAGCTATACTTATATTTCGACGATGGGCAAAGCCATGGAGGCGGCTGCGGAATTCGGCAAGGACTTTGTGGTTCTGGACCGCCCCAATCCTCTCGGCGGCCTGAAGATCGAGGGAAATATTGTTGAAGACGGTTTTTTTTCCATGGTCTCCAATTTTCCCATTCCCTATGTGTATGGCATGACAAGCGGCGAAGTGGCGACCATCGCAAATGAGGAAGGCTACCTGAAGGACGGGGTCAAGTGCAATCTGACCGTTGTTCCGATGGAAGGCTGGACCAGAGCGATGAAATTCGAGGATACGGGCCTGCCCTGGGTTCCCTCTTCACCCCATATTCCCCATGCCTATTCTGCGCCCTATTATGTGGCAACGGGAGTCATGGGCGAGCTGGGTGTCATCAGCGAAGGTGTGGGCTATACGCTGCCCTTCCAGGTTTATGCCGCGGAATGGATGGATGCGCAGGATATGGCTGATGCCATGAACGGCCTGGGCCTGGACGGCGTGCTGTTCCGTCCCATCAATTTCAAGCCCTATTACGGGAAATGGGAAGGGAAAATGCTGCACGGGGTTCAGGTTCACATCTTTGATGAGGATGCCTTTGACCTGATGGGCCTGCAGTTCATGCTCATGGAACAGGCTCACAAACTCTATCCGGATCAGGACCTGGAGAAGATGAGCGAAAAACGCCACCGCATGTTTGACAAGGTCACCGGCAGTGACAAGATCCGTGAAAAATTCTTCCGTAAATATCGTTATAAGGATATCAAATCCACACTCGATAAGGATGTGAAGAGTTTCCGGAAATTGTCAGAAAAATATTATCTCTACAAATAATTTCAGGAATTAAAATACGTGAAACCACTTCGCAGCGTTTTTGTACTTTTGCTTCTGGCTGTTCTGGGCACAGCATCCCCGAAATATGAATTCCGGGGAGCCTGGGTCGCAACCGTCGGCGGTATCGACTGGCCGAAAAGCGGAGGCAGTACCGCTCAGCAGGCTGAATTGACAGCTTTGTTTGATCATCTGCAGTCACTCGGTATCAATGCGGTGATCTTTCAGATTCGGCCCTCCTGTGATGCGATGTATTATTCGGAGATCGAGCCCTGGTCCCACTATCTGACCGGAACTGAGGGCAAAGCACCCGAACCTTTCTACGATCCGCTGCAGATGGCGATTGATGAAGCGCGGAAGCACGGGATGGAGCTGCATGCTTGGTTCAATCCCTACAGGGCTCTGACCGGCACGGGCTATACACTGTCTGAGCATCATGTGGTTGTGAAGCATCCGGACTGGCTCCTGACCGTTTCCGGCAAAAAGGGCGATAGCGTAGCCTTCATCCGTCCCGAGGATGAATTGAGCGGGGCGTCGAAAAGTACGGCCTATATCCTGGATCCGGGCCGGCAGGAGGTTCGGGATTACGTCCTGTCCGTGATCATGGATGTGGTGAACCGCTACGATGTGGACGGCATTCACATGGACGACTATTTTTATCCATACGAAGGAATCACAAGTCAGGACGCGGCGACATTCGCGAAGGAAAGCCGCGGTTTCACGAATATCGGAGACTGGAGACGGGATAATGTGAATCAGCTGCTGACGGCCATCTATGACAGTGTTCAGGCCGTCAAGCCCTGGGTGAAATTCGGAATGAGCCCTTTCGGCATCTGGAAATCCGGGGTTCCCTCCGGCATCGTCGGGCTGGACGCCTACAGCGCCATTTATTGTGATGCGGTGACCTGGTTGGACAGGAAAATCATCGATTATGTGACACCTCAGCTCTACTGGCCCTTCGGCGGCGGACAGGATTACGGCAAGCTCATGCCCTGGTGGGGTGAAAAGGCCGCGGCAAATTCCCGCCATCTCTATGTGGGTCAGGGTGCTTACCGGAACTGGTCCGACAGCGAAATGAAAAATCAGATTCTGGCGAATCGCAGCAATGCAAATTGTGAAGGCAGCATCTATTATTCCGCGACCAGTATCCTCAATTACTTCCCCGATCTGCTGCGGGATGACCTGAATGCCCGCCCGGCCCTAACGCCGATCATGACCTGGAAGGATAACGTTCCGCCGGCTGCCCCGCTGAATGTGGCAGGCGTCCTTGATGGTGACACGCTGAGGATCACCTGGGACGGCAGCCGTGAAGCGGACCGCTATGTCGTGTATCGAAGCAGTTCTGCAGCCGTGGATACATCGCTTTCGGATAATATCTGGCAGATTACGACGGACAATCTCAGTGAACTGACAGTGACGGACTGGCAGAGCGGAGACCATATCTGGATTTCGGCTCTGGACAGACTGAATAACGAGAGTTCTCCTGTCGAGGTGATTCTGACGGAAGACAGTGATCCGGTTGCCTTGTTGGAGCCTGCGGATAATCAGGAAAACGAGAATATTCGGGATCCGAAATTTCATTGGGCGACGGAGATCGCCTCAAGCTATCACTTCCAATTAGCAGAAGATCCCGGATTCATCTGGATCGTGACGGATCTCAGCGCATACGGGGATACGAGTTTTACTTACACGGATTCACTGCTGCATTACGGCAAACGCTATTACTGGCGTGTACGCAAGGATGCAGGCACGGTCTGGTCTCCCGTTTATTCCTTTGCTACGAAATCTGCGCCGTCCAGCATTTCCCTGTTTCCCAAGGATCTGGCCGAAGGCCTGGATCCGGACTCAACCTTCATGTCCTGGACTGCTGCTGATACCTTCAGCAATTATGTTCTGAGCATTGCAGAGGATGAATTCTTCAGGGAGCCGGTCGGAAGCCTGATTCCGGTTCACGGGCTTTCGTACCTGCCCGCTTCACTGCAGGCAGGTCAGAGGTATTTCTGGCGTGTGTCACCGGCCGGACTTGAGAGCTGGTCAGAAACGCAGCGCTTCCGGACCGTCGATGACAGTCTGCACATTTTATGGCAGCTGCGGCCAGATCTCGCGCAGAGACCGGATCAGACCGTGACGGCCGGGGCATTTTCCAGTGACGGAGTCTATATCTATCTGGGAATTCTGGATTCAGCAGGAATCGCGATTGTAAAAACAGACCTGGATGATGGCTCCGTATTGGACAGCCGCAGGCTTGATGATGCGTTTCCTTCGAATTGCCGGATCGGGGATATTGCCGTTGCCGGGGATGGAAAACTCTATCTCTCGACCCGCAGCCTGAAAGACAGCGTGTTTGTTCTGCTGGGCCTGGATGATTTTCAGGGTAATCCCAGAGAATTGGCCCGGGTGGATCATGTGGAAAATACCAGCGGAGAACATATTGATATCCGGGGATCGGAAGGTAACGGAGATCTGCGCATCTCCTGGATTCCCCGCCGGATCAAGGAATTGATCACGCTGCGGCAGACGGTTTCAGGATTTCAGCTTGATACACTGGCATTGCCTAAATCCACATCCACATCTCCGACCGTAGCTTTTATTTCCGATTCAGATGACAGCCCCTTCTATTATACAGCTTCCGGACAGGATATCAAATACTGCCGCTCGGATGGAAGCTTTCTGGATTATGCGGACAGCCGTGATGTTTTTCCGGTGAATGTGTGCGCCCTGGACTATATTCGCGTCAATGGCGGCCAGTTTATGGCCGGATATGATGCCGGTGCTGAACGGATGTATCTTGCCGAGGTCACCGACTTCCGGACTTTCTGGCCGGTGTTGAAATCATTTTCATTGGGATCGCAGGCAAATCCGGACAGAATCGGAAAAGTTACGGTTCATCAGGGAAGCGGATCAGTACTGAATATCCTTGTACTGAGCGCTGTGAACGGCCTGTCAGTGTTCAGTACGGATCTGAATGCACTGCATTATCTGACGGGAGTAGAGGCACCAGCGCCGGTGTTTGCAGAGGAATTCAGCCTCAGCCCGGCCTATCCGAATCCCTTTAACCCCAATACAACTCTCAACTTTCATTTCAGCCGTCAGACTCCTGTTTCGATCCGGCTCTACGATATCCGCGGGCGGCAGATTCGTGAATTGCTGAATGAACGTGTGCAGCCCGGTGCGCATTCCATTGACGTGAACGGGAAAAATATGGCTTCCGGCATTTACTTTGTAACGCTGGAATCTGAGGGTAAAATTTTAATCAGCAGAAAGATCTTACTATTAAAATAATCAGGGGAAGAGACACATGAAAAAATCACTTATTCTGGGCATTTTACTTCCGGTACTGTTGTTTGCCGGGAATGCCAACGAGGAATTCAGGGCGACCTGGACGATTACCTGGCATCAATATTGGAGCGGCGCAACCGTCGATCAGCTGAAAGCCAGGACACGTGAAATTATTGATAATCATAAAAAGGCCAATATGAATGCGGTCCTCTGGCATGTCCGTCAGGGCGGTACCTGTTATTACCCGTCTCAATATGAACCCTGGGGTTCCTATATCGGCAGCAGTGATCCTGGATATGACCCGCTGGCTTATGCGATTGAATACGCACATTCACAGGGCCTCGAGCTCCATGCCTGGTTCAATACATTTCAGACATCGTCCACTGCTTCGGGTACGGTCGCTGCAGAACATCCGGACTGGATCTGCCGCGATGCGGACGGCAACCCTATGACGGCCAGCCGCTGCGTTTCTCCGGGACTGGAGGCTGTTCGCGATTATACCCGTGATCTCGTCATGGAAATCGTGAATAATTACGATGTGGACGGGATTCATTTTGATTATGTCCGCTGGAATGAGTATTCCAGCAGCAAAGGGTCTCAGGATCTGGCCGAACTTGCTGAAAAGGAAGACCGGATGGACGGACAGTGGAGCGACAGGGAAATCAACGTTCTCATGTCCTCCAAGGCCAGCCGTTATATCTGGGATTCGCAGCATACGTCCGGATCTGCCATTCCTGACAGCAGCGAGCTTTTCGGCCATGGCGGCGCCTTCCCCAGCTGGGATGACTGGCGCCGGGCCTGTGTGACCGCCTTCGTGGAAGCAGTTCATGATTCGATTCAGCAGGTTAAACCCTGGGTTCGGGTTTCGGCCGCCGCTCTGGGAAAATATAACTGGAGCACCTGGCAGGGATATGGCTCGGTGTTTCAGGACGCGGCTCTATGGTTTAATGAAGGCGTTGTGGACCAGTTGACGCCCATGCATTATCACTGGACGGATGCGAATGGATTTGTTCAGGCGCTGTCCACCGGCGGTACGGAAAGCTGGCAGCATTGGATCGGCAAGGGTATCGCGAACGGAACGCTTTTTTCCGCCGGTCCCGGATCCTATATTCTGTCTGATAATAATGTCTGGTATCGTCATCCGTCTATCGTGAATGCCATTCGGGGCATTGACTGGGTTGACGGCTTTCAGTTTTTTTCATATGGAAGCTGGAAGGATCATTCCTACTGGGAAGAAGCCGGGCAGACATTTTTTGGAAATAAGGCAAAAATCCGTCCAAATCCTGTCGGCAAGGGCCTTGTTTCACCCGATACGCCCCTGCTGCAGCTGACAAAAAATTCCGAATACTCCTATACACTCTCTGTAGATCCGGCGCCGGTGAAGGGTAGCGGTCAATGGTATATCATCTATCGCTCCGGGAGCGAAAATTTCGATCCCGACAGCAGCGCCATTGAGGATATTGTATTCTCTGACGGCAGTGCATCGTATCAGAAAGATTTTTCACCCTATGGAACTCTGGCCGGACGGCAGTATTTTGCCGTTTCAGCTGCCGACCGCTTCTGGAATGAATCCGGCCTGTCGACACCGGTTGTGACCGATTCACTCCAAACTCTTCCCGCCTCCCTGACCTGTTCCGAAACAGGAGCGGGTCTCGTAAAAGTGAATGCCATCATCGGGTTTGAATTCGACAAGAGCATGGATCAGGCTTCCTTTGAAAATGCTTTTTCCATCACTCCGCTGCCCGCTTCGGTGAAATTCAGCTGGGACAAGGCCACCTGGCTGGACGGCCGTAAAAAAGTGTCCGTCTCTTTTCCGGATATGCTTGAGCACAGCACAGACTACAGTATCACGGTTCCGGGAACAGTTGTGGACGAAAGCGGAATGGCTCTGGACGGAGACGGCGACGGTGTGGCCGGCGGCGATTTTCAGCTGAGCTTCAGAACGGATGATATGGATACGGAAGGTCCGGTTCTGCTGTCGAGCGTTTTCAATACTCCCTTTCAGCCGTTTGACGTCGTCAGCTGCCGTTTTGATGAGAGCATTGATCCGGCTTCCATTCCTCAGGATGTCTCACTGGAAGGGCCGGGAACGCACGCCTCCCTGTATGTGAGCGTCAATGGGAACGAAGTCAATTTCGTGCCGCGAAGCATGCTGCTTCCGGATACGCAGTATACATTGAATTTCACGAGCGTGGCGGATACAGTCGGAAATACGTCGCTTCTGACGGATCCGGTTGTTCTGCAGACGAGTCCGGAATTTCTGGCTCAGAAGAAGCTGATTGATAATTTTTCTTCAAAAACAGGATGGTGGGCACCCACAGGTTCTGGCGGATGGGTCGGTGTGGACGGAACATCCTCTTTCGGATTCAGTTCCAATTCCGTTCCGGGGGAGGAAAGTGTGGCCGGACAGCTTAATTATATCTGGGATGCGGCCGTCACGACGGGTAACTGGCTGCGGGAACATTGCGCTTCCCCGGTCGATCAGGTCACCTTCGATACGACCTGGACGTTACAGGCTTACGTTTATGGTGACGGAAGCGGAAACGATTTCCGCTTTTCTCTCTATGAAACAGGCGGCCAGATAGCGGAAGTTTCGAATTGGGTTGCGATGGACTGGAGTGGCTGGAAGCTGCTTGAATGGAAGCTGTCAGACCCGAATACTATCGGAGTCTGGGATGGCATCGGCAACGGTGCCATGGACGGCAGCAGTTACAAGATGGAGGGGATTCATGTCAGGAGACAGAATTTCACTCTCGAATCCTCAACGATTTATATTGATCAGCTGCAGGTTGTAAAAAAATCCACCGGTGTCCTGCCGGCAAATCTTCCTCCGGTTGTGGATGCATTGCCGGATACGAGTGCGCTGACAGGAAAACGGCTTTCCATCTATGTTTATTATACGGATGAAAATGCCGGGGACATCCATCTGCTCACAGCGACTTCGGATACATCGGATATTTTAATTTCCAAATATGGTGATGTGTCGGGAAGCCGTTTCACGCTGAAAGCCGTGAATGATTATGCAGGAACATCCCTGATCACGGTTGTTGTGAAGGATTTCGGCGTCGGTGAACTGGCCGATACGGTAAAATTCTATTTTACAGCTGAGCCGGTTTCCGCTGTCAGTGAAATGATTCCGGAGAAATTCTCCCTGTCGCAGAACTATCCCAATCCCTTCAACCCTGTGACCACCATTCGCTATGATCTGGATAAACCGGGTCTGGTGAAGATGGATATTTACGATATTCAGGGACGGCATGTCATGACGGCGCTTAACCGTGAAATGCAGGCCGGTTCCTACAGTCTGAACCTGAATATGAGCGGGTACTCATCCGGCGTGTATTTCTGCCGTCTCGTGTCCGGACGTCACAGCGCTGTGATTCGTTTCGTATTAATGAAATAAAGTAAGCTTTGCTTATATTTTTCCGGATCTTCCGGACGAAAAGAGACTCACGGCAATCAGAGACAGGACCGAGATTGCCGTGGCAGGGATGACTTCGTTCAGATTTGCCGTTAGAGTTTCCGGAAGAAAAAGGGTGAACAGCGAGCTTTCCTTCCAGAGAAGGGTGACCAGAATTCCGCTGGAGATGGAAACGACAGCCGCTGCGGAGGTGGCACGTTTCCAGAACAGCGCGGCCAGAAGACTGGGTGTGATGGATGCACCGTAAATTGTATAGGCATACAGGGCGCGATCAAAAAAACCGGCGGAACGGGCAAAGCCCCGCGACAGCAGATAGGCCGCGAATCCCAGAAGCAGAACCGTGAGCCTGCTGAGCAGAACAATTTTCCGTTCCGATGTGTCGGGGCGAATATATTTCAGATAGAGATCCCGGATCAGGGTGGTGGCCGGAACCAGCAGATATGAATCGGCGGTCGAGACGATGATGCCGATAATGGTGGCCAGCATGAGCGCTCCCGGAAGAGGGGGCATGAAATGATAGGCGGCATAAATCAGAATATGCCGGCCGTTGACGGCTTCAGGAACCAGGCTGGAGCTCATCCAGGCCAGGGTGATGATCAGGCCCTCGATGAGCAGGACGGCAAAAACCAGGATCATGACCGCCAGGCGGCTTCCGCGCGCGTCACGGGCGGCGGAGAAGCGCTGATACATATTGGCATCACCCAGAACCAGTAAAAAGGGCGGCAGCAGGAAATTCAGAATATTTAGGCCCGAATAGACACCGAAGAGCTGCATGTGAGAACTTTTCCCCTGGGCTAAAAAGGCCGCATCCATACCCGAGAGGCCTCCCGTTTTCCAGATCAGAACCGGGAGAGCAATGAGCAGGGTCAGGGTCATGAGGATGCCATTGCCCACATCGGTGAAGGCAACGCTCAGCAGGCCTGCCAGCATAGTATAGAGGACGATGACAATGGCGGCGATAACAGTCGCGGAGGCAAGTGAAAGTCCTGCGCTCCCGTTCTGGCCGTTGAATATGGTATGGAGTACCGCGCCCCCCGCATTGTACTGGTAGGAGACGATGACCATATAGGCGGAAACCAGCGCGAGAATCGATAGAATTCCGGCAGTATCGCCGAAACGGCGGCGGATAATTTCCGGAACGGTGAATACGTCCATATTCCGGACTTTTCCGGCGATACGGATCAAAAGAATGATACCGGTGATTCCGCCAAGGGGCAGGATCAGGGCCGCGATTCCGCTGCGATACGCTTCCCCCGCGTTCCCCAGAACCGATCCGGTTCCGATCCAGGTAGCCAGCATTGTACCCACCAGAACCCAGGGCTGCAGAGTCCGTCCGGCGACAGCGAAATCACCCTGTGTCTGAATCTTCCGGGATTTTGAAATACCGATTCCCAACAGGATGATAAAATATATAGTCGCCCCTTAATAATCACATAACATATTGATAATAATAGATATATCTTAATAATTATCTTGGTGTTTTATCCGAGAATGTGTTAAATTCATTAAAAACATGGCAATACGAAAGGATAAAATGAAAGGTCATCAATCCTCCCAATCTCAAGGAACCCTGTTTGAAATCACTTTGGATAAAATGATTGATCCC